>NZ_CP053439.1:0-320454 GCF_000769405.2 Rhizobium brockwellii
ATGCAGATGAATACGATGACGACGAGCGGGCTCGACAATGGGGATGCGGCACCGCAGGCGTTCGGCTCCATTCGCCTGGAAGCGGCGGAAGTAAAGGCGGATATGAAGCAGAACGTATTGTTTGAGCGCGTCAGCGCGCGCTTGAAGGCTCAGGTCGGTCAGGATGTCTACGCCAGCTGGTTCGCCCGGCTGAAGCTGCATTCGGTCTCGAAGAGCGTCGTTCGCCTTTCGGTCCCCACGACCTTCCTGAAGTCGTGGATCAACAATCGTTATCTCGATCTCATCACCGGTCTGTTCCAGGCCGAAGATCCGGAAATTCTGAAAATCGAAGTCCTGGTGCGTACGGCGACGCGCCACGGCACGAAGGCGCTCGATGAGGCGGTCGCGCCGGAACCAGCCGCCCCCACGCAGATGCGCCGCCCGGCAAGCGCTCAGCCGGCCGGTCAGGCCGTCCAGCAGGCGGTTTCGGCCGTTGCCGCCGCAAGGCCAGCAAGCTTCGGCTCGCCGCTCTTCGGTTCGCCGCTCGACAGCCGCTTTACCTTCGACACCTTCGTCGAAGGCAGCTCCAACCGGGTAGCACTTGCGGCTGCGAAAACCATCGCGGAAGCTGGTCAGGGCGCCGTGCGCTTCAACCCGCTCTTCATCCATTCGACCGTCGGCCTCGGCAAGACCCACCTGCTGCAGGCTGTCGCCAATGCGGCGGTGCAGAACCCCAGGGCTCTGCGCGTCGTCTATCTGACGGCCGAATATTTCATGTGGCGTTTCGCCACCGCAATCCGCGACAATGATGCGCTGACGCTGAAGGATTCGCTGCGCAACATCGATCTCTTGATCATCGATGACATGCAGTTTCTACAGGGCAAGATGATCCAGCATGAATTCTGCCATCTCCTGAACATGCTGCTCGACAGCGCCAAGCAGGTCGTCGTTGCCGCCGACCGTGCGCCCTGGGAGCTGGAGTCGCTCGACCCCCGCGTCCGCTCGCGCCTGCAGGGCGGCGTCGCGATCGAATTCGACGCGCCGGATTACGAGATGCGTCTCGAAATCCTCAAGCGTCGCCTTGCTGTCGCCCGGCTCGAAGATCCGTCGCTCGAAATTCCCGCCGATTTGCTCCAGCACGTCGCTCGCAACGTCACGGCCAGCGGCCGTGAACTTGAAGGCGCCTTCAACCAGCTGGTCTTCCGCCGCTCCTTCGAGCCGAACCTGTCGATCGAACGCGTCGACGAACTGCTCGCCCATCTCGTCGGCTCCGGCGAACCCCGCCGTGTGCGCATTGAGGATATCCAGCGCATCGTTGCAAGACACTACAATGTCTCGCGCCAGGAACTGGTGTCGAACCGCCGCACCCGCGTCATCGTCAAGCCGCGCCAGATCGCCATGTATCTGTCGAAGACGCTGACGCCACGCTCCTTCCCGGAGATCGGCCGCCGTTTCGGCGGGCGCGATCACACGACCGTGCTGCACGCCGTGCGCAAGATCGAGGAACTGATTTCGGGAGACACCAAGCTTTCGCACGAAGTCGAGCTTCTGAAGCGCCTGATCAACGAATAGTCGATAGGTTTTTCCGAAAAATCCACGGCCGGAAGCGATTCCGGCTGTTTTCCTTTATAAGTTTTTTATTCTATACCTCCCGCGCATCAACTGCATTTCAAAGACTGAAGCGCCAAAACGGCGCGTGGGAGGAATGAATGAGTTTCGAAAAGATCGCCGTTCTCGGCCTGGGCAAGGTCGGACGGCTGGCGGCGACGCTGTTGCATGAAGGCGGCTTCGAGGTCATCGGCGTCGACGCGCAATTGCCGCTGAGCGACGTCCCCTTCAAGTGCCGCACCGGCGATATCTCCGATCCCCAAGTGATCGGCGAACTGCTCTCGAATGTCGAGGCGGTGCTGTCCTGCCTGCCCTATCATTTGAATATCGAATTGGCGCGCGCCGCCCATCTTGCCGGCATTCATTATTTCGATCTGACCGAAGACGTTCCGACCACCAATTTCATCATCGAGCTGTCGAAGACAGCCCGCGGCCTGATGGCGCCGCAATGCGGCCTGGCGCCGGGTTTCGTCGGCATCGTCGGCGCAAGCCTGGCAGACGGCTTCGATCGCTGCCGGTCGATCCGCATGCGCGTCGGCGCCCTGCCGCAGCATCCGACCGGACTGCTCGGCTACGCCTTCAACTGGTCGCCCGAGGGCGTCGTCAACGAATATCTGAACGACTGCGAGGTCATCGAGGGCGGTGTGCGCAAGCTTGTCTCGCCGATGGAATGGCACGAGACCGTCTATGTCGGCGGCGTCAAGCTCGAAGCCTTCACGACGTCCGGCGGCCTTGGCACCATGTGTGACACCATGCTCGGCAAGATCGACAATCTCGATTACAAGACCATGCGTTATCCCGGCCATATGGAGCTGATGAATTTCTTCTTCCACGAGCTGTTGATGCGCGACAAGCGCAAGCTCGCCGGCGAGATCCTGACCAATGCCAAGCCGCCGGTTGACGACGATGTTGTCTATGTCCATGTCGCCGCCGAAGGCACCGAGAATGGCAGCCTGCGCCGCAAGGAATTCGTGCGCGCCTATTACCCGATCGAGATTGCCGGCGCGCGCCGCACGGCGATCGCCTGGACGACGTCAGCCTCCGTCGTCGCTGTCATCGAGATGGTCCGCGACGGCCTGCTGCCGGCGACCGGCTTCCTGCACCAGGAGCATATTCCGCTGGAGATGTTTTTGAAGACGCCGACCGGCAGCCTCTTCAAGGCGGGTGCGACCAGCCACGGCTAAGAAATAGCCTCCGGTGCGGCGGCAATATCAATGCCGCCGCACCGAAAACCAATCCGTCGTATGGGTGTCAGCAGGCGAGATCGGCGACGACGGAATCGAGGATCAGCATTCCGGATGGCGTGCAGCGCAGGCGTGAATTGCCGATCCGCTCGATGAATTTATGTTCGAGCAGGAATTCCTCGCGTTTCGGGTCGAGGTCGCGGCCCGAAAGCTGCTGCCAGCGGGCGAGATCGACACCCTCCCTCAGCCGCAGCCCCATCAGCAGCAGTTCGTCGGACTGTTCTTCGAAGCCGAGCCGCTCCTCGTCGAGAATGCCGTGCCCGTCACGCTCGACCATGTCGAGCCAGGCTTCCGGCTTGCGTTCGGTCGCTGTCGCGAGCTTCTCCGGGCCACGCGTCAGCCGGCCATGGGCGCCCGGGCCGATGCCGGCATAATCGCCGTAGCGCCAGTAGGTCAGGTTATGCCGGCTTTCAGCCCCCGGTCGGGCGTGATTGGAAACCTCATAGGCCGGCATGCCCTCGCGCGCGGTGATCTCCTGCGTCGCCTCGTAGAGCAGTGCCGATTGCTCGCCGTCCGGTACGATCAGCTTGCCGGCCTTGTGCAGGCCGTGGAAGGGCGTGCCTTCCTCGATGGTCAGCTGATAAAGCGAAAGATGGTCGACCGCGTAGGAGATCGCCTCCTTCAGTTCCTTTTCCCATTCCTCGACCGTCTGGTCGGGCCGGGCATAGATCAGGTCGAAGGACATGCGCGGAAAGATATCGCGCGCCAGCCTTATCGCCTTCAGCGCGTCGTCGACATCATGCAGCCGTCCGAGGAATTTCAGATCCCGGTCGTTTAGCGCCTGCACGCCCAGCGAGACGCGGTTGACGCCGGCTGCCCGGTAGCCGCGGAAGCGTTCGGCCTCGACGCTCGAAGGATTGGCCTCCATGGTGATCTCGATGCCATCAGGCACATGCCAGTGCCGCGCAATGCCGTCGAGAATGGCGGAAACCGTTTCCGGCTTCATCAGCGACGGCGTGCCGCCGCCGAGGAAGATGCTCGTCACCGTCTTCGGTCCGCTCATGGATCGGACCGCCGCCATCTCCTTCAGGAAGGCAGCTGTAAAACGCTCCTGATCCACCGGCTGGTGGCGCACATGGCTGTTGAAGTCGCAATAGGGACACTTCGCCGCGCAGAAGGGCCAATGCACATAGACGCCGAAGCCCGGCTCGCCGGTATCGGGCAGCAGGGCCGCGTCGCGCGAGGTGCTTGGCGTGTCGAAATTGTCCACGAACAGACCTTATGCCTCCAGGCAGGTTTCAACAAAGAGTTTGAAGGCGCGGGCACGGTGCGACAGCGCTTGCGGCTTGCCGACGTTCCAGCCGTGTTTTTCCTCGCCGCTCATTTCGCCGAAGGTGATGTCGTAGCCCTCGGGCTGGAAGACCGGGTCGTAGCCGAAGCCCTGCGTGCCGCGCGGCGGCCAGACGACGCTGCCTTTCACCTCGCCGCGAAACAGCTCCGTATGCCCGTCCGGCCAGGCAAGGCAGAGCACGCTGATGAAACGCGCCGTTCGCTGTTCCGGCTTTGTTGCGCCGGCGTCCTGCAGCGCCTTTTCCACCTTCGCCATCGCCATGTCGAAATCGCGCGTGCCGTCGGCCTTCTCCGCCCAATTGGCGGTGTAGACACCGGGATCGCCGCCGAGTGCATCGACCACCAGCCCGGAATCGTCCGACAGAGCCGGCATGCCTGAGGCATTGGCCGAGGCGATCGCCTTGATCGTCGCATTCTCCTCGAAGCTCGTGCCGGTCTCATCCGGCTCGACGAAATTCAGCTCGGCCGCCGATTTGGCGGTGAAGCCGAGCGGCCCGATCAATTCCTGGATCTCGCGGATCTTGCCGGCATTGTGGCTGGCAACGACGATGGTCTTCGTTTCAAGCTTTCGCATTCAGATATCCTGTTCGATGCCCCAGATTTTAGGCTCCGCGCATTCCAGGCTGTTGCCATCAGGATCGCGGAAATAGATCGAGCGGCCGCCGTTCGGCCAGCGCACCTCGGATTCGATCGCAACACCCGCCGCCGTCAGCCGTTCGGCCATGGCATCGATATTGCGGCCGGACACCCGGAAACAGGCATGGCCTTGGCCGCTCGTGCCGTGCGGCGGCACCTGCAGTGCTTCAGGCGCCGGCGGCTTCACCGTTTCCTCGGGATTGAAGATCAGGAGAACGCCGGGGCCACAGCGGAAGAAGACATGCCGGTTGGCGGCGCGGGCGATCTTTTCAAGCCCGAGAACGTCTTCGTAGAACGCCTCGGCCTGATCGAGATCCCGCGCATAGAGCGCCGTTTCCAACATGCCTTCCAGCATGGGGTTCATCCTTCGACGGCTTGCTTCTGCAGCGCCACGAGTTCACCGATGCCGTTTCTGGCAAGCTGCATCAGCGATGTGAATTCGCCCTCGCTGAACGGCGTGCCTTCGGCCGTGCCCTGGATCTCGACGATCCCGCCGGTGCCGGTCATGACGAAGTTCGCATCGGTCTCGGCCGAGGAGTCTTCGATGTAATCGAGATCGATCACCGGCTGGCTGGCGAAGATGCCGCAGGAGATGGCAGCGACGTGATCCTTCAAGACCCGGTCGACCTTGATCATGTTGCGGCTTTCCATCCATTTCAGGCAGTCGTAAAGCGCGATCCAGCCGCCGGTGATCGAGGCTGTGCGCGTGCCGCCATCGGCCTGGATGACGTCGCAATCGAGCGTGATCTGCCGTTCGCCGAGTGCCTGCAAGTCGACGACGGCGCGCAGCGACCGGCCGATCAGCCGCTGGATTTCCTGGGTGCGGCCGCCCTGCTTGCCGGCGGCGGCTTCGCGCTTCATGCGTTCGCCGGTTGCCCGCGGCAGCATGCCGTATTCGGCCGTGACCCAGCCCTTGCCGGTATTGCGCAGCCATGGCGGCGTCTTTTCTTCAAGGCTCGCGGTGCAGAGCACATGCGTATCGCCGAACTTCACCAGGCAGGAGCCTTCCGCATGCTTGGAAAAATTGCGCTCGAACGAGACCTTGCGCAT
The DNA here is from genome assembly GCF_000769405.2 of Rhizobium brockwellii. Taxonomy (NCBI): domain Bacteria; kingdom Pseudomonadati; phylum Pseudomonadota; class Alphaproteobacteria; order Hyphomicrobiales; family Rhizobiaceae; genus Rhizobium; species Rhizobium brockwellii. The sequence continues at coordinate 5,808 of NZ_CP053439.1, forward strand.
CTGGTCGATTTTTCTGCCTGAAGGCCGCATTCTTATCTCCTGGGGTTTATTTGACCGCTTCTACGATTGGCGGCGCTCATTTGCAAATTCCCTTTTGCCACGGGTGTTAGTTTGACTTACTTTTCGGGAAGTATCATCAGCACGGGTTCGAAAGCTTCATGGGCATCAGGTCGACGTCGGTTTCGGATGCCGTAGCTGCGCTGGACGAGCGCTCCAGGGAAATTTTTCGTCGCATCGTCGAAGGTTATCTGGAAAGCGGTGAGCCGCTCGGTTCGCGCAACCTGTCCCGTATCCTGCCGATGTCGCTGTCGCCGGCCTCGGTGCGCAACGTCATGAGCGATCTCGAAGAGCTCGGACTGATTTATTCGCCGCATGTCAGCGCCGGCCGGTTGCCGACCCAGATCGGTCTGCGCTTCTTCGTCGATGCCTTCATGCAGGTCGGCGACCTCTCGGCCGAGGAACGCGCCAACATCGACCGCCAGGTGCGGGCCGAAAGCGGCGGCAATCCCGTCGAATCGATGATGAACGAGGCAAGCCGCATGTTGTCCGGCATTTCGCGCGGCGCCGGCCTGGTTATCACCTCGAAAAGCGATCCGGTGCTGAAACATGTCGAGTTCATCCGGCTCGAACCGACAAAGGCGCTGGCTGTGCTCGTCGGCGATCATGATCAGGTGGAAAACCGCATCATCGAGCTGCCGGCCGGCGTTACCTCGTCGCAGCTGACCGAGGCGGCGAATTTCCTCAATGCCCATATGTCCGGCCAGACCCTGCCGGAGCTTCGCAAACAGTTAAGCCGGCTGAAGGACGACGTCCGCCACGAGCTCGATGCCCTCTCTCGCGATCTGGTCGAGCGCGGCATTGCTGTGTGGGCCGGCAGCCCGGACGAGGGAAAACCGACGCAGCTGATCATCCGCGGCCGCGCCAACCTGCTCGAAGGCCTCGCCGGCGCCGAGGACCTCGACCGGCTGCGCCTGCTGTTCGACGACCTCGAGAAGAAGGACAGCCTGATCGAGATTCTCAATCTCGCCGAAAGCGGTTCGGGTGTGCGCATCTTCATCGGTTCGGAAAACAAGCTCTTCTCGCTTTCCGGCTCGTCGCTGATCGTCGCGCCCTATCGTGACGACGACGATCGTATCGTCGGCGCCGTCGGCGTCATCGGCCCGACACGGCTCAATTATTCCCGCATCGTGCCGATGGTGGACTATACAGCCCAGCTCGTCTCCCGCCTTTCGCGCAATCAGCTTTGATGCGCAGCTCTCAGTCACGCGGAATTTTCGCTTCTTTGTCACGCAGACTTGATTTTTTTCGGTCAAACCTCGATATCGGGCGCATCTGAAGACACCAACCGGAGACCGTCATGACCGATGACACGACGAAAAACGGACCTGACGCACCTGCGGCCGATGCCGCAGCCGACGCTGCCGCCTACGTCGAGAACGAAACTGCGCAGCAAGAACCCGCCCAGCCGGACCCGATCGAGCTTCTGAAAGCCGAAAACGGCGAACTGCGCGACCGCTATCTGCGCCTTGCCGCCGAGATGGACAATCTGCGCCGCCGCACCGAGCGCGAGGTGAAGGATGCCAAGTCCTATTCCGTCGCGGGTTTCGCGCGCGACATGCTCGCCGTCTCGGACAATCTGCGCCGCGCGCTCGATGCCATCCCTCCGGAGACCAGGGCTGCGGCCGATGCCGGCCTGAGCACCCTGATCGAGGGTGTCGAGATGACCGAGCGCGCCATGCTGTCGGCTCTCGAGCGCCACGGCGTTCGCAAGCTGGAGCCGGTTGGCCAGAAGTTCGATCCGAATTTCCATCAGGCGATGTTCGAGGTGCCGAACCCCGACGTGCCGAACAACACGGTCGTTCAGGTCGTGCAGGCAGGCTTCACCATCGGCGAGCGCGTGCTACGCCCGGCCATGGTCGGCGTTGCCAAGGGCGGCCCGAAGCCGGCCGAAGCCGAAACCAACTCCGTCTTCGACGAGAAAGACGCCTGAGATCGTTTCCTTCCTCCTCGCGAGGAAGGAAACGAAGTTTTAGATGCGGGCGAAGCGTTCGATCAGCAGATCGAAGAAGCCGTCCGCATCGACATAGCGCATGACCCTGGCATTGCGCTTGCGCTCGGTCACGTGCCACCAGTCGACGACCGTCATGCCGACGGTGAGTTCGGACTGAACCTCGATCTCGACATTGCAGTCGCGGCCCTTAAAAAGCTCCGGCTTCAGCAGGTAGGCGACAACGGTCGGGTCGTGCAGCGGCCCGCCGTCGGAACCGTATTTCTCGATGTCGAACCGCTCGAAGAATTCCAGCATCTCGACCATGGCCTTTGCCGGTGCCGTGCCGATCTCGGCCATGCGCTTCACCCGGTCCTTGCGGGTCAGCAATTGATGCGTCACGTCAAGCGGCATCATCACGATCGGAACGCCTGAGCGGAAGACGATATCGGCCGCCTCTGGGTCGACATAGATGTTGAATTCGGCCGCCGGCGTGATGTTGCCGCCCTCGAAGAAGCCGCCGCCCATCATCACCAGCTCACGGATGCGGGGGACGATGTCGGGCGCCTTCTGGAAGGCCATGCCGATATTGGTGAGCGGCCCGAGCGTGCACAGCGTCACCGTGCCTTCCGGCTCTCGGCGCAGCGTCTCGATGATGAAGTCGACGGCATGGCCGGGCTGCAGCGCCATCGTCGGCTCGCTGAGTTCCGGACCGTCGAGACCGGTCTTGCCGTGCACATGTTCGGCCGTCACCAGCTTGCGGGCGATCGGCGCGGCGGCGCCGGCGAAAACCTTCGTCTCCGTCCGTCCGCAGAGCTCGCAGACGATGCGCGCATTGCGGCTGGTGAGCGACAGCGGCACGTTGCCGGCGACCGTGGTGATCCCCAAAACCTCCAGCTCATCGGGACTGCCGAAGGCAAGCATGATGGCGGCCGCGTCGTCCTGGCCGGGATCCGTATCGATGATGATCTTTCTTGCGCTTGCCATTCCGATCGTTCCATCCTCGCACTGCGTGTTATCGGGGTATGCACCGATTTCTTCACGTCCCGTCACAAATCAACACATTCCGCGCGGGCACGTTTTGATGCGAGGCAGCAGACGCTTTGTCAAGGAAAGAGCCTGACGCCACCGCCTTAAATTGAGAGGCCGACGCCGGCACGTCGCGTCCCATGCCTTGCAGCGCCGGGCTCCTCTCCCCATATTGGCGGCATCCGGATGCTGCCGTTAAGGTCCGGGATGGTCGCTTGCATCAAGGACTTGAAAAGAGATGAGCCGCATTACCCCTTTCGCCAGCCCGCTCCTTCTGGGCTTCGATGCCATGGAAAAGACGCTGGAGCGCATTTCCAAGGCGAGCGACGGATATCCGCCCTATAATATCGAACGCATCGGCGCCGACAGCGGCGCCCCGGAACGCCTGCGCATCACCCTTGCCGTGGCCGGCTTCAGCGAGGAGGAACTCGATGTCTCCATTGAGGAGAACCAGCTTCTGATCCGCGGCCGCCAGGTCGAACAGGGCGAGCGGGACTATCTCTATCGCGGCATCGCCGCCCGCCAGTTCCAGCGCACCTTCGTGCTTGCCGACGGCATGCAGGTCCTCGGTGCGGCCCTGAAGAACGGTCTGCTCTCCGTCGATCTAATTCGTCCGGAACCTGCGCGAATGGTCAAGAAAATTAACATTTCGGTCTCACAGTAGCACAACGGTTTGTCGAACCGTTGGTCCCTTCTCCCGGAGGAACAGGAATGTTGATGAAAGAAGCCACGTCTCACTTGACCAAATCGGAGCTTGCCCACATCGGCAACGGCGAGGTCGCCTATATCAGAAAAATGCGGACCGATGAGGTCGCCAAGTGCTTTCCCGAGGCGCCGGATATCGATCCGACCGTCGATCTCTGGGCACTCTTCGGCGCCGACGGCACGCCGATCCTTTTGACGGACAACCGTTCCAGCACCTTCTTCAAGGCTGCCGAGGACGAATTGAAGACGGTCAGCCTGCACTGACCGTCAAATACCGTCTGTCGCGTTTCACTGCTTGCGGTGCGCGGTCGTTCTATTCGAATTTCGCTGCGGTCGGGACGGATGTCGCGACATGTGCGCGTAGCCATCCTTCAGGTAGGCCAGTTGACGCTTGATTGAGATCTTCTGTGCGTGACGGGCTCTCTTACGCGAACCGGACCGCCGTTCTCGCGCGCGCCTTTGCCGCTACCTCCTCGCGATCACGAGGAGGTTGAGACGTTTCCAGCGAATCGAGCAGCTCGCGGGCGCATGCTGCGATCGAACTGACCGCGTGCTCGAATGCGAGCTCATTGCGCTTCGACGGTTTGGTCGCTCCGCTCACTTTGCGCACGAACTGGAGCGCGGCATCGTGGATCTCCTCATCCGTCGCTGGCGGATCGAAATTGAACAGGGGTTTTATATTTCGGCACATGACTTGCTCCCGGTCATTGTCTCTCTTCCATCTGAGAGGAGGGTGGCCAGCACGGAAAATAGTCGCGCGAGCGTTAATGGCAACCGGTCCACGGCAGAACTCTACGCGTCGCAAGGCAGGGTGCAGCGCCTTCAGTTTGGTCTGTTGTCGTTGTGGGCTTTGGAACCGGATCATTTCGGATCGAATCGACCTGAAATCTGAATGCGTCTCTTCATCAGAAGCTGCCGTGTGGCGACGTCCCCTTTGCGCCGCCAATAGCGCTCATCTGTTCGAAACCGGTGCCTTTTCATGCTACAGACGAGCGCCTGTATTCCGCATTGGCTTGTTCATGGTCGGCGACGAAAGGAGCTTGCATTGAACCAATCGCACCGATTTCCATTTTACACACAACGCCCGAGAGACGATGGATGCGGGGTCTTTGTCCTGCAGATGCTCACCGGCATGAGCTACGACGAGGTGGCAGCCATGATCGATTGGGGCGACGAATCGGCGCATTATACAACCTGGAACGACCTTTGCGGCGTGTTGGCGGAGATCGGATTGTCTGTCGAAGCCCCGATCAAAACCAGTCGATGGAGCGATATCCAGGGGGTCGCCATCGTCCACGTTCAGGGGGATCACTTCATGCTTTACGACGCGGAAAACGGTCTGTTCTATGATCCAGCAGAGATGGAAGGTCCAGGGGTGGCCAGCGATCGCGTTCCAACCAGCTATCTCACCGTATATCCACCGGCGCTAACCACCGCTACACTCAGGTAAGCCATCCTTCGGCACGGAAATCCGTCAGGCCAGCGTCCAGCGCGCTGAGGAACATCATGGCGCGTTCGCCCGACCCGGCTGAGCCTCAGACCTTCCTGAAGGTCAGATAGGCCGAAGACCGGCCCTCGCGCCGCGCCTTGGCCTCGTAACGTGTGCTCGGCCAGCCCTCATAGGGGGTCAGCCAATCCGCTGCATTGTCGGCCATCCAGTCGAAACCGCCATGGTCGCGGCATTTGATCAGCGTCCAGTTCACATAGGTATCGATGTCGGAGGCGAAGCAGAACAGGCCGCCGGGCTTCAGCACGCGGTGAAAGCGGTCGAGATTGGTTTTCGAGACGAAACGCCGCTTCCAGTGCTTCCGCTTCGGCCAGGGATCGGGATAGAGCAGATCGATCTGGTCGAGTGAGCCGTCCGGCAGCCAGTCGAGCAGCTGCGTCGCGTCGTCATTATAGACGCGGATATTGGAGGCACCCGTCTCGCCGATGCGCGACAGCAGCTTCTGCATGGAATTGACGAAGGGTTCGACACCGATGAAGCCGGTCGAAGGCGTCTCCAGCGCGCGGTGGATCAGATGCTCGCCGCCGCCGAAACCGATTTCCAGCCGCAATCTTTCGACCGGAACCGGGAAGAGGGATGTCAGCGGCTCCGGGGGAGCCGCCGAGAGATCGATCAGGAATGCCGGCAGGAGACTGTTCAGCGTCTCGGCCTGCTGTTCGCGCAGGGCCTTGCCCTTGCGGCGACCGAAGAAGGCTTCGGTCGCCCGGCCGCGGCGTTCCATATCCGTCATGCTTTATCTCAGGCCTTCACGCTTTCCTTGAGCGCCTTCACGAGGTCGGTGCGCTCCCAGGAGAACGAGCCGTCGCGGCCGGCCTTGCGGCCGAAATGGCCGTAAGCGGAGGTCTTGGCATAGATCGGCTTGTTGAGGTCGAGATGGCGGCGGATACCGGTCGGCGAAAGGTCCATATTTTTGCGGATAGCTGCTTCGATCTGATCCTCGGTGACCTTGCCGGTGCCGTGCAGGTCGACATAGATCGACAGCGGCTGGGCGACGCCGATCGCGTAGGAAATCTGGATCGTGCAACGGTCGGCAAGGCCGGCAGCAACGACGTTCTTGGCAAGGTAACGGGCGGCATAGGCGGCCGAACGGTCGACCTTCGTCGTGTCCTTGCCGGAGAATGCGCCGCCGCCATGCGGAGCGGCACCGCCGTAGGTGTCGACGATGATCTTGCGGCCGGTGAGGCCCGCATCGCCGTCCGGTCCGCCGATGACGAACTTGCCGGTCGGGTTGATGTACCACTTGCAATCGTCGGCGATCTTCAGTTCGCCGAGCGCTTCGCGGATATAGGGCTCGACGACGGCGCGAACCTTCTTCGAATCCCAGCTCTCGTCGAGATGCTGGGTCGAAAGCACGATCGAGGTCGCTTCCGAAGGCTTGCCGTCGACGTAACGCACGGTCACCTGGCTCTTGGCGTCGGGGCCGAGCTTGGCGACTTCGCCGTCGCCCTTCTTGCGGGCAACTGCGAGCAGCTGCAGGATCTTGTGGGAATAATAGATCGGGGCCGGCATCAGGTCCGGCGTTTCGCGGCAGGCATAACCGAACATGATGCCCTGGTCGCCGGCACCCTCGTCGCCCTGCTGGTCGGCGGCGCTGTCGACGCCCTGAGCGATGTCGGCCGACTGCGAGTGCAGGAGCACGTCGATCTTTGCCTTCTTCCAGTGGAAGCCGTCCTGCTCGTAGCCGATATCCTTGATGGCGCGGCGGGCGGCGGCCTTGAACTTCGAAGGATTGATGACGTCCTTGCCGTCCTTGTCCTTCTTCATCAGGCTCGGCGGCAGGCGGACCTCACCGGCGATGACGACGCGGTTGGTCGTCGCCAGCGTCTCGCAGGCAATGCGCACGCCCCATGGGTTGACGCCGGTCTTGGCCGCTTCGCGGTAGACCAGATCGACGATCTCGTCGGAGATGCGGTCACAGACCTTGTCCGGATGACCTTCGGCAACAGATTCGCTGGTAAAGAGATAATTCGCGCGCATTTCGGGATTCCCCTCAAAGAACAAAAGCCAGCTAGTAGGTACTCAGTTCGAGGGCCGATGACAAGCGCAGAAGGACATAAATATATCTTTATATCTGCGGCAAAGTGACAAATTTTGCCCCAAAAACGCAAAAAAGGCGGCCTTTCGACCGCCTTTCGAATTCTGCGCTGGGTCTTGGTTCAGTCGGCGTCGGCTTCTGCGGCCAAGGCTTTCACCAGCTCTACGACCTTCCGGCGAACCTTAGGATCGGAAATCTTGACGAAGGCGCGGTTGAGCTGCAGGCCCTCCGAGGAAGACAGGAAATCGACGACGTAGTTCGAGCTGGAGGTTTCCATGCCGCCGCCGGCATTGGAATGTTCGCCGGGCGCGTCCTCGAAGAAAAACGACACTGGAACATTGAGAATGTTCGAGATGTTCTGCAGACGGCTTGCGCCGACGCGGTTGGTGCCCTTTTCGTATTTCTGGATCTGCTGGAAGGTGATGCCAAGGCTTTCGCCAAGCTTTTCCTGGCTCATGCCCAGCATCGTACGGCGGAGACGAATACGGCTGCCAACATGGATGTCGATCGGATTCGGCTTCTTCTTGTTTTCAATCATGGTCGTGCCCTAGCTAAGAATTTCAACTGTTTCTAACCGGCATGCCCCTGATCCATCCCAAAACGCCACGTTGCAAGCGGTGAGGAACCCACCTTCGAACATACGTTAAGAACGCCGATTGCCATCACTATGCAATTTTAGGGGTTTTTGGTCAATTCAACCCGGAAATAAAACCTCTGCGAGAAATTAGCGCAATCAAAATCAGCAGCGCCTCGGTCAACCAGAAGTATGTTTGCCGGGGGATTGTCGTTCCAAGTCCCGCACCGATGCTATCGAGCGTTGCATCGACGAAGCCGGTTTCTCCAAGATCGAGCCCCGCAATAATTTCCCCATGCGCATTCACCAGCGCTGAAATGCCGCTATTGGCGTCGCGAATCAACGGCAGGCCGGTTTCGACAGCCCGGACCCGCGCCTGCTGGAAATGCTGGTAGGGGCCGGGGGTTGCGCCGAACCAGGCATCATTGGTGATATTGAGGATCGCGTTGGCGTCTTTAATGTCACCGGTCATTTCACCGGGAAAAATGATCTCGTAGCAGATCAGCGGATAGAGATTGAGCCCGCCGGGCAGCGCCAGCAGATGCCGGCTTGCCGCGGCCGAAAAGCCCCCCGGCATCTCCACGACGTTCTGGATGCCGAATTCGGTGAGCACGTCCTCGAAGGGCAGGTACTCGCCGAAGGGCACCAGATGCACCTTGTCGGAGGCGGCGATGATCTGTCCGCGGCCGTCGATCACGTAGATGGAATTATAGTAGCGCGGCGGCGTACCCGGTCCCATCTCCTCGGCGCGTACAGCGCCGGCAATCAGGATCTGATTGTCGTCGAGCGTATCGGCAATCCGCGTCAGCGCATCCTGGTTGTCGGTCAGGATGAAGGGGATCGAGGTTTCCGGCCAGACGATGATATCGGGTTTGCGCCCGCCATTCTTCGGCGCTTCGGTCGACAGCTTCAGATGCGTCTCGAAGATCGCGGCGCGGTCGACGTCGTTATCCATCTTCGCCGCCTGGTCGATCGCCGGCTGCACCAGCCGCACTACCGGCCGCTTGTCTTCAGGCAATGTGTCCGGCCGCGGCGCGAGATGGAGGGCATAGGCACCATAACCGAGATGGGCGGCAAAGAGCAGGACGGCGAGCGCGATGCCCGGCCGTGCCCCTTGCGACGTCCCGGCAAGGGCAGGCGCGGAAAAGACGAAGACGGCAAGGGCCGTCACGCCCATCGCCCCGATCAGATGCGCCGACTGCATCATCAGCGGAACCGGCATCATGCCGTAGCCGATGGCGTTCCAGGGAAAGCCGGTGAGGATTACGCTTCGAAGCCATTCCATCAGCCCGAAGCCTGCCGCAAGCGCGGCGATCCGCCCCATGCCGTCAGACCAGAAGATGCGGGCAAGGGCGGCCGCCAGCCCGTAGAAGACCGCAAGACAAGCCGGCAACCCGAGGATTGCCAGCGGCAGCGCCCAAGCGAATTCTTCCTGATCGACCAGCAGCGCATGGCCAACCCACCAGAGGCCGGCGACGAAATAGCCGAAACCGAACAGCCAGCCGGTGGCAAACGCCGGCCACAGCCTGCCGATCAGGCCGCTATCAGGCGAAGCCGCTGCCCCGTCGATCAGCCAGACGAGCAGCGTGAAGGAAACGAACATCGCCGCGAAAAAGCCGATAGGCGGCAGCGCCAGCACCGCGAACGCCCCGGCGGCGATGGCCAGCAGCGACCGTTTGAAACCCCAGACGAGGATAACCCTGTCCGCAAGCCGCTCCATGCGCACTCCCATCAAACCGCGAATCAACCCATTCGCAGTCTTTCAAAAAAGCGGCTCTTTGTCCCGTCAGTTGGGGCCGGTCAGTTGGCGGTCGATTCCGCCGGCCGGTCGTCGCCGGGAGCAGCGTCACCATCCGCCTTGGCGCGACGGCGGATCGCGTGGCGCTTGCGGGTGATGCGCAGCCGCTTGATGCGGCGCGGATCGGCGTCGAGGATGTGAAATTCGAAGCCCGGCAGCGCCTGGACGACCTCGCCGCGCACTGGGATGCGGCCGAGTGCTGAGAAGATCAGGCCGCCCAGCGTATCGACCTCGTCGACCTGCTCGCTGATGTCGAAATCCGGCCCGATCGCCTGGGCGATCTCTTCGAGCTCGACGCGGGCGTCGGCGACGAACATGTCCTCGGCGACGCGCTTGAACATCACCTCTTCGTCGTCATGTTCGTCATCGATGTCGCCGACCACCATTTCGACGATGTCTTCATGCGAGGCAAGCCCGTCGGTGCCGCCATACTCGTCGATGACGAGCGCCATCTGCGTGCGGTTCACCTGCATGCGGCGCAACAGGTCGGACGCCAGCATCGACGGCGGCACGAACAGGATCTTGCGGACGATGCCGGCCTCGGCCAGCGTCTTTTGCAGGTCGACCCGGGCGAGATCGAAATTCGGCTTGGCCGAACGCGTGGTCTTGTGGATGTTTTCGGGCGCGACCTCGATAGCCGGCACGGCAGCGGCCGGCTTCGCCGGGCCGCGGCGCTTGTTGCGCGCCTGCTTGGCGACGTAGGAGAGCAGGTCGCGGATATGCACCATGCCGCGCGGATCGTCGAGCGTATCGGCATAGACAGGCATGCGCGAGCGGCCGGATTCCTCGAAGAGGATCATCAACTCGCCGATGGTGATGTTCTGGTCGACCGCCTCGATATCGGCGCGCGGCACCATCACGTCGGCGACGCGCACCTCGCGAAAACGCAGGATGTTGTTGAGCATCGCCCGTTCGTCGGGCGAAAAGGCGTCGTCGCCGGCCGCATCGGTCATCAGCGCGTCGGCGAGATCCTCGCGCAATCGCGAACCCTGCTGCGGGCGAAGGATGCGCGCGGCGCGCGACCAGAAGGATTGCGATCGGCCGGATGGCCGACTACTACTGCCTGCCTCGTCGGAAGAGGAGGATGGCTCGGAGTCCTTGGCGTCTGCCGCCGGCTTCGTCGTAAAGTCGCTCATGGTTCCATTTTAAGGTCTTGACCCTCGTAGGGATCAGATAGGCCGAGCTGGGCCAAAATGCGAGTCTCCAGCCCCTCCATAATTTCGGCTTCGGCACTATTCATATGGTCGTAGCCGAGAAGATGCAAGAAACCGTGCACCAGAAGATGGGTCAGGTGGTCGTCGAAACTCTTTTCGAGTTCGGCCGCTTCCCGCTCCAGCGTCTCCCGGGCGATGATGATGTCGCCGAGCATCGGGCCGGGCATCTTGCCGGGCTGAACCGGAAAGGCCGGAAAGGAGAGCACGTTGGTGGCCTTGTCCTTGCCGCGCCATTCCGCATTGATGTCCTGGATCGAGGCATCGTCGGTAAAAACAAGCGAAACCTCGGGCGGCATCGTCGGGAAGGGCTGCTTCTCGCTGTCGCTGAGATAGACCACTGCCGCGCCGAGTACGCGTTCGCAAAACGACAGCAGCGTCTCCTCGCCGGGCCAGCCGATGTCCTCGACGCTGATCTGGATGTCGAGTTCGGCCATTAGCCCTGCCGGCTGACGTCTTCGGCGACGGCATACGTCGAATCATAGGCCCTGACGATGCGCCCGACTAGCGGGTGGCGGACGACGTCGGTATCCGTGAAGCGCACGATCGAGATGCCCTCGACGCCGTTCAGAAGCTGCAAGGCCTCGACGAGGCCAGATTTGACGCCGCGCGGCAGATCGATCTGGCTCGGGTCGCCGGTGACGATCATGCGGGCATTTTCGCCGAGACGCGTCAGGAACATCTTCATCTGCATCGAGGTGGTGTTCTGCGCTTCGTCGAGGATGATGGCGGCGTTGGCGAGTGTGCGGCCGCGCATGAAGGCGAGCGGCGCGATTTCGATGACGCCGGCAGTGATCGCCCGGTCGACCTTGTCGGCGGGGATCATGTCGTAGAGTGCATCATAGAGCGGTCGAAGATAGGGGTCGACCTTTTCCTTCATGTCCCCGGGCAGGAAGCCCAGGCGCTCGCCGGCCTCGACGGCCGGGCGCGACAGGATGATCTTTTCGACAGCGCCGCGCTCCAGGAGCTGGGCGGCATGGGCGACGGCGAGATAGGTCTTGCCGGTGCCGGCCGGGCCGACGCCGAAGACGAGCTCGGCGCGTTCCAGCGCCCTGATATAGGCGTCCTGCGTCGGCGTGCGGGCGATGATCGTCTTCTTGCGCGTGGACACCTGGGCCATCGTCAGCTTGGCTTTGCGCTCCATGGTCGGCAGGCTGAGCTGATCGTCGGCGGCGACCGCCATGCGGATTGCACCCTCGACGTCCGATCGTTCCACGCTGCCGCCTTTCTGAAGTTTTTCATAGAGATAGTCGAGCGTGCGCCGCGCCTGGTTGGTGGTCACGACATCGCCGGTGATGACGACCGAATTGCCGCGTGCCCGCGCATCGATGTTCAGCCGTTGTTCGAGCAGCTTGAGGTTCTGGTCGAATTGACCGAAGAGCTCGCTGGCGAAGCGGTTGTTCTCGAACGTCAGGACGAAGTGATTGGTATCGCTCGGCGTGCGGGGGTGGCGCGGTGAAGAAGAAACCAATTCTTGTCCGTTCAAGCGGTCGGGCTCCTTGGGTTAAACCGCAGCCTCTGCGCGTTCCGCAAACAGGCTGTTTGTTCCGGTTCCTGTGATTCGCACTTTGATAATGTCACCGATTTGCGATGCTTTTGCATCAACATTCACGGATTGAAGCCAGGGAGAACGTCCGATTAGTTGTTCCGGCATGCGACCGGGCTTTTCGAGCAACAGGTCGATCTCTTTGCCGATGCAGGATTCGGCAAATTCCTGCTGCTGCTTCAGAAGAAGCATTTGCAGGCGTTCCAGCCGTTCTGCCTTGATCTCTTCCGGCACCTGGTCCTTCAGCTCCGCGCCGGGCGTGCCCGGCCGCGTCGAGTATTTGAACGAGAAGGCCTGTGCATAACGGACCTCCTCCACAAGTCTCAATGTATCCTTAAAATCCTCATCTGTCTCCCCCGGAAAGCCGGTGATGAAATCGCCCGACAGCGCGATGTCGGGCCGCACCGTGCGGATGCGCTCGATCAGCGTCAGATATTCGGCGGCCGTATGGCGCCGGTTCATCGCTTTCAGGATGCGGTCCGAGCCCGATTGCACCGGCAGGTGCAGATAGGGCATCAGTGCGCTCAGGTCGCGATGGGCATTGATCAGCCGGTCGTCCATGTCGCGCGGATGGCTTGTGGTATAACGCAGCCGCGCCAGGCCAGGGATCTCGGCCAGCCGGTAGAGCAGGTCACCGAGGCTCCATGCCTCACCCCGCGGCCCGGCGCCGTGCCAGGCGTTGACGTTCTGCCCGAGCAGGGTGATCTCGCGCACCCCGCTGTCGGCGAGCTTTTCGGCTTCCTCGACGATCTGGGAAACCGGCCGCGACACTTCCGAGCCGCGTGTATAGGGCACGACACAGAAGGTGCAGAATTTGTCGCAGCCCTCCTGCACCGTCAGGAAGGCGGTGACGCCGCGGGCGCGGATCCTTCGGCTCTCGGCGATCGGCAGATGCTCGAACTTGTCCTCGATCGCGTATTCGGTATCGACGACGCGCTGGCCTTGTTTGGCCAAGCGTAGCGCCTCCGGCAGGCGATGATAGGTCTGCGGGCCGATGACGACGTCGACGGCGGGTGCGCGGCGCAGGATCTCCTCGCCTTCGGCCTGGGCGACGCAACCGGCAACGCCGATCATCATCTCCCGTCCGTCCGCCGCCTTCTTCTTTTTCATCTCGCGCAGCCGCCCGAGCGCCGAATAGACCTTCTCGGCGGCCTTCTCGCGGATATGGCAGGTATTGAGGAGAACGAGGTCCGCCTCTTCCATATCTTCAGTCGGCTCGTAGCCGTCGCGGGCGAGCGCATCGCTCATGCGCATGGAATCGTAGACGTTCATCTGACAGCCATAGGTCTTGATGAAGACCTTACGGCTGTTGCTGCCGTCGCGGAGGCTGTCGCTCGGAATTGCCTCGGGGGCCTGGAGAAGGGCGCTGTCCTGTGTCATGGCGCGCTATTTAGTGGTTTTTGCCGCCGGAGAAAATCGAAATCTTGTTCTAGAGCCTTTCCTGGTCAGATTGCAGCATTCTGTTGGCTCAAACTGAGTCGAATGCTCGACCGGCCGGCGCGCGTCGTAGCCAAGCTCTACGGCCAAGCCGGCCGATCGAGCAGGCGGCCCGTTTCAGCCAACCCGAAGGGCCGGGCATCTTTGCGCCAGGGCAGAGGCGATCGGCTCGGACGTACCAAAAGGTATGCCCTTCGCCAATCGCCTCTGCCCTGACAAAAACCTGCTCCGGCAGAATGCTGCAATCTGACCAGGAAAGGTTCTAGGAGATTTCCCGCCCGCGCAGGCGGCTGTTCAGGAGGTTGCGGATGCGCAAGGCGATCGTCGCGCTCACCTCCTTGCGGCTGGTCTCGGCGCAGTAATCCACCGCCTCGCCGAAGGAAACTTCGGCGTCGATGGCGCCGCAGCGCACGATGTCGATGAGATGCGGCAAGAGGTCGAGATCCCCTGGCCAGGCCGCGAGCCGCCGATGATAACGCCCCATGGCGATGCCGTGCACCCTGGTATAGGCAACCGCCACCGGCTGCACCACGACCGTTCCCGTCGGCGAATAAGGCACCGCCATCGCGGCGGCGCCGAACAGCGAGGACTTGACCTCGAGCAGCCGGTTGCCGTCCGAGGTCGTGCCTTCGGGGAAGAGCACGACGATCTCACCGTCGGCCATGCGCCCGGCGATCTCGTTTGCCTGATGGCCGGTCTTGCGCCTTTCCTCGCGTACGACGAAGACGCTCTTCTGCAGCTTGGCGAGCGTGCCGAAGATCGGCCAGTCGCGTACCTCGATCTTGGCGATGAAGACGACGTCGGCAACGGCCGACATCACCATGATATCCAGCCAGGAGGAATGGTTGGAGCAGAGCATCAGCGGCCGGCGATCTTCCAGCTTGCCCGTGACGCGGACGCGGATGCCGAGGCAATAGCAGACGATCCGGTGCCAGGTGCGCGGAAGCCTGCGGCGCAGCCGCCAGTCGAACCGCAGCGCCAGTACCTGCAGCGGTATGAGCACGATGCTGACGGCGAGGATAACGACCGCGGCGAAGGCGATGCGCAGCCAGGCGATCAAATGCTGGTCTCCCGGGCTGCCATTGCTTCAGAGATCTTCTTTCTTCAGCGGAACGCCGTAGAGCTCGAGGCGGTGGTCGACCAGCCGGAAGCCGTGCTCGCGGGCGATGCGCTCCTGCAGCGCTTCGATCTCCGGCGAGCGGAATTCGATGACCGTACCGGTCTTCAGGTCGATAAGATGGTCGTGATGTTCTTCCGGCACTGTTTCATAGCGCGAGCGTCCGTCGCGGAAGTCGTGGCGGGCGATGATGCCGGCATCCTCGAACAGTTTCACGGTGCGATAGACGGTCGAGATCGAGATCTTCGCATCGACTTTCACCGAGCGGCGGTAGAGTTCTTCGACGTCGGGATGGTCTTCCGAGTCTTCCAGGATGCGCGCGATAACGCGGCGCTGCTCGGTCATGCGCATGCCGCGTTCGGTGCAAAGCTCCTCAAGGGTCTTGGCTACATCAGTCATCGCCGGCCTATAGAGATATTCGTGTTTCGACAACGCCGCACGGCATTTGCGCCGGCCTGCATGTTATCTCGCTGCCAGGGAACTACCGAAGAACGCGCTTCATGACAAGCGCCGTGGAGAGGGCGCCGTTTTCTTGTTTGTAATAACCCTGACGTTCGCCGACCTTTTCGAAGCCGAGCTTGCGGTAGAGGCCAAGCGCTGCCGTATTGCCGTTATCGACCTCAAGAAACATGCTCTCGCCGCCGCGCGACCGCGCTTCCCGCATCGCCGCCTGCATCAGCCGCCAGCCAAGCCCGGCACGGGCGACCTTCGCCTGCACGGCAATGGTCAGGATCTCCGCCTCGCCGGCGACATGGCGGGCAAGAATGAACCCCGGAAGCGGCTTTTTCAGGATGGCATTGGTCTGGCGCGCGACGAAGCCGAAGACGGTATCCTGCATCAGCAGGCCGTGAAATTCACCGTCGCCCCAGGGCCGGGCGAAGCGCTCGCCGTGCAGGACGGCGACATCGCGGCAATCTTCGCGCTCCATGGCGATGATCTCGAATTCCGGTTTCAGCGTCAGATAGGCTTCCAGCATCGTCATACTCGTCGCGCAATTGCGTACCCGGCCTGCGGCTTGGCATCGGGTCCGCGCAGATAAAGGGGCTTCGGCTTTCCGGAATCGGGGGAGGCGGCAGCGCCCAGGCGCGCCACGATGGAGATCGGGAATCTGTTGGTGTGATCGCCGCCGGCGTCGGCCTTCAGGAGGGGCGTCGCCGAACCGGTAATCTCGCCGTCGAAGCCGGCAGCAAAAGCCTGCGCTTCCGCAACGCTGACTGCCCGTGGCGCGTCGAGGGGCGAACCGTCGGCTGCGAAGGATTGAAGATAAATTTCGTCCCGCTTGGCATCCATCGCCGCCAGCACGGCGCGATGAGGCGTCTTGTCGCGCTGGGCTGATGCCATGACTTCGAGCGTGGTGATGCCGACGGCCGGCACATTGAGGGAAAGCGCAAAACCGCGGGCTGCGGCAACACCGACGCGGATACCGGTAAAGGAGCCGGGACCGATGGTGACGGCAAGGCGGTCGACATCCGAAAGGGCCAGTCCCGCCTGATCGAGTGCGCGATCGACGATACCAATCAGATGT
This sequence comes from Rhizobium brockwellii, assembly GCF_000769405.2. Classification (NCBI taxonomy): domain Bacteria; kingdom Pseudomonadati; phylum Pseudomonadota; class Alphaproteobacteria; order Hyphomicrobiales; family Rhizobiaceae; genus Rhizobium; species Rhizobium brockwellii. Next base: position 22,279 of record NZ_CP053439.1, read on the forward strand.
TCAGCATGCCCCTTGCCGATCATGTCCGATGCCTCCCCCAGCACCGTATTCCTGCCGCTGTCATAGACGGCGGCAGCGCAGTCCACACCCGCCGTGTCGAGCGCCAGAATGATCATGCCATCAATTTCCGAATAAACCAGTGTCGCCTATCGATAAATCCGTTCGGCCGAACCCGAGATGAACGGCCGGACGAATTTAGGATTTTTAAGCGGCAATCACTTCCTCCACTTCCGGAACGAAATGGCGCAGCAGGTTCTGCACGCCGTGCTTCAGCGTTGCCGTCGAAGACGGGCAGCCGGCGCAGGAACCCTTCATGTTCAGATAGACCTTGCCGTCCTTGAAGCCGCGGAAGGTGATGTCGCCGCCGTCCTGGGCAACGGCCGGGCGCACGCGGGTCTCCAGAAGCTCCTTGATGGTCAGCACGATCGATTCATCGCCTTCGTCGAAGAATTCGTCGCCGGCATCGGCGTCTTCGGAAAGGATGGAGGCATCGCCCATGACCGGCTTGCCGGACATGAAGTGCTCCATGATCGAGCCTAATATAGCCGGCTTAAGATGTTGCCAGTCGGCATTGTCCTTGGAGACGGAAATGAAATCATAGCCGAAATAGACGCCGGTGACGCCTGATATTTCGAACAGGCGGGCGGCGAGGGGCGAAGCTTGAGCCTCCTCTGTGCTGCGGAACTCGGCCGTGCCGTTTTCCATCACCACCTTGCCCGGCAGGAACTTCTGCGTGGCGGGATTCGGCGTGGCTTCGGTCTGAATGAACATCTGGTTCTCCATGCGGCCGGCCCATGGTTTCGGCCGTCTTTAGAATTCTTCAAAAGAAGATAAGCCGATTGACGGCTCTAATCAAGAGACTTGTACTCAAGAAATGCTGGAACAGGATGATTTTTAGGCCCAGTCGGTCTAAAATCAGAATCCTGTTCTAATCTAAATAGTTAGAGCGTGATTTCATCTGAAAACCGCTCGCACGTTTCGCTAACAGAGGGCGTCGATTTCCTCGTTGGTCAGCGTATCCGGCAGCACGGTGACCGGGATCGGAAACGCCGCCGCGCGGCCGGCGACCGAGGAGACCAACGGCCCTGGACCTTCCTTCGCCGAACCGGCGGCCAGAACCAGGATAGCTACATCGCGGTCTTCCTCGATCACGGCATTGATCTGTTCGGCAGCACCGCCCTCGCGGATCACGACCTCAGGCTCGATGCCGATGGTTTCGCGCACGATCTGGGCGATCTTGGCAACGACCGCCTCGGCCTCTTCGCGCGCTTCGGCCCGCATGATCTCTTCGACGCCGAGCCATTGCTGGAAATCCCCATCCGGGATCACATAGAGCAGCACCAGCCCGCCATTAGAATTCTTCGCGCGCCGGCCGGCATAATGAACGGCGCGTTGGCATTCGGGTGTGCCGTCGATCACCGCCATGAATTTGCGGCGGTGACCTTCGAGCCGTGAGAGTCGCTTCGATACCATGGCGCGGACTCTGACACCCGAAGCGGAAAATTTGCAAGTCCAGTTTTTCCTCTTCCCTTATGGGAAGATCCTCCTCTCCCGCGACAGGGAGAAGAGGAGATTTACCTCAATAGAGGAAGCCGATGACGTCGCGCACTTGGCGCATCGTCACCTCGGCTCGCGCCCTTGCGCGCTCGCCGCCCTTGCGCAGGATCGCGTCGATATGGCTGGTATCGTCCATCAGCCGGCGCATTTCACCGGTGATCGGCGCCAGCACGTTAATTGCCAGGTCGACCAGCGCCGGCTTGAAGACGGAGAATTGCTGGCCGCCGAATTCGGCAAGCACGTCCGCCTTCGACTTGTCGGCGAGTGCGGCATAGATCGCCACCAGATTGTCGGCTTCCGGACGGCCCTGCAGCCCGTCGATCTCGCTCGGCAATCCATCAGGATCGGTCTTGGCCTTGCGGATCTTCTTCGAGATCGCGTCCTCGTCGTCCATCAGGTTGATGCGCGAGAGGTCGGAAGGGTCCGATTTCGACATTTTCTTGGTGCCGTCGCGCAGCGACATGACGCGCGGCGCCGGCCCGCCGATCAGCGGCTCGACCATCGGGAAATAGGCATGCACCGGCTCGTTGCCGACGGTAATGTCGACGCCGTAGCCGGTCCTGCTGATATGCTCGGCATAGTCGAGGTTGAACTTCATCGCGATGTCGCGGGCAAGCTCCAGATGCTGCTTCTGGTCCTCGCCAACCGGCACATGGGTGGCGCGATAGACGAGAATGTCGGCGGCCATCAGGCTCGGATAGGCGTAGAGGCCGAGCGAGGCCTGCTCGCGGTCCTTGCCGGCCTTGTCCTTGAACTGCGTCATCCGGTTCATCCAGCCGATGCGGGCAACGCAGTTGAAGATCCAGGCGAGTTCGGCATGCTGCGGCACGGCCGACTGATTGAAGACGATATGTTTTTCCGGGTCGATGCCGGCGGCGATGAAGGCGGCGGCGATCGAGCGCGTCTGGCTCGGCATGTCCTCGTGCACAAGCTGGGCGGTGAGCGCATGCATGTCGACGACGCAATAGATACAGTCATTGCCTTCCTGCAGCGCCACGAACCGGCGGATCGCGCCGAGATAATTGCCGAGATGCAGATTGCCGGTCGGCTGTACGCCGGAGAATACGAGTTTCTTGAATTCGCTCATGTCGTCCTCAATAGGCTGGTGGAGGGCCTACAGCGCCGCGCGTCTTTTCAGACGCGCAAAGGACGCTGTAACATTCTAAATTGCTGCATAATTCCTTAAGTCGCTTCCGACTTAAGGAATTATGCAGTGGGCTCTGCGCCCATGTTGCTAACGCGGCGGCTTATGCACGGCCGACCGGTCGCAATCAAGGGGTTCAGGCAGCAGTGTGTTGGATCAGATCGAAAGTGTTGCCGTAGGGATCCGCAAAGACCGCAACCGTGCCGTAAACCTCGTGACGCGGCTCTTCCAGAAAGCGCACACCGGCTGCCAGCATCGCGGCATGGTCGCGGGCGAAATCGTCGGTCTTCAGAAAGAAGCCGACACGCCCGCCGGTCTGATTGCCGATGGCCGTGCGCTGCGTCTCGTCTGCCGCCTGCGCCAGCAGAAAGGCGGCTCCATCCCCACCCCTCGGCTTCACCACCACCCAGCGCTTGCCCTCCGGCTGCGGCTCGTCCTGAAGGCAAGCGAAACCGAGGCCATCGCAATAAAAAGCCTTGGCGCGGTCGTAGTCGTCGACGACGAGGGTGACGAGGAAAAGAGACTGGATCGACATGTGCTGCCTCGCATTTGAGATGTTTATTCCAGTTGTGAGCAGCAATTCCCCGGATTTTAAGCCGAATTGATCAACTGTCTTACTCACAATTGAGTATAAAATTTCACAAAAAAGCTTTTTTTGAACCGAAAATCCTTCGCCTGGTGCCGGCGCCGATGGGGCTGCCGCGGTCGCCGATCGGAGAGACCATGCAGAACGCAATTTTGCTCACCCTAGCAGGCCTTTTCGCCTTTCAATCAGCAACGGGTGCCGTCGGTCAAGATATGAAAGGGCATGCCGTTCATCTTGCAAAACATCAGGCACGTCTCGCCTACACGGTCCAGACCGTCAGCGTTCGTGCCGGCTGCTTTCCAGGGCGCCTGCGAGCGGTCCTGTCGCATATTGCTGCGACGACCGGCCGACGCCCTGTGATCACCTCGGGCCACAGGCCGCATCCCCGCCGCCATGGGTCCCTGCATGGAAAATGTCTGGCGGCCGATATCAGGATGCCCGGCCTGTCGGAGCGCACGATCATTGCTGCCGCAAGAGGCGCACCGGGCATCGGCGGCATCGGCAGCTATTGCAACGGCATCATCCATGTCGACGTCGGACCGCAAAGGCGATGGGTGGATTGCTGAAGCAATTTCCGGGAAAGGGCGGCCTCAACCGTCCTTTGCCGGCGCCGGCTTGCGGTTCAGATTGCGCCGGATCATGCCGAGATTTGCCCCGCCGACCAGGAAGGCGGCGGCGAAATAGATCAGCATGGCGATCGCAATGAGCAGCCCGAGGGTGCCGATCTTGGTGAGAAGCGGCGCGCCGGAAGCAAGCGATGGCGCCCAATATTGCTTGAGGAAGACGATGGCAGCACCCATGATGGCGGCGGCAACGATCAGCAGGGCGGTGCGCTTTGCCAGCGCCCATTCCCATGTCAGGTGACCGCGGCGCAAAAGCGTGGCGAACAGCAGCACGGTGCTGATCCAGCCGGCGGTGGCTTCGGCAACCGCGATGCCGGGCGCGCCCATATAGGGAAAGAGGGTGAGCGCCGTGGCGCAGTTGGTCGCAACCGCGATGGCCGAAAAACGCATCGGCGTCTTGGTGTCTTCGCGGGCATAGAAACCGGGCTGCAGCGCCTTGATCAGCACGAAGGCCGGCAGGCCGATGCCGTAAATCGCCAGGATCGAGCCGACGACGGCGGTGTTCTCTTGATGGAAGGCGCCGCGCTCGTAGAGCACGCGGATGATCTCGTCGGAGAGGATCCAGAGCGCGAAGGCGGCAGGGATCGTCAGGAACAGCACGAATTCGATCGAGCGGTTCTGCAGGTTCCCGGCCTCGCGCAGGTTGCCTCCCTTCAGCGCCCGGGCCAGTTCCGGCAGAAGCACCACGCCGACGGCGACGCCGACGACGCCGAGCGGCAGCTGATAGATGCGGTCGGCATATTGCAGCGCTGCGATTGCGCCGTCGCGGGACGACGCGATCGCCTGGCCGATCAGCTGATTGATCTGGGTGATGCCGCCGGTCACCGCCGCCGGCACCGCCAGGATCAGCAGCCGCTTGACATTAGGCGTCATCTTCGGGAAGCGGAAGCCGATGCTCATGCCGGCCGCAAGCACGCCGACATAGACGACGGCAAGCTGCAGGACGCCGGCGGCAAGAACGCCCCAGGAGAGGTACCAGGCGGTCGCCAGCGGATCGGCGCCGGTATAGAGCGCATAAAACAACGCCCCGATCATCACCACGTTGAGGAAGACGGGCGCGATGGCGGCGGCGAAGAAATGATGCAGCGAATTCAGCATGCCGCTCATCATCGCCGTCAGCGACATGCACATCAGATAGGGAAACATCACCGCCGCCATGCGGATGGTGATCGAGAACTTTTCGGGATCGTCGGCAAAACCCGGCGCGATGACGAAGCGCACCAAGAGCGGCATGGCAAGCTCCATCACGATGGTGATGAGGAGCAGCACCGAAAACAGCACGCCGAAGACTTCTTCCGAAAAGCGCTTGGCGCCATCGGTGCCGTTCGCCTCGATCTCCTTGGCAAAGAGCGGCACGAAGGCGGCGTTGAAGGCGCCCTCGGCAAACAGCCGGCGGAAGAGATTCGGAAAGCGGAAGGCGGCATAGAAGACGTCGGCCATCGGTCCGGTACCGAGGGCCGCAGCCATCAGCGTTTCACGGGCGAAGCCGAAGATGCGGCTGCCGAGGGTGGCGCCGCCGACGGTCGCGAATTTCTTGACGAGGCTCATGCGTTGGGGCTCATGCGTTTAGGCTCATATGGGGGAACCGGCCTTCTTTTCGCTGGCAGGCGGGGTCCGGGCGGTGGCGGCGGGTGCGATGATGCCGGAGGGCATGCGCTCACGCAGCTCGTCTTCTTCCTCGGCCATGACGGCCTTCATTCGGGCGGTGATGTTGGCGCGCTTGCTGTCGCCGGATATTTTCTGGCCGACCAGATCGGTGACGTAGAAGGTGTCGATCACCTTCTCGCCGAAGGTGGTAATGCGGGCCGACTGGATGTCGAGCGACAGATCGGACAGCACGGCGGTGATCTCCGACAGCAGCCCCGGCCGGTCGAGGCATTCGACTTCGATGACCGTGAACTTGTTCGACAGGCTGTTGGTGATGTTGACCGACGGCGGAATGACGAAGGCCTTGCTCTTCTTGCGGTTGCGCGCGCGTGTGGCAATGACCTCGGGCAGGCGCTTGCGGCCGGACAGCACATCCTCGATCATCCGGCCGATCGTCGCAGCCCGGCGCAGTTCGTCGGCATCGTCGGTAAATTCGCGGCTGACGTGGATCGTGTCGAGCGCCCGCCCGTCCGACGTCGTGAAGATCTGCGCGTCGACGATGTTGGCCCCGGCCGCAGCACAAGCGCCGGCAATGACGGCGAGCAGTCGCGGATGGTCGGGCGACAGTACGGTGATCTCGGTGATCGCATGGAAACTGTCGGTGCGCACCGTGGTGGCGAGCGCCTGGCCCGCCTTATCGGATTGGCGGATGAAATGGGCGTGGCGGATCTGATCTTCCAGCGGCACGGAGAGCAGATAGGGCTGGTAGTGCAGCTTGGTATAGATATTGCGATCCTTCTGGCTCCAGTCGGCGAGCGCCGAATGCAGCGCGTCGGCAGCAGCGTTGGCCCGCTCCTTGCGGGAGACCTCCGAAAAGCCGCCGGCCAGCAGCAGCTCGGTTTCGTAATAGAGCGTGCGCAGCAGCTGGCCTTTCCAGCCGTTCCAGACGCCGGGACCGACGGCGCGGATATCGCAGATCGTCAGGATCAATAGCATCTTCAGCCGGTCGAGTGACTGCACGCGGTCGGCGAAATCGGTGATGGTCTTGCGGTCGGTGAGGTCGCGGGTCTGCGCCACCATCGACATGGTCAGATGTTCTTCGATCAGCCAGACGACGATTTCCGTCTGCTTCTGCGACAGGCCGAAGCGGGCGCAGAGCTTGCGGGCGACGCGGGCGCCGGCGATCGAATGATCCTCCTGGCGGCCCTTGGCGATGTCGTGGAGGAGGACGGCGACATAAAGCGCCTCGCGGTCCTCGATGCCGGGCATCAGCTTGTTGGCGAGCGGATGCAGATCCTCGGCGCGCCCCTTGTCGATCTCGGAGAGAATGTCGACGGTGCGGATCAGATGTTCGTCGACCGTATAGTGGTGATACATGTTGAACTGCATCATCGCGACGATCTTGCCGAATTCGGGAATGAAGCGGCCGAGCACGCCGGCCTCGTTCATCCGGCGCAGGATGAGCGCCGGATCCCGCTTCGACGTCAGGATCGACATGAACAGCCGGTTGGCCTCGTCGTTTTCCCGCAAGGCATTGTCGATCAAGGCGAGGGAACGGGTAACGCGCTTCAGCGCGTCCGGATGGAATTCCAGCCCGTTGATGTCGGCGACGTGGAAGAGCCGGATGATGTTGACCGGATCGCGCTTGAAGACCTCGGGGTCGGCGAGCGCAATGCGGCCGCGGTCTTCGACGAATTCGACGCTGCCGGCGATCTTGCGGTTGCGATGGGTGAAGCGGCTGATGACGCCGGTGAGGCCCGGGATCGACTTCGCCTGCTGGTCTTCAAGTGCGGCGCAGAGGATGCGCGTGAGATCGCCGACATCCTTGGCGACGAGGAAGTAGTGCTTCATGAAGCGCTCGACGGCCGAAAGGCCTGGGCGGGTGTGATAGCCGAAGGCTTCGGCGATCTCGCGCTGGATGTCGAAGGACAGGCGCTCTTCAGCCTTGCCGGTCAGGAAGTGCATATGGCAGCGCACCGCCCAGAGAAAATCGTCGGCTTTCTCAAGCAGGCGGTATTCGTGCTTGGAGAGCACCCCGAGCTTTATCAATTCCGCCTGGTCGCGCACGTGATAATAATATTTCGAGATCCAGAACAGCGTGTGCAGGTCGCGAAGCCCGCCCTTGCCTTCCTTGACGTTCGGCTCGACGAGATAACGCGTGTCGCCCGCCTTGCGGTGGCGCTCGTCGCGCTCGGCAAGCTTGGCGGCGATGAATTCGGGACCGGTGCCGGTGACGATCTCCTTGTCGAAGCGGGTCTCAAGCTCGGTTTCCAGCCGCTGCAGGCCGCAGATGTAGCGCATCTCCAGGATGGCGGTGCGGATCGTCATGTCGGATTTGGAGAGCGCGATGCATTCCTCCACCGTGCGGGTGGCGTGACCGACCTTGAAGCCCATGTCCCAGAGCACGTAGAGCATGAATTCGACCGCCTTGTGCGTCTCTTCCGCCGGCCTGGGCAGGAAGAGGAACAACAGGTCGATATCTGAGCCCGGCGCCAGCGTGTCGCGGCCATAGCCGCCGACGGCGGTGACTGCGAACTTGTCCTTCTGCTGCGGAAAGATATGGGCGGTGGCGAAATTGTAGAGGACGGTGGTGATCTGGTCCTGCAGCCAGGAAATCCGGTAGGCGCAATTGAGCCCGCCGCCGTCCGCCATAAGTGCCTCGCGCGCCTTCTGGCGGCCTTCCGTGCTCGCCTTCTTCAGCACCGCCAGAAGATCGGCGCGCAGGACGTCGGGTCGGTTGCGGTTGGCCTCGGCAACGGCGTCACACTGCTTCTGTAAGAGCTCGACGTCGAGGATATTGGAGAAATCGAGGTCGCGCATCGCTGTCGCCGGGGCGGTTTCCTGTTCATGCCGGGCTGCCGGTTCACGGCCTGCCGCTTGTTTCGTCTGCATGCGCTATAGCCCCTTTGCCCTACGATTGACACGGGCTTTCATACTGCAAGAACCTTTAAATTTGGCGAAATGGTGTTGGTTCGTTGCAAGATGCACCGGCGCTTTGACGCAAGGCGCCGGCCGCTCCGAAATCTTCAGGCTTTCCCGAAATCTTCAGCCGGCGGCCCGCGCATTCAGCAGATGCAGCACCTGCCGTGTCTCGCGCATGATCTCCTCGAGCGCCTGCCTGTCGCATTCGCGATAGCCCGCCTTGGCAATCGAGGTGCCGAGCTCCGAGATCGCAGCGCAGCAGCGGGTGATTTTCAGCATACCGATCGGCGACGTCCAGCCGCGGGCGTTGCGGTCCTTATCGGCGCGCCGCATCGTATCGAGCATGGAGCAGATGAGCGACAGGCGCTCGGTTTCGCGAACCAGTTTTTCCATGAACACGGCGCGCTACTCCTATTTCAGCTTCTTCTTGAGGTCGTAAAGCGCATCCATTGCCTCGCGCGGCGTCATGTCGTCAAGGCTCATCGCCTTCAGCGCCTCCTCGACCTTGGAGGTCCCGCGGGCCGTTTCCTCGCGGCGCACCGCCACCTGGAAGAGCGGCAGGTCGTCGATCAACTGGCTCGCCGGGTTCTTGCGGTCGGCATCTTCCAGGCGGGTGAGCACGTCGCGGGCGCGCGCCACGACCGAGGCTGGAAGCCCGGCAAGGCGCGCGACCTGGATGCCGTAGGAGCGGTCCGCCGCACCCGGCCCGACCTCGTGCAGGAAAATGACGTCGCCGTCCCATTCCTTGACGCGCATCGTCGCGTTCGACAGCCGGCCAAGCTTTTCCGAAAGTACGGTCAGCTCGTGGAAATGTGTGGCGAAGAGGCCGCGGCAGCGGTTGGCTTCATGCAGGTGCTCGACGGCCGCCCAGGCGATCGACAGACCGTCGAACGTGGCGGTGCCGCGACCGATCTCGTCGAGGATGACGAGGGAACGGTCGCTCGCCTGGTTGAGGATCGCCGCCGTTTCCACCATCTCGACCATGAAGGTCGAGCGCCCGCGCGCCAGGTCGTCGGAGGCGCCGACGCGCGAGAAAAGCCGGTCGACGATGCCGATATGGGCCGATGTCGCCGGCACGAAGGAGCCCATCTGCGCCAGGATTGATATCAGCGCATTCTGGCGCAGGAAGGTCGACTTGCCGCCCATGTTCGGGCCGGTCAGCAGCCAGATCGCCCCGTCCCGGTCGCCGGTCCTCGGCGACAGATCGCAATGATTGGCGACGAAGGGGCCCCCCGCCTGCCGCCGCAGCGCCTGCTCGACGACCGGATGGCGCCCGCCCTCGATGGCAAACATCTTCGAACCGTCGACCTGCGGGCGGCAATAGGCCTGCTCCTCGGCAAGCAGCGCCAGGCCGGCTGCGACGTCGATGACGGCAAGCGCCCGGGCGCCCGACTTGATCGCCTCGGCTTCTGCAACGACGGCCGCCGTCATCCTGTCGAAGGCTTCGAGTTCGATCGTCAGCGCCTGGTCGGCGGCGTTGGCGATGCGGCTTTCGAGATCGGCAAGTTCGGTCGTGGTGAAGCGCATGGCGTTCGCCATCGTCTGGCGGTGGATGAAGCGGGCCTTCGCCTCCGCCGTTTCCGTCATCGGCGAGGCATTGCCGGCGGTGACTTCGATGAAATAGCCGAGGACGTTGTTGTGCTTGATCTTCAGCGACCGGATGCCGGTCTCCTCGGCATATTGCAATTGCAGGCCGGCGATGACGCGGCGCGACTGATCGCGCAGTGCCCGGACCTCGTCGAGCTCGGCGCTGGCGCCGTCGCGGAGGAAGCCGCCATCGCGTTTCAAAAGCGGCAATTCGTCGGCGAGCGTTTCGGCAAGCAGCTTTTCCACTGCCGCGGGAAGGGCCTGTAGCCCGGATAGCGCCTGGCCGAGTTCTTCGGGCAGCATCGCCTCGCCGAGCATTGCCGCAACTCCGCCCGCCGCGTCAAGGCCTTGGCGGATCGCCCAGAGATCGCGCGGGCCGCCGCGGTCGAGCGCCAGGCGCGACAGGGCGCGCGGCATGTCGGGCACATGTTTCAGCGTGTCGCGCAGATTGCCGCAAAGCAGGGGTTCGTCGATCAGGAAGCCGATCGAATCGAGCCGCGCATTGATGCGGGCGGGGTCGGTCAGCGGCGACATCAGCCGTTCGGCAAGAAGCCTGGCGCCGCCGCCGGTGACGGTGCGGTCGATCGCCTTCAAGAGCGAACCGTTGCGATCGCCGGAAAGCGTGCGGGCAAGCTCCAGATTGGCGCGGGTGGCGGGATCGATGAACAGCGTCGAGGCTGCACTTTCCCGTTCCGGCTTTCCAAGCGGCGGCCGCTCGGCAATCTGCGTCTTCTCGACATAGGCGACGGCGGCCGCGGCCGCTGCCAGCTCGGCGCGTGAAAAGGTGCCGAAGCCGTCGAGCGTCGCGACGCCGAAATACCTTGCGATCCGGCCTTCGGCGCTGGCGCTGTCGAAGAGCACGGAAGGCTGCGGCACGGCTGTCCGGCCGAGCACGTCGAAGACCGGTTTGAGTTCGGGATCGTGGAAGATCGTGTCGGGCAGGATGAGTTCGCGCGGATCGATGCGCAGGATGTCGGCAAGCAGGCGCGAGGCTTCGGTCTCGGCAAGCCGGAAGACGCCGGTGGAAATATCGATCCAGGCAAGCGCCAGCAAGGCTTCGCCGCTGCCGCGAATGCGGGTCAGCGCCATCAGATAGTTTGATTCCGAGGGCGAAAGCAGCTTTTCCTCGGTGATCGTGCCTGGAGTGACGAGGCGGACGACGTCACGCTTGACGACGGATTTCGCGCCGCGTTTTTTTGCTTCGGCCGGATCCTCGATCTGCTCGCAGACGGCGACGCGGAAGCCGAGCGAAATCAGCTTCTGCAGATAATCGTCGGCCGCATGCACCGGAACGCCGCACATCGGGATATCCTGGCCCATGTGCTGGCCGCGCTTGGTCAGCGTGATGCCGAGCGCGCGTGAGGCTTCCAGCGCATCCTCGAAGAACAGCTCGTAGAAATCGCCCATGCGATAGAACAGCAGCGAACCCGGATTGTTCGCCTTGATCTCGATAAATTGCTCCATCATCGGCGTCGCCGAGGCACGGCTTTCCGCCGTGGCGAGCTCGGCAGCCGAAAAGGCTTCATTCCCTGTGTCTATTCGTGCGTTCACGGAGGTGGAGTTTTTCCCAAAAAAACAGGTGCCAACCCTATCCGCGCGCCGCTATAGATGACAACAGCATTTGAGGAAGAGCAAAGCGTCGCCCACAGGACGTTGGAGGATTTATGCCCGATATCGATAAGAAGGACCGGCCGGTGACCTCGGTTACCGACCAGGAGGCGCTCGATTTCCACGCAATGGGCCGGCCCGGCAAGCTGGAGATCAACCCGACAAAGCCGATGGCGACGCAGCGTGACCTCTCGCTTGCCTATTCGCCGGGCGTTGCCGTGCCCGTGAAGGCGATCGCCGCCGATCCGCAGACCGCCTATGATTACACGGCGCGCGGCAATATGGTCGCCGTCATTTCCAACGGCACGGCAATCCTCGGCCTTGGCAATCTCGGCGCGCTGGCGTCGAAGCCCGTCATGGAAGGCAAGGCGGTGCTGTTCAAACGCTTTGCCGATGTCGATTCCATCGACCTCGAGATCGATACCGAAAATGTCGACGAGTTCATCAACTGCGTGCGCTTCCTCGGTCCTTCCTTCGGCGGCATCAACCTTGAGGATATCAAGGCGCCGGATTGTTTCGTCATCGAAAGCCGGCTGCGCGAGCTGATGGACATTCCCGTCTTCCATGACGACCAGCATGGAACGGCGATCATCGCCGCCGCCGGCCTGATCAACGCGCTGGAGCTGACCGGCCGCGACCTGAAGACGACGAAGCTCGTCTGCAACGGCGCGGGTGCGGCGGCGATCGCCTGCGTCGAACTCATCAAGGCGATGGGTTTTGCGCCCGAGAACGTCATCCTCTGCGATACCAAGGGCGTCATCTACCAGGGCCGCACCGAGGGCATGAATCAGTGGAAATCGGCGCATGCGGCAAAGACCGACACGCGCACGCTGGAAGAGGCGATGAAAGGCGCGGACGTCGTTTTCGGCCTGTCGCAGCAGGGCGCGTTTTCGGCCAAGATGATCCGCTCGATGGCGGAGCGGCCGATCATCTTCGCCATGGCCAATCCCGATCCCGAGATCACGCCGGAAGAGGTGGCTCGCATCCGCGACGACGCCATCATGGCGACGGGCCGTTCGGACTATCCGAACCAGGTCAACAACGTCCTCGGCTTTCCCTATATCTTCCGCGGCGCTCTCGATGTCCGTGCCTCGACAATCAACGACGCGATGAAGATCGCCGCCGTCAATGCGCTGGCAAACCTTGCGCGCGAGGACGTGCCCGATGACGTCGTTGCCGCCTATCAGGGCAACCGGCCGCGTTTCGGCTCGCAATACATCATCCCCGTTCCCTTCGATCCCAGGCTGATCTCCGCTATCCCGGTGGCGGTCGCGCAAGCCGCGATCGAAAGCGGCGTCGCCCGCAAGGTCATCACCGACATGGCCGGTTATGCCCGCGAGCTTTCGGCGCGCCGCGATCCGATCGCCTCGACGCTTGCCAGCCTTTACGAGCGCGTCCGGCGCCGTCCGAAGCGCATCGTCTTTGCCGAGGCCGAGGAAGAGCAGGTCCTGCGTGCGGCGATGTCCTATGCCAACCAGCAGCTAGGCACTGCCATCCTGCTCGGCCGCGAGGACCTGATTCGGGCAACGGCCGAACGCGCCGGCATCGATCTCAACCGGCCGGGCCTCGAAATCGTCAATGCCCGGCTTTCGACCCGGGTCGAGGCCTATATCGATTATCTCTATGCCAGGCTGCAGCGGCGGGGTTATCTCCACCGTGACGCCCAGCGGCTGATCCACAACGACCGCAACCATTTCGCCGCCACCATGGTGGCGCTCGGCGACGCCGACGGCATGGTGACGGGCATCACCCGAAACTATTCGACGGCGCTCGAAGATGTGCGCCGCTGCATCGACGAGAAGCCAGGCCACCGCGTCATCGGCGTATCCTTGGCGCTCTGCCGCGGCCGCACCGTCTTCGTTGCCGATACGGCGGTGCACGACATGCCGACGGCCGAGGAGCTTGCCGATATCGCCGAGGAAGCTGCGGGTCTCGCGCGGCGCATGGGTTATCCGCCGCGTGTCGCCCTGCTGGCCTATTCCACCTTCGGCCATCCTTCGGGCGAACGCTCCGAGCGGGTGCGCGAGGCGGTGAAGATCCTTGACAAGCGCCGCGTCGATTTCGAATATGACGGTGAGATGGCCGCCGACGTTGCTCTGAACCGCAAGGTGATGGAGCAATATCCCTTCTGCCGCCTCTCCGGCCCGGCCAACGTCCTCGTCATGCCGGCCTTCCACTCGGCCTCGATCTCGACCAAGATGCTGCAGGAGCTCGGCGGCTCCACGGTGATCGGCCCGATCCTCGTCGGTCTCGACAAGCCGGTGCAGATCACCTCGATGGGCGCCAAGGACAGCGACATCGTCAACATGGCGGCGATCGCCGCCTACGGGGCGGGTTCGTAAACTCCTCCGGTCGACACTATGAGACGGCATCTTGTGCCCGGCCGACGACACGTCGGCCAGGCACAAGTTTTTTGCGGTTTTGCGTCCGGAGCATGAAAACAAAGAAATAGAGCACTTCCGTGATTCGAAGAAAAACGGAAATGCTCTAGGTTGCAGATAATGAACTGCCGAAGTCGCGAACGATGAAGAGCAGCGATGCTAGCTCTTAGCTCGCGAAGCGGCCGGCATCGGCGCCGTAATAATTCAGGTAACGGTCCGAGATGCTGGAGATCGGCAGCACGATTAGCACGTCGGTCGTGTTGAAGGCATGATCGATGACCGCGCTGGAGCCGACCATCGCGCCGAGGCGGAGATAGCCCTTGATCAACGGCGGCAGGGCCATCAACGCCCGCTTCGGATTGATGGCTTCGATCGGCATCAAGTCCATGTTGCGGGCGAGATCCGGCAGCGCCCCGACGGCCCATTCGTCCTTCGCCAGCACGTTGTGGTAGAGAAAGGACAGCGCCAGCGCATGGCTTTCGAGATAGACGCCGGGGAAAGAGGCGCAGCCGAACATGGCGCTGACGCCGTGCTTCAGCGCATAGGCCCAGTTGCCCTGCCACAGAAGCTCGACGGTGCGCTTGGTGCGGTATTCCGGCAGCACGCAGGAGCGGCCGAGCTCCATGAAGCGCTTGTCCGGATGTTTGGCAATAAGGCCCTCGATTTCGAATTCGGAAGCCGAGTAAAAACCGCCATTGGCGATGGCGACATCTTGACGCAACAGCCTGTAGGTGCCGACGATCTGGTCTTCGGGGTCGCCCTCGATCGAGCGGTCGAGAACCAGAAGATGGTCGCAGACAGCGTCATAGGCGTCGACGTCACGCTGCCGGCGCATGGCATCCAGCGGCAGCTGCGCCTTCATTTCGTCGACGAAGACGCGGTAGCGCACGGCCTGGGCGGCATCGATCTCGCGTGCCGTGCGGGCAAGGCGGGTCTCCAGATTGCCGATACGGCCGAGGATATCGCCGTCCTTCTGTACAGCAGCCGTCGAGGGCGGTGCAGCCTCCGCGGTGGTGTCACGATTCAGGATGTCGATGGCGGACATGACGATTCTCCCGTTGCCGGCTTATCGACGCCATAAAACACTTCTCTACGACAGGAAAGTGACATTTTGAATTTCCCGGCGCAAGAAACATGCCGGTTCCCGAGGCGCTCACCGCGCCTCTGCCCGGCGGGCGGAAAGGGCGGCGACCGCTTGAACTTCGGTCAGCAGCCGCACCGGATCGACCGGCTTTACCATGACGCGGTTGGCGCCGTTGAGCAAGACCTGGCGGCGCGATTCGTCACTCTTGTCGGCCGTCAGCACGATCACCGGCACCGAGGCGAGATCGAGCCGCCGCTCATGGCCGCGCAGGCGTCCCAGCATGTCGATGCCATTGCCGCCAGGCATCGAGAGGTCGCTGATGATGATATCGGGCCGAGCATTCGCCTCGCAGAGCGCGTAGTCGAGCAGGGTCTCGAAATCCTCGACATGGCGCACCTTATGCCCGCCCTTTTCCAGGACGACGCGCACCAGCATGGCATTGATCGGATCGTCCTCGCCGAGCAGGATGCTGAGCCCGCTGGCGGCAACCAGCGTCTCCGCCACCGAAAGGCTGAAGCCCGGCTGGTTGTCGTTCAGCGCGTCACGCTTCTCCATGCCGCGCATGCGCCCGCGCAGCACGTCGATCAGCGACTGTTCGCGCAGCGGCCGGATCAGCCAGGCATCGAAGAGGTCGAGCGGATGGGCGCTACGCTCTTCCGGATTGACGAGCAGCACCTTGCGCAGACCAAGGGCGGCGATTTCGGCGCGATCGGCAAGATGGGCGGAAAATTCCGCCGACATCCGATGGTCGATGATGATATCGGTCGGCCGCCGCCCGCTCTTTACCAGCCCAAGCAGTGTTGCCCGCGCCGTCTCGCCGTCGCCGACAAGATGGCAGAGGCCGCCGAGCGTGGTGATCGTTTCGGCGATGGCGGTGCGCGCCGCACCTGCCGGCGCCAGCAGCACGACGCTGTTGCCTGAAAGCAGCGTGTTTCGCCGGTCGGGGCGCTCGCTGTCGATATCGACAGGGAAGCGGATGGTGAATTCGCTGCCTCGGCCCTTTTCGCTGGTAACCGTCAGCGCGCCGTTGAATTCGCGCATGATGCGGGCGGAGATGGCAAGGCCGAGGCCGGTCCCGCTGCTCTTGTCGACAACGCTGCCACCCTGCTCGAACTCGCCGAAGACGCGCGCCTGCTCCTCCGCCGTCATGCCGGGACCGCTGTCGGTCACGGTGATCGACAGGTCGTCGCCGTCGAGCGACACGCGGATGAAGACGCCGCCGACCTGGGTGAACTTCACGGCATTGCCGATGACGTTGAACAGAACCTGGCGCAGCCGCGCCGGGTCGAAGCTCATATTTTCGGGCACGTCGGAGGACACGGTGGCGCCGATCTCGATACCCTTTTCATGCGCCCGGTGGGCGAGCATCTCGACGACGCTTTCCAGAAGCTTGCGCAGCGATTCCGAGCGCGGGTGCAGCGCGAAGCGGCCGACTTCGATGGTGGAGAAATCGAGCAGATCCTCGACGAGCTGCGTCAATGCGTGGCCGGACTGGCGGATGTTGGCGAGATAGTTTTGCTGCTCCTGCGTCAGCCGCGTTTCGGCGATCAGATGCGTCATGCCGAGGATGCCGGAAAGCGGCGTGCGCACCTCGTGGCTGACGGTGGCAAGCAGCCTCGATTTGGCGGCGCTGTTATATTCGGCCTTCTGGCGGGCCTCCTCGCGGCCCTGCGCGATCAGCCGCTCGTCGGTGACGTCGCGGGCAACGCTCTGCAGCAGCAGGCGGCCGTTCGCCGGGTCGCGGGTAACGACGTCACGCCAGAGGAAGATGCGCTGGCCCTCCGGCGTCGAGATCTCGACATCGTAGCAGTGCGGTATCGGACCGGGGCGGAAGGCAAGGCCGATCTCCTCGCAGGTTTTTCCTTCCGGGCGCAGCCGCCCGGTCAGGCGGCGAAACGTGTCATTGGCGGAGATGATGCGCCGGTCCATGGTGCGGCTGACCGTGATGTCGCCGAGCACGTCGTGCACGTCGGCAAACAGCTTTGCGCCGCCATTCTCATCCGGCTTGGATTGGCCGGGGCGCTGCCCGGCCTTGCGCGAGCGAACCATCAGCAGGGCATAACTGGCGATGACGGCAAGGCCAAGAACGACGAGACCGCCCGAAAGCAGCAGCGGATCGCCGGCATGGGCAAGCAGCATCAGGATCGTTGCGGCAAGAAGGCCGGCGCCGCCAAGCCAGTAGAACAGCAGGCGCCGTGTCGGTGCAGGTCCGCCCTGGCGGTCATCGGCGCCCCGGGGTGCCGGTGCGTTCGGTCGTGCGAAGACCGCCTCCATCCGCTTCTCATGCGGCTTGGCGGCGGGTCCACCGAAGGCGGCGGACAATCTTTCCTGCAACTGTCCCAGGTTCTGCATGCTATCTGGATAACATGAGGCCCGTTCCGAATGCCTTCAGGATTTCGATAAGATTTTAGCGGCTGGCCTTTTTCGGCAGTAGCAGCTCATCGAGAATGACGCAGCCGGCGCCGATGGTGATGAAACTGTCGGCGAGATTGAAGACCGCGAAGGACCAACTCTCAGTGTAGAAAAGAATGTAATCGATCACATGCCCATAGGCGAAGCGGTCGACGAGATTGCCGATCGCGCCGGCGATGATCAGCGCATAACCGAGATGGGCGATCCAGCGATCCTTCGCCGTGCGGTACCACAGCCAGATGACGAAGGCGACGATGATGAGCCGCATGCCGACGATGAACCAGCCGTCCATGCCCGACAGCATCGAAAAGGCGACGCCGAGATTGTAGGTGCGGTAGAGCGCCAGCATCGGAACGACGGGCACGGCCTCCTGAAGCGGCAGGTAATGATCAACGGCGATCTTGACGGCCTGGTCGATGAGAACGGCGACGACGATGAAGAAGAGGATCGGCGCCGGGCGCGAAAACAGCGCCGGGCGTGCATGCGTCTGTTCGGTCATTTGCCCTCGGCAAGTGAGAGGAGATGGCGGCGTGCCTCGAAAAGCATAACGGCGGTGGCGACGGCGAGGTTCAACGAATCGGCGCGGCCCTGCTGTGGAATGCGGGCAAGCGCGTCGGCTTCCCTGGCCAGCTGCTCCGGCAGGCCGGATTGTTCGTTGCCCATCAGGAGCACGACGGGCTTTTTTCGGTAGTCGATCGTCCGGTAATCGACCGCGCCTGCAAGATGCGTCGCGACGACGGAAACGCCAGCCGATTTCCGCCAGGCGATGAATTCCTCGGGTGTCGCCCGCGCGACCGGAACGGCAAAGACCGAGCCCATGGTGGCCCGCACGGTTTCGAGCGAGAAGGGATCGGTCGTTTCTCCGAGAAGTATGATGCCGGAAGCCCCCGCCGCATCGGCCGTGCGGATGATGGTGCCGAGATTGCCGGGGTCGCGCACCCGGTCGAGCGCCACCCATGTCTCGCCGTCGCTCAGTCGAATACCCTTGAGCGGCGTCCAGCGCTGCTCGAAGATGCCGACGACCATCTGCGGGTTGTCGCGGCGGGTGATCGAGGCGATCACCTTTTCGCTGACCTCGAGGACCAGCCCGCCCGAGGCGACGGTCTTTGCCGCCATCTGCTCGACCAGCGGCTTGCCCTTGGCGGCCTTGGCATAGACCAGCGTGCGGATCGCCCAGCCGAGTTCGATCGCATCGATGACGAGCTTCAGTCCTTCGGCCAGGAAAGTACCGCTTTCCTCGCGCGACTTCTTGTTCGTCAGCGCCTTGATGTCCTTGATGATCGGATTGGCGAGCGAAGTGACTTCCTTCACCTGCCCGACCCTGCGCGGTCCCTGATCGTGGAAGTCCTTGCTCATTTCGGCACCCAGCGGGAAAAGAGGGAGGTGGAAAGCGCGCGGCCCTGCGTCTTGCCGTCGGTGCCCGCCTCGCGGATCACCAACTCGCCGGATTCGACCACACCGCCGGCGCCACGCATCGTCTCGCGCATCAACTCATGGATCGAATAGAAGCTGGCGCGGATCGAATAGGCCGTCAGCACCAGGCCCACGGCCTTCGGCGACAGGATCTCGCGGCAGACGTCGAGCATCAGGGGCAGATGCTCGAAGAGATGCCAGACTTCGCCATTGGGGCCACGGCCGAATTTCGGCGGATCGGTGAGGATGATGTCGTATTGGCTGCCGCGGCGTTCCTCGCGCAGGATGAATTTCATCGCATCCTCGCAGATCCAGCGGATCGGCAACTTCTCCATGCGCCCGAGCGCCTGGTTTTCCCTTGCCCAGCCGATCGCCTTCTTCGAGGCGTCGACATGGGTGACCTCGGCGCCGGCTGCGGCGGCAACCAGCGAGGCGACGCCGGTGTAACCGAAGAGGTTCAGCACCTTCAGCGGCCGGCCGGCCTTTTCAACCTGCTCTTTCATCCAGCTCCAGTGGACAATCTGCTCCGGGAAGACGCCGACATGACGGAAGGAGGTGAAGCGGCCGAGAAAATCGACACCGAGCAGATTGAGCGGCCAGGTCTCGCCAAGCGCCTCCTTCGGAAAGCGCCAGCGGCCGGCGCCTTCCTCGTCGGTATCGCCGGTGAAGGCGGCATCGACCTTTTCCCAGATATGGGCGGGCAAAGAAGGCCGCCACAGCGCCTGAGCTTCCGGACGGATGATGCGATAGGGGCCGTATTGCTCGAGCTTTTCACCGTTGCCGCTGTCGATCAGATGGAAGTCGCCGGCCCCGAGCGATTCGAGGATGACGGGCACGCGCTCAGTTGGACGCTCGCCGCTGCGTGTCATCAAAGGACGCACGACGGCGGCCGGCACAGCGGCCTCGCGGCTTGCCGCCGGCTGCGCGACCGGCTTCGGCGGCCGGCCTGCCCGATCGTCCCTGCGGCTTTCACCGGAAGGACCTGATGTTTTCTTCTGGCCCGGCCGGCCTTCTCTCTGTTTCAACGTGCTCTTCCGCGTCTCTGTCGGGGTGTGGTATCGGCTTTGTCCGCTGCAGCGCCGCGCGTCTTTTGAAACGCGCAAAGCACATTGCGGCACTTTGAATATGCAGTAGCCCAGAAAAGCGGGGCGGATCAACTGCACCGCCGGCCAAGCCCGGACAAGCGGCAAGGGTTCTCCCGGCGCGGCGCCTATTTCAAGCCTTCGGAGGCCTGTGTGCGAAGCCAGCTTTCCGCCGCATAAAGGGCCGCGACATGCATCGACTGCATGATGACGGCGCCGGACTGCAGGTCGCCAAGGATGGCAGCAAGATCCGCAAACAGCAGGTCGACCTTCTCTCCGGGGTCGAAAGACGGTTCGCCGGCCCGGCTGAGACCAAGCGCCAGCCAGCTCGTCACCACGTTGCTCTGGCTGGCGGCATTCGGATAGGAGGTGAGCAGCTTGACGAAGGTCGAGGCCTCATAGCCGGTCTCCTCCCGGAGTTCGCGCCGGGCCGCTGCCATCGCCGCATCGCCGGTCTCGCTGTCGCCGGGTTCGAGGCTGCCGGCGACCAGACCGAGCACGATCTCGCCGCGGCCGTGCCGGTATTCCCGCGTCAGCAGCACGTGCCCGTCAGGCATCACAGGGATGACGTTGATCCAATCGGGATAATCGAGCACATGGAAGGGCGCGACGACGGTTCCATCGGCGGTGACGCAATCGTCGCTCCGGACCCGGATCCAGCGATCCTCATAGGTGATGCGGCTTGCTGTCACGCTCCAGGGCTTCAGTTCGTCGTTCATCGGCCCATCCCTCATGTGTCAGATCGGAACCCGGCAGATAACATTCCGTCCCGCCTTGGCAAAGCGCTTTCGCACTGGGATAAGATGAGCGAATCGAGGATGGGGCCATCGAATGGATTTCACCGGCGAAGAACGCATCGCGGCGCCGCGGGACATCGTCTGGGCAGCACTCAACGATCCCGACATCATGCGCGGCTGCATTCCGGGCTGCCAGAGCATCGAGCGGCTGTCGCCTGATGTCTTCGAGGCGACGATCAAGGTCAAGTTCAGCCTGTTGTCCGCCACCTTCCATGGGCTGCTGACGCTTTCCAATGTCGATGCGCCGAAGAGCTATACGCTGTCGGCCGAAGGCAAGGGCGGTCTTGCCGGATTCGCCAGGGGCAGTGCCGATATCGTGCTTGAAGAAAGGGGTGCCGAGACCATCCTGCACTACCGGTCGAAGGCCGAACTCGGCGGTAGGCTCGCCCAGCTCGGCGCCCGCCTGCTCGATTCGACCTCGCAAAAGCTCGCCGAAGGGTTCTTTTCGGATTTCAATGCCGCTGTCGTCGCGAAGATGGCAGCGGGTTAGGCTTGGCGCGGGCGCAGGGTTTGTTTAAATCGGCATGATGACGTGGACCATCAGGCCGCCGCGGGCGGAAGACCAGGAAATACTCGCGGAGATTTATCTTTCCGTGCGCCGCGAAACATTCGTCTGGGTCGATCCCGGCAAATTCCATCGCGAGGATTTCGCTGCTCATACCAATGGCGAGACAGTCTTCGTCTGCGCGCATGAAAACGGCCGCGTTGCCGGCTTCCTGTCGCTCTGGCCAGCCGATGATTTCATCCACATGCTCTATATCAGCCCTGAATTTCAGGGCCAGGGTGCCGGTAGGGCGCTGCTGCAGGCGCTGCCGGAATGGCCGCAGCACCGGTACCGGCTGAAATGCCTGGTGAAGAACCGGCGGGCAAAGGCGTTCTACCTTTCCCACGGTTTCCACGTGACCGGCAACGGCGCCTCGCCGGAGGGCGACTATGAGGAACTGAGCTTTTTTCCGGTTTGACAGCCGCCGAAAGCCGGGCGCCGAACCCGAGCCCATCGAATACCGACCGGTTTTACCGCGCCGGCAACTGCCCGGCGATTTCCTCGGCGCGGTTCTTGTGGCGGTCGGCCTCGCTTTGCCAGCGGATGGCTTCCTTGGCCTCGGTGCGGGCGCGCTTGCGGTGTTTGCCCTGGCTGAACCAGGTGGCGGCCGCCCCGATCAGCATGCCCGCGATCAGCGCGACGACCAGGAAGACGAAGAAGGGCGCGGAAACCGCCAGCACCTGGTCTTCCGGCCGGAACGGATTGAAGGCGAGCGTGACGCTCTGCCGGTTGGCGACGCAGAAGACGATGAGGATGACGCCGAGCGGCAGCAGAATCAACAGGTTGACGATCTTCTTGGCCATTTGAGGTCTCCACGCGGCAGATTGCGCCGGTCTTTTTGAGGGGCGCGTTTCATGCTTACAGCGCCACGCGTCTTTGCAAGACGCGTAAAGCACGATGCGTTACCAGAATAGGAAAACGGCCCTCGAGTTCAAGTGCGGTTTCGCCGCAGGCAGCGACGGTTCAATCCTCTTCGTCGGCCTGGCCGGGATTGAGCCGCTCGCGCAGCTCCTTGCCGGTCTTGAAGAAGGGAACCCACTTCTCCTCGACGAAGACGGTATCGCCGGTCCGCGGGTTGCGGCCGGAGCGCGACGGGCGGTTCTTGACCGAAAAGGCGCCAAAGCCGCGCAATTCGACTCGGTTACCCGCAGCCAGTGCATCCGTGATCTCGTCGAGAACCGCGTTGACGATATTCTCGACGTCGCGATGATAGAGATGCGGGTTGCGTGCCGCAACAATCTGCACCAATTCGGACTTGATCACTTTCGCCCCCTTAAATTATTGATTTCTTATCAATCGTGGCCAACCTGCCAAACTGAAAGCAGCCCGTCAAGAAGCAACTTTGGGGGCAGGATTCCATTGATATCCTGGGTTTTCATGAGATCATCATAACCGAAGATCGTAATCAACCGAGAAACAGCCCCAGCGAGCAGAAAGGGCGTATTGCTCTTCTTGTCCCAGTCCACCATCGGCAGATCGCTGTCGATACCGCGTGACGTCAGATAGGCGCGGATCTCGGCCTCGCCGCCGATTGCATCGACGAGTTTCACCTTCAGCGCCTGGCGGCCGGTATAGATCGTGCCGTCGGCCAGTTTCAGCACCTCGTCGCGCGGCAGCTTGCGCCGGTCGGCGACGAGGTCGACGAACCAGTTATAGCTGTCGACCACCATGTTGCGGATCATCGTCTTGGCTTCCTCGCTCGCCTCGTGGAAGGGCGAGGGCTCGGCTTTCAGCGGCGAGGACTTGATCTCCTGCAGCGAGACGCCGATCTTGTCGAGCAGCGGCTGGATCTGCGGATACTGGAAGATGACGCCGATCGAGCCGGTGATCGAGCTGTCGCCGGCAATGATCGTATCGCCGGCGGTGGCGATCATGTAGCCGGCCGAGGCGGCAAGCGTGCGCACGTCGGAGACGACAGGCTTCTTGGCTGATATCGCACGGATCGCCTTGAAGATTTTTTCGCCGCCATAGGTCGTGCCGCCGGGCGAGGAGATCGAAATCACCACTGCCTTCACCTGATCGCTGATCTCGACCTTCTTCAGCCGCTCCAGAAGCTCGTCGTCATCGACGATCAGCCCGGATATCGTCACATGGGCGATATGCGGGCGCTCCGTCCCGGCATCGCCGAGGGCAAAGCGGTAGAAGGCGAAACCAAGTGCCACGATGAGGGCCACAGCGATGACGCGCCAGAAGCCGAGCTTACGACGCAGCCGCCGGCGATCGGCGATGATCGAACTGTCCATAAAAACCTCCAGCTGGCACCGGCTTCGGCATGCCGCCGATCGAACCGGTGAAATAGGGTGCAGCGGCCCGTACGAATGCCACTTTTCAATGTTTTTCCGTTTTGTTGCTTGTTGCAGAAAAAATTCCATATTGGCAAGCCAATGTAATAATGCGAAACGAACTGTGATTGGCGGCCGGCTTTGTTATCGAGGCGCGGCGATCACCGCACATGGACGAGGCCTATGCTCGATACCCTGAAGAACAACGGACATGCCGCCTATTCGGGGTCCGACAGGAATGCCTATGGCGATGCGTTGTTCCATTCCGCCCGCGTGCGGCGGCTGAAGATATTGCTGCCGGTAGCCGCCCTCATCATCGCGGCAGGCCTCAGCGCGGTGGCGTTGGTCCGCATCTATCTGCCTGAAAACATCAAGATGGAAGGCGCCAAGATCGAGAACGGCAAGGTCGTGATGGAAAAGCCGGCGATCTCGGGGCGCAATTCCGACGGCATCAACTATTCGATGCTGGCCGAAAGGGCGCTGCAGGATATCCGCAATCCCGATTTCATCACGCTCGAGACCATCAAGGCCGCTGTGCCGATGAATGATGGCCTGATCGCCCGTGTCGTCGCCTCGACCGCCGATTACAATCGCGCCACCGACAATCTGCATATGACGGCCCCCTTCACCCTGGTGCTGAGCAGCGGCCTCAATGCGAATTTCCAGTCCGCCCAGCTCGACATCAAGGGCGGAAACATGCGGAGCGACGACCCCGTCACCATCACCAAGGACAATGCCTCCATTGTTGCGAAGACGCTTCAGATAACCGATAAGGGGCGGGTGATCACATTCGAGGGGAATGTTCGCATGAATGTCGATCCATCCGCCATCCATAAACAGGGCACTTAACCAGCCGGGTCATCCATGACAAAAGATTGTCGCTTTTCCACTTGCAAGACAGGCATGGCATTCATTGCCGGCGCATTTGCCCTTATTCTGACGGCCTCGGGCGCCGGCGCGCAGCAGGCGACGGCGACGATGCCGGGCATGAAGCTGTCCAACGACCAGCCGATCCAGATCGAAAGCGACAAGCTGGAGATCCATGACCAGGAACACACCGCGCTCTTCACCGGCAAGGTCAAGGTCGTCCAGGGGACGACGACGATGCAGTCCGGCAAGATGACCGTCTATTACAAGGACAAGGCGGCAAAGCCGGCTGCTGACGGGGCGCAACCTGCTGCCCAGCCGGAACAGTCGGCCTCGCTTGCATCGGGAAGTGCTGATATCGACAAGATCCTGGTGACGGACAAGGTCTTTTTGACCTCGGGCACGCAGACGGCGACCGCCGATGACGGCAATTTCGACATGGCCTCGCAGACATTCATCCTCACCGCGGATGAGGGGAATAAAGTTATTCTGTCGGACGGGCCGAACGTTTTTACCGGCTGCAAACTGACGGTTCACATGCAGACCGGCCAGGCGGAGCTTGAAAGCTGCGGCGGGCGTGTCCAGATTCAGCTCGATCCGAAGTCGAAGCCGAATACACCGCAGCAGAAGCAGAACTGAGAAGCCGGCCTCCCACGTGAAATTAACATCGCTATCCACCATGTTCGGCAAGCCCGGGCCACAAGCTGCGGGCGCCGCCGACAAGAGCCGCTATCAGGGAACGCTGATCGCACGCGGTCTGACGAAGACCTATGCGACGCGGCGCGTCGTCAACGGCGTCTCGCTGGTGGTGCGCCGCGGCGAGGCCGTCGGCCTGCTCGGCCCGAACGGCGCCGGCAAGACCACCTGTTTTTACATGATCACCGGCCTCGTGCCGGTCGATGAAGGCACGATTGAGATCGACGGCAACGACGTCACGACCATGCCGATGTACCGCCGCTCGCGCCTCGGCGTCGGTTACCTGCCGCAGGAAGCCTCGATCTTCCGCGGCTTGACGGTGGAAGAGAATATCCGCGCCGTCCTCGAAGTGCATGTGAAGGACAAGGCCGAGCGCGAGCAGAAGCTGAACGAGCTGCTGGAGGAATTCCATATCCAGAAGCTGCGCAAGAGTGCCGCCGTCGCCCTGTCCGGCGGTGAGCGCCGTCGCCTCGAAATCGCCCGTGCGCTTGCGACCGACCCGACCTTCATGCTGCTCGACGAACCCTTCGCCGGCGTCGACCCGATCTCGGTCGCCGACATCCAGAATCTCGTTCACCACCTGACGGCACGCGGCATCGGCGTTCTCATCACCGACCACAATGTCCGCGAGACGCTGGGTCTCATCGACCGCGCCTACATCATCCATGCCGGTGAGGTCCTGACCCATGGCCGGGCGAACGACATCGTCAACAATCCGGAAGTGCGCCGGCTCTACCTCGGCGACAATTTCAGCCTCTGACGTCAGCTCCGGATGATTTTAGGCCGGATCGGCAGAAATTCACCATGCCGGCATAGTTCCGCTTGACCAAATACAATAAAAAAGCAATTTTTGGGCCAACTTGGATTTCCGTGGCCTGAAGCCTTGATCGGACGCGGTTTCCCGGAGGAATCGAGGGGAGTTTCGCGTCCGTCATGGCACTGTCCGCCAATCTTTTCCTGCGCCAGACTCAGTCTTTGGTGATGACGCCGCAACTGATGCAATCCATCCAGTTGCTGCAGATGACGCATTTCGAACTCAACCAGTTCATCGCCCTGGAAGTGGAGAAGAACCCGCTGCTCGAATTTCCGTCGAATGACGGCGAGGCGGGTGGCGAACGCGGCGAAGCCGAAGATGGAGAGTATGCTCATCAGCCGGAGGACGCCGGTTCTGACGACGGCTACGACAACCGCACCGAGGCGCTCTCCAGCGACTGGTATGACAATGGCGGCAGCGCCAGCACCAGCCGGCTGAACGACGAACTCGACGCCAATTACACCAATGTCTTTCCCGATGACGGTGCCCCGCAGCGCCTCGATGCGCCGGAGCTCGTCAGCCAGTGGAAATCGATGCCGGGCAGCGGCGAGGGCGCCGACTACGATCTTGACGATTTCGTCGCCGGCCAGGTGTCGCTGCGCGATCATCTCGCCCAGCAGATCCCCTTCGTCCTGCCTGACATGGCCGACCGGCTGATCGCGCAGAATTTCGTCGACCAGCTCGACGACTGCGGTTATCTGCAGGCCGATATCGTCGAGGCGGGCGAGAGGTTGGGCACGAGCCTCGCACAGGCCGAGCGCGTGCTCGCCACCCTCCAGAGCCTCGATCCGCCGGGTGTTTTCGCCCGCAGCCCTGCCGAATGCCTGGCGATCCAGCTCAGGCAGAAGGACCGATACGACCCGGCCATGCAGGCTATGGTCGAAAACCTCGAACTCCTGGCGAGCCGCGATTTCGCCACGCTGAAGCGGCTTTGCGGCGTCGACGAGGAAGATCTTCTCGACATGCTCGGCGAGATCCGCCAGCTCAATCCGAAGCCCGGCAGCGGTTTCGGGGCGGGCGTTTCCGAAGCGATCATGCCCGATGTGGTCGTCAGAGCCTCCTCGGATGGCGGCTGGCGGGTCGAACTCAATCCGGATGCGCTGCCGCGCGTGCTGGTCAACCAGTCTTATTTTTCCCGGGTGACAAAGAACGGCGAGGATCATGCCTTCCTCTCCGATTGCCTGCAGACCGCCAACTGGCTGACGCGCAGCCTCGATCAGCGGGCTAAAACCATCATGAAGGTGGCAAGCGAAATCGTCCGCCAGCAGGACGCCTTCCTGCTGCACGGCGTCGACTATCTGCGCCCGCTGAACCTGAAGACGGTCGCCGAAGCGATCAAGATGCATGAATCCACCGTCAGCCGCGTCACGTCGAACAAATATATGCTGACGCCGCGCGGTCTCTTCGAACTCAAATATTTCTTCACCGTCTCGATCAGCGCCGTCGCAGGCGGCGACAGCCATTCGGCCGAAGCCGTGCGTCACAAGATCCGCGCGCTGATCCTGCAGGAGAGCCCGGAGGCGGTGCTTTCCGATGACGATATCGTCGACATGCTGAAAAAGGGCGGCGTCGATCTCGCCCGCCGCACGGTTGCGAAATACCGGGAGGCGATGAACATTGCCTCTTCGGTGCAGCGCCGCCGCGAGAAGCGGGCGCTCGCCAAGGTCGCCGGTTTCTGACGCGGCAACGCTTCGACCTCGATCGAAGCATCCGGCTCGCAAATCCCGTTATTGCTCTCCAGCACCTAGCGTGTTTTGAGACGCGCGAACCGCGCTGCAACCCTTTGAATTGTCTTGAACGAAGATCGAAATGCCGACGATGACGCCGCAAAATTCCAACCTTGCCAGGGAGCTTTTCCTGCTGCTGGTGCTGGCGACCCTGTGGGGTTCCTCCTATAGCTTCATCAAGATCGGCGTCGAGACGATCCCGCCGATAACGTTGATCGCCACCCGCACGCTGATTGCCGGCGGCATTCTGCTGGCCGTCCTGCGCCACCGGCGTGTCCGCCTGCCGCGCGATCGTGCCACCTGGCGGCGGTTTTTCGTTCAGGCCTGTCTGAACAGTGTCGTTCCCTTCACACTGATCGCCTGGGCGGAACAGTCCGTCGATGCCGGATTGGCGGTGATCTTGAATTCGGCAACGCCGATCTTCACCTTCCTGCTGACCGTGCTGATCACCCGCCATGAGCAGGTGACCTTGCGACGGCTTTTCGGCGTCATGGCCGGGCTTGCCGGCATCTGCCTCGTCATCGGCGTCGAAGCGCTCGGCGGTCTCGGCGAAAGCCTGATGGCGCAGCTTGCCATCATCCTGGCGACCATCTGCTATGCAGGTGCCGCGATTTTCAGCAAGAACTTCAAGGGGCTCGATCCCGCAGTGCCGGCGGCCGGCTCTTTGATCTCAGGCGCGGTTGTTCTCTTGCCCATCAGCCTCGTCGTCGATCGGCCATGGGAGCTCGATCCGTCGGCGGCATCGATACTGGCGCTGCTTGCCCTCTCCGCCTTTTCGACGGCGCTTGCCTTTGTGATCTATTTCCGTCTCGTCCAGACACTGGGTTCGGTCGGAACCACCGCGCAAGCCTATCTCAGAGTGCCGATCGGTGTTGCGATCGGCATCGTTTTCCTCGGCGAAAGGCTGAGCCCGACGGCCTGGATCGGGCTCGTCTGCGTCATAGCAGGTGTCGCCGCCATGACGATCCCTGCAAGGAAGGGCACAACGCAGGCGCGAAACGCGTAGACTGGATGGGGTGGCGATCGGCGGTATGCCTTGCCTGGCAAGGTATCCGCCACACGTCGACCGAGTGCCGCCGAGGGTGATTCGGCGCCCTATTGACTTTTCGGCAAGCTCTGGCTAGAAGCCCGCCGCAATCGATGCCGTGAACGGCGTCTGGAGTTATCCCCAGCATCAGAAGGGCACCAAGGACCCGCAGGACTAAGCCGATCTTGCTTGAGATTGTGCGAAGTGCTTGGATGAACCTGAGGCTTGGCGTAAACTGATACCCGCAAACGACCATAAGAAGGGAAACTCCATGAGTGTGCGTGTATCCGGGAAACATATGGAAATTGGTGAATCCTTCCGTCAAAAGATCGAGGACCAAATTAGTATGGCCATCACGAAATACTTCGACGGGGGATATTCCGGCCAGGTGACCGTGGAAAAGGCGAGTTCTCGTTACTCGGCGGATTGCAAGCTTCATCTCGACAGCGGGGTGGTGCTGCATGCGGCCGGCGAGGCGACCGACCCGCAATTGGCTTTCGACGCCGCCTCGCAGCGGATCGAAAAGCGGTTGCGGCGTTACAAGCGCAAGCTGAAGGACCATCACGCCGGAAGCCATCTGAATGGTTTTGCAGAGGTCTCCTACACGGTTATGGATTCCGTTCCTGATCACGATGATGAAATCGCTGACGATTTCGCTCCGGCGATCGTCGCTGAAAGCACGAAGCAGCTGAAGACCATGTCGGTCGCCACCGCCGTGATGGCGCTCGACATGACCGACGAGCCGCTTCTCCTGTTCCGCAGCCCCGGCAAGGAACATCTGAACATCGTTTACCGTCGGCACGACGGAAATATTGGCTGGATCGATTCAGCCAGTATCAAAGGCTGAGATCAGGGTGGTGAGCGGCGGTATTGCCGCCGCTCCTTGCATTTGATCCCGGCGACAGAAGGAAAAAGAAATGGCATTGGCAGATTTGCTCCATCAGGATGCGATCATTCCCGCCCTCAGAGTAAATTCCAAGAAACAGTTGCTTCAGGAATTGGCTGCAAGAGCCTCCAGGATCACCGGGCTTTCCGAACGGGAGATCTTCGACGTCATCCTGCAACGCGAACGCCTGGGCTCGACCGGAGTCGGCAACGGCATCGCCATTCCCCACGGCAAGCTGGGAAACATCCATTCGATCGTCGGCATCTTCGCCCGGCTGGAGCAGCCGGTCGATTTCGAGGCGCTGGACGACCAGCCGGTCGATCTCGTGTTCCTGCTGCTTGCGCCGGAAGGGGCGGGCGCCGATCATCTCAAGGCTCTGTCGCGAATCGCCCGTGTGCTGCGCGATCACGATCTGGTCGCCAAGCTGCGTGCCACCGAGTCCGCCTCGGCGATCTATGCCTTCCTCAACGAAGAGCAGACGTCGAACGCTGCCTGAGCTATATTATCCCCGAATGTGAAAAGGCGCCTGATATCCCAGGCGCCTTTTGCATTATGAGGGGCTGAACGATCAGAACTCTTCCCAGCTGTCCTGCGCCACGGCAGCGGATCCGCGCGACGGGGCGGTCGCGCGAGGCGAAAGGGCTGAAGTCGCCGGCGCCCGCATCTTTTGCGCGACGGAGGCAAGGGCCGCGGCGTTGCCCGAACCCGAGACGTTGAAGCGCGTGGCGAGCGCCTTCAGCGTTTGTGCCTCGTCGTTGAGTGCGACGCTAGCAGCGGTTGCTTCCTCCACCATCGCCGCATTCTGCTGCGTCACCTGGTCCATCTGGTTCATCGCCTGGTTGATTTCCTTCAGGCCGACAGCCTGTTCGCTGGCCGATGCCGAGATCTGCCGGATGAGATCGTTGATGCCCATCACCTGTTCGGCGATCTTGTGCAGCGTGCCGCCGGCGCGCCCGACGAGATCGACGCCCTCCTTGACCTGGACGGCCGAGCTGTTGATCAGCGTCTTGATTTCCTTGGCGGCATTGGCTGAGCGCTGCGCGAGTTCACGCACCTCCTGGGCGACGACAGCAAAACCCTTGCCGGCTTCCCCGGCGCGCGCCGCCTCGACGCCGGCGTTCAGCGCCAGGAGGTTGGTCTGGAAGGCGATCTCGTCGATGACGCCGATAATCCGCGAAACCTCCGTCGAAGATTGTTCGATCCCTTGCATCGAGGCGATCGCTTTCTGCACCACTTCGCCGGACTTTTCGGCATCCTGGCAGGCGAGGTTGACGTTGTCGGCTGCCGTGCGCGCATTCTCGGCGCTGGAATCGACCTGCGCGGTGAGCTCGTTGAGCGCGGCCGCCGTCTCTTCCAGGCTGGCTGCCTGCTGTTCGGTGCGCTTGGCGAGGTCGGAAGCGCTGTTGCTGATTTCGCCGGTGCCGGAGCCGATATTGGCGACGCTGAGGTTCATCGTGTTGATGGTCTCTTCGAGGCTCGCGAGCGCGGCGTTGAAATCCTGTTTCAACTTGCCGTATTCGCCGGGGAATTCGTCGGTGATGCGGTGACTGAGATTGCCCTGCGACAGCTCGGAAAGGCCGGCGCCGACGATCGAGACGATATGGCGCTGCAGCGACACCGATTCCTGGCGCTCCGATTCCGAGCGGCTGCGCTCGGTCTCTGCGGCCCGCCGCTGGTCGACGGCCTCGTCTTCGAGGCGGCGGCTGTCGGCGAGCGTGAAGCGGAAGCCTTCCAGCGCCTTGGCGACCGAACCGACTTCATCGCTGCGGTCCTGGGCGGCGATCGGTTCGCCATAATGGCCGTCGCTCAGCGCCCTGACGCTGGCGACCAGCCCGCCGAGTGGCCGCTGCACGAAAGAGCGGACGGCGAAATAGAGCGCCAGCATGACCGCACCGAGCACGATTAGCCCGTTGACGATCATCATATAGGTCTGGTCTCGCACCGGCGCGTTGATCGCCGTGTGCGGCACGTCGACGAGCACGACCCAGGTGGCGTTGACGCCGGGGACCGCGAACGGATAGACGACGCGATCGAAGGGATCGAGGCCGTCATAGGTGAGGTTCCTGACGAGACCGGGCTGTTTGCTCGACAGCGCCGTCTTGACGACGTCGGCGCCCTCGCCGTCATATTCCTTGGTCATCAGGTCGGGGATCGGCGCGACGATCCAGTTGCCGGCCTGCGACAGCAGCGTGACGCGGCCCGAGCCGAAAGGATGCAGCGCCTGCAGCTTGTCGGTCAGCGACTTCAGCGAAATATCGACACCGCCGACGCCGATCATCTTGCCGCCAGACATGACCGGATAGGCAATCGAGGTCAGCAGCGTCGGCACATCCGTTCCCTCAGCCATATAGGGCGTAGTGATCGCCCCCTTGCCGCTATCTGCGGCAAGCTTCCACCATGCGGCGGTATAATCATTGTCGAAGGTCGAATATTGGATGCCGCCGTCCTTGGTCTTCGACCAGTAGGGTGTGAAGGCGCCGTTCTTGTTCGTGCCTTCGTCATTGTTGTTGGCGATCTCGGTGGTCTTGCCGTCAAGCGCGCCGAGCTGCTCGCAGAACCAGCTGCCGAAGGCGAAGGCATTCTGCTCGAGATTGGCCTTCAGCACGTTGATCATGCCCTTGCGATCGAGCGACTTGCCTTCATGGCCGCGACCGATGACGCCCGACATGGTGCGCGCGGCGCTGGCGAGTTCGCCGACATTGGCGGCGATTTCATTGGCGATCGATTTCGCCTCGAGGTTGGCCTGATCCATCGTCAGCGTCTGAACGCGATCACGGGTCTGGCCGATGAGAAAAAAGTTCGAAACGATGAGAACAAGCGCGATGGCGATGCCGGTGATGACGATGAGTTTCGCGGCAAGCGATTTCATGCGAAAAATGAACATGGGGTCCTCGGGCAAGGATACGCCGAACGGCCATTCTCCGGCGCAGGAGCAAAGGCTTCGCCCCGTCATGGAGCAGCCGCCTACAGCGCCGCGCGTCTTTTGAGACGCGCAAAGGACGCTGTAGCACTTTGAATCGCTGCATAATTTTATCCTTAAATCGATTCCGATTTAAGGAATTATGCAGTGGACGTCCGGATTCCAGAAGGCGGGAAGGAGCCGGCGACCACGAGGAACATCGCCGGAGATCTCTTAAATTTGAATGAAACTCGATCGATCAAGACAAGGAACATCGCCGGAACGCCCTGAATTACCGGGAGTTTTGCCAGCGGCTTCGCAAAGAGACGCCTCTATATCCTGTCTGCGACTTCCTCGCTCAAAGGGATCGATGGTTGCGCTCCGGCCTTGAGGCAGGCGAGCGAACCGGCGACCGCCGCGCGGCGCAGCGCCGAGACAAAATCGAGGCCATCGTCGAGGCTGGCGGCGAAATAACCGCAGAACGTGTCTCCGGCGCCGACCGTATCGACAGGTTCGATCTTGAGACCCTGCGCCCTTGAAATCGCCCCGTCGCGGATGGCGATGACCCCATCGCCGCCGAGCGTCACGATCAGCGTCTGGCCCGTCTCCGCATGCAGGCGCACAAGGGCTGCCTCGCGCGCTTGGGCGTCCATGCCCTCCTGCCCGGCGAGCCGCTCGAACTCGGTCTCGTTGGCAATGACGATATCGGCGAGCCGGCCGAGACGCGGCGCATCGGGGATCAGCGGCGCGAGGTTGAGGATGCTGGTGACGCCCTTGGCGCGGGCGGCCGACAGCGCGCGTTCGACGGCAGCAGCCGGCACTTCGAGCTGCAGCATCAGGATATCGCTTTCGTTCATGCGGCCGATCGCGGTCTCGGCATCGGCAGGCGTGACCTGGCCATTGGCGCCGGGAACGACGGCAATCATGTTTTCGCCGTCGCCGCCGACAAGGATCAGCGCCGTGCCTGTGGGACCGTCGACATGGCTGACGAGAGAAAGGTCGGTGCCCGCATCATCGAGCAGGGCCAGCGCTTCCGCAGCGAAAGCATCCTTGCCGACGGCGCCGGCCATATGCACATAGCGCCCGGCGCGGCGCGCCGCCAGCGCCTGGTTTGCGCCCTTGCCGCCGGCGGCCGTGGCAAAGCCGTTGCCGGCCACCGTCTCGCCGGGCTTCGGCAGGCGCTCGGTCGTGGCGATGAGATCCATGTTGATGGACCCGAAAACTGTGATCATGAATGTGTCCCGTCTTCTGGAGCCTGCAAGTGACATCATGCTCCTGCATGTTTCATGCAGGCGAGACACTGCCCGAAGCGGTCACTCCTCGTCAACCACCCGCAGCTTCAGAAGACCGGTGCGGCTTTCCACTGATTTGGCCGCGGCTTCGCTGTCGCGGGCGGGCTTGGCGTCGCCGCCTGCCTCGAATTCCAGCGCTTCGATCTTGGCGCCGCGCTTGGTGAGCTTGTCGGCTGATGTGACCACCATGTCGATATCCTTCTGCGCCATGGCGAAATGGCCCTGCAGCTTGCGCACCCGCTCATCAAGGCGGCTGAGATCGTCCATCAGGATCGCCACCTCGCCCTGGATCAGATGCGCCTGCGCCCGCATGCGTTGATCCTTGAGCACGGCTTGGATGACCTGGATCGACAGCATCAGCAGCGACGGCGAGACGATGACGATGCGCGCGCGGTGGGCCTTCTGCACCACCGGCTCGAAGTGCTCATGGATCTCGGCGAAGATCGATTCGGACGGCACGAAGAGAAAGGCCGTATCCTGGGTTTCTCCCTGGATCAGATATTTCTCGGAAATGTCCCTTATATGGACCTCCATGTCGCGGCGGAACTGCTGGCCGGCGATCTTGCCGGCCTCGGGGGTGCCGGCGTCGCGGATCGCGTTCCAGGCTTCGAGCGGAAATTTCGCGTCGATCACCAGCGGCGGCGCGCCGTTCGGCATGCGGATCGTGCAGTCCGGCCGCGAACCGTTGGACAGCGTCTGCTGGAAGGCATAGGCGCCCATCGGCAGACCGTCGGCGACGATCGTCTCCATTCTCGACTGGCCGAAGGCGCCGCGTGTCTGCTTGTTGGACAGAATGGCCTGCAACCCGACGACATCCTTGGCGAGCGTCTGGATATTGTTCTGCGCGGCATCGATGACCGCCAGCCGCTCCTGCAGCCGCTGCAGGTTCTCATGCGTCGATTTGGTCTGCTCGGTGATCGTCGAGCTGACGCGCTGCGACATGCCGTCGAGGCGTTGGCTGATCGTCTGGTTGAGTTCGCTCTGCCGCGCGCCGAAGACCTCGGTCATCGCTGCGATGCGGCCCTGCATCTCTGCCTGGATCTTCAAAAGCTCGCCCATGCGCGCTTCGTTTTCCTCAGCGCGAAAGTTCGCTTCCTCCGCCTGCTCGCGGCCAAGGCCGGCGCCGCGCAGCAGAAGCACGATCACCAGCAGGGCGAGGGCGGCGAGAACGCCGCCGACAAGCGCCAGCATGGCCGGGCTGATCGAGGCAAGGGAAAGGGCGAGCGATTCGGAATGGACGGTCATCCCGCAAGCATAACAGAAGAAGCCGCGATTTATAGATCAAAACGTGAACACAATGGACGGTCCCCAATATCTTCGCAAGCCGCTGCTCGTCCGTGTCCACCGAAAAGAAATGTCGCCGCGGCTTAACGATTGCTCAACCATATTGGCCAAAACCTGCGGCGCAGACATTCCTTCACGCGCGCGCCGCGCCAAGTACAGAGAACCCCATGACCGCCCAGCAGACCGACAATGCCCTCAGGCAGCGCCTCGATTTCATCGAACTGGATGAGGCAGCGCGCAAGTCAATGCGGGATCTGCGCCCTGTCATATCAGAGCTGATCGGCGGCGCACTCGACAAATTCTACGCCAAGATCGCCAAGACCCCCGCTGTCGCAGGCTTCTTCGCCGACAAGAACCATGTCGGCCATGCCAAGAGGCGCCAGCAGGATCATTGGGCCAATCTCGCGGGCGGCGCGTTCGACGAGAGCTATGTCAACGGCGTGACCGCGGTCGGCCGGACGCACGCCCGCATCGGGCTGGAGCCGCGCTGGTATATTGGCGGTTACGCCATCGTCATGTCCGAGCTCGTCAAAGGCATCATGGAGAAGCAGTGGCCGTCGATCTTTGCGCGCCAGCAAGGCAAGCAGTTGGCCGAGAAGCTGTCGGCCGTCATCAAGGCCGGCATGCTCGACATGGACTATTCCATCTCGGTCTATCTCGAGACGCTCGAAGCAAAGCGCCGTGCCTTGGAAGAGCAGCGTGCCCAGGCCGAATCCGATCAGGCGATCGCGCTGGAGCAACTGCGCCGCGGTCTGGAAGCGCTGTCGAACGGCGATCTCGAAGCCACCCTGCCGTCTGACCTGCCGGGCAATTTCCGGCAGATGGCCGAGGACTACAACCGCGCCGTCAGCGCCCTTCGCCAGTCCTTCGCCTCCGTGCGCGAGACCTCGGGCCATATCATGAGCGGCGCCGACGTCATTTCCAATGCGACCAACGATCTGGCGCTGCGCACCGCCCAGCAGGCGGCAGGCGTCGAGGAGAGTTCGGCCGCCCTGCAGCAGCTGTCCGTCAGCGTCGGCCAGACGGCCGCCAATGCCGAGAGGGCTTCGGACGCCGTGCGCGAGACGCAAGAGAAGGCGAAGAACTCCGGCGAACTCGTCACCAGCGCCGTCTCGGCGATGGCCGGCATCGAGAAGTCCTCGACGGGGATCTCCAAGATCATCGGCGTCATCGATGAGATCGCCTTCCAGACCAATCTGCTGGCGCTGAACGCCGGTGTCGAGGCGGCGCGTGCCGGTGATGCCGGCAAGGGTTTTGCCGTCGTCGCCCAGGAAGTCCGCCAGCTCGCCCAGCGCACCGCGGAAGCGGCCAAGGAGATCAAGAACCTGATCTCGCAGAGCTCGACCCAGGTCAATCAGGGCGTCGGCATCGTTTCCAGCACCGGCGAGGCGCTGAACGACATGATCAGCCGCATCGATATCATCAACCGTTTCGTCGCCGATATCGCCGCCGCTGCCCGCGATCAGGCAACCGGTGTCAACGAAGTCAGCCTCGCCGTCCGCAACATGGGTGCGATCACCCAGCAGAATTCGGACATGGTCGAGCACTCTTCGGCGGAAACCCGCCGGCTCAAGGACGAGGTGGAGACCCTGATCGAGCTGCTGCAGCACTTCCGTGCCCGACCGGAGGGCCGTTCCGCCACCAGTGCCCGCCGGGCGGCCTGAGGTGAATATGGCGAAATTCCAGGCGGGGATACAAAAAAGCGTATTCCTCGCCTGCCGGATAATTCCATAGTCGGAAAAGATGGGTTATGGGAACGCCATGACCATCAAGCCACTCATCATTCTTCCCGATCCCGTTCTCCGCCAGCTGTCCAAGCCGATCGAGCGGGTGGATTCCGACCTGCAGCGTCTTGCCGACGATATGCTGGAAACCATGTATGACGCGCCGGGCATCGGCCTTGCCGCGATTCAGATCGGCGTGCCGCGCCGTATGCTCGTCATCGACATCGCCCGCGAGGGTGAGGAAAAGCAGCCGCAGGTCTTCATCAATCCTGAGATCGTCAAATCCTCCGACGAGCGCTCCGTCTATGAGGAAGGCTGTCTTTCGATTCCAGATTATTATGCCGAGGTCGAGCGCCCGGCTGTCGTCTCGGTCAAATATCTCGACCGCAACGGCAAGGAACAGACCGTGGAAGCCGACGGCCTGCTCGCCACCTGCCTGCAGCACGAGATCGACCACCTGAACGGCGTGCTGTTCATCGATTACATCTCGCGGCTGAAGCGGGAGATGGTCATCAAGAAATTCACCAAGGCGGCCAAGTCGAAGGCGATCTGACGCTGCGTTGAAATTTCACCGGCAACGCACTATGATATCACTGATATCATAGTGGAGGCGCCATATGGGTGACTTTCTGATCAGAAACATTTCCGAAGCAATGAAACGAGACATTGCGGAATCGGCGCAGCGGAGCGGAAACAGCCTTTCCGACGAGGCCAAGGAGCTTTTGCGGGACGCGCTGAAAAGAAAAACCGAAGCAAAGCCCGAGACTTTGTCGGCGTATGAAGCAATACGCGCCGCTTTCGTCAGCGAAAACGCAGTTGACGATGAATTCGCTGCAATCATGGACGAAATCGAGGCCGCGCGGAAAAAGGATTTCGGCCGGCCGTTCGAGGATTTCGAATGATCGTTCTCGATACGAATGTGATTTCCGAGTTCGCCAAGCCATTGCCGAGTGAAAAGGTGAAGGCTTGGATATTGCGGCAGGATGGCTCGAGAATTTGGCTTTGCACGGTTGGCTTGATGGAGCAGATTTACGGAGCCGAAAGGGTTTTCTTGAAGACAGGATCAGACCGCTTCTTTCGCGCGATCGAGAATTTGGTGAAAGGCCAGTTTCGCGATCGTATCGCCGGCTGGGATTTGGAAACGGCCATGGCAACCGG
This sequence comes from Rhizobium brockwellii, assembly GCF_000769405.2. NCBI lineage: Bacteria > Pseudomonadati > Pseudomonadota > Alphaproteobacteria > Hyphomicrobiales > Rhizobiaceae > Rhizobium > Rhizobium brockwellii. Next base: position 60,262 of record NZ_CP053439.1, read on the forward strand.
TCGCTTGCGGGCGAAACGCGAAAGCATAGGGCGGCCGATTTCTGTCCAGGATGCCATGATTGCCGCGATCTGCCTTGCAAACGGCGCGACGCTTGCGACCCGCAACACCAGAGATTTCGAAGGGCTTGATCTCAAGCTCGTAAACCCGTTTGAAGACGGTTGATCCTCAATTGGCGAGATAAAATGTCTCTTCGCATCATCTTCATGGGAACACCGGAGTTCTCGGTTCCGACCCTGCGCCTGCTCGTCGATGCCGGACACAGGATCGTTGCGGTCTATACGCAGCCGCCGCGGCCGGGTGGGCGGCGCGGCCTCGATCTGCAGAAATCGCCGGTGCATCAGGCCGCCGAACTGCTCGGCCTGCCTGTCTTCACCCCGGTCAATTTCAAGGACCCCGAGGAGCGCGAAAGGTTTCGTGGCTTGAATGCCGATGTCGGCGTCGTCGTTGCTTACGGGCTATTGCTGCCGGAAGCGATTTTGAACGGCACCCGCGATGGCTGCTACAACGGTCATGCCTCGCTGCTGCCGCGCTGGCGGGGTGCGGCACCCATCCAGCGGGCGATCATGGCCGGCGACGCAAAGACCGGCATGATGGTGATGAAGATGGACAGGGGTCTGGATACCGGCGCCGTCGCACTCACCCGCGAGGTCGAGATCGGCCCGAACATGACGGCTGGCGAGTTGCACGACCGGCTGATGCTGGTCGGCGCCAAGGCGATGGCGGAAGCCATGGTGAAGCTCGAAATGAACGACCTGCCGCTGACGCCGCAGCCCGAAGACGGCGTGCTCTATGCCGCCAAGATCGACAAGGCCGAGACGCGCATCGATTTTTCCAGGGACGCCGGCGACGTACACAATCACATCCGCGGCCTGGCGCCGTTTCCCGGTGCCTGGTTCGAGCTCGAGATCGGCGGCAAGCCGGAGCGGGTCAAGGTGCTGGCGTCCGAGCTGGCTGAAGGGCAGGGTGCGGCCGGGCAATTGCTGACGGATGATCTGGTGGTCGCCTGCGGCTCGGGCGCGGTGAGGCTGACCAGGCTGCAGAAGGCCGGCGGCAAGCCGTTGGCGGCGGCCGATTTCCTCAGGGGCACGCCGCTTGCGGCGGGCACGAGGCTTAGCTGATGCCGCGTTTCCGCATGACCGTCGAATATGACGGCGGCCCCTATGTCGGCTGGCAGCGGCAGGAAAATGGCCACTCTGTGCAGGGCGCGATTGAGGCGGCGGTGCTGTCACTGACCGGCGAGACGGTCTTGGTGCGCGGCGCAGGCCGTACCGATTCCGGCGTCCACGCCATGGGGCAGGTGATCCATGCCGATCTTTCGAAGGAGTGGTCGCCCTACCAGTTGCAGAATGCGTTGAACGCGCATCTGAGGCTCGCCGGCGAGCGGGTCTCCATCCTCGACGTCCAGGCGGCTCCCGAGTTCTTCGATGCCCGTTTTTCGGCGCTGCGGCGCCATTACCTCTATCGCATCGTCAGCCGCCGGGCGCCGCTGGCGCTCGAAGCCGGCAAGGCCTGGTGGGTGCCGAAGGTGCTCGACCACGAGGTCATGCATGCCGCCGCCCAGAGGCTGGTCGGTAAGCACGATTTCTCCACCTTCCGCGCCGCCCATTGCCAGGCAAACAGCCCGGTGCGCACGCTCGACCGGCTGGATGTGACGCGCAATGGCGAGCTGATCGAGATCCGCGCCACGGCGCAGAGTTTTCTCCACAACCAGATCCGTTCCTTCGCCGGCACGCTGAAGCTCGCCGGCGAAGGCAAATGGACGCCTGATGATGTCGAGGCCGCGCTTAAGGCGCGCGACCGCAAGGCCTGCGGCCCAGTGGCGCCGCCGGACGGGCTCTATTTCATGCAGGTGGATTATCCCGAGGTGATCCCCGATCGCCGAAGGCCGGTCACCGATACCGATGATGATCTGTCATGAAAATACCGCTCCAGCAGGAGCCTGATCAGACGGGATAGATGCCGAGGAAGTGCTGCAGATATTCCGAAAGGATCATCGATGGCACGAGCAGCACCAGCGTCAGCGCCCCGACCATCAGCGCGTGACCGTGGCAGATCATCCGGATAATGCGCGCCAGCACGAAGACCTGCGCCAGCATGAAGGCGAGCAGCAGCAGCGAGACGAGGCCGATGGATCCAGGCAGGAAGAACACCAGCGCCAGCAGCAGCCCGTTGATATAGGAGAGCGGCACGCCGAGCCAGTTGACGCTGACGACGACGGGCGCGAAACGCTCGCCCATCCGGAAGGCAAGCAGCAGAACCCCGGCAAAAACCAGCGGCACGAACCAGTTGGCGACCTCCACGAGGCCGAGCCTGATATAGAAGGCAAAATCGACATCGGCTTCCGGCGGCATCGACCGCAGGAAGGCCTGTCGCCACCAGAGCCAGGAAATACCCATCGGCGGCAGGCACCAGAGCATCGCCCAGAACGAACGGTTGACGCCGCGCTCCGACATATCGAGATAGCGGAAGCCGCGCGGATCCAGCCGGATCAGCAGCCAGAGGCCGGCCAGGTAATATTGAACTTCCCTAAAGCCCGGCATTGGCGAACCAGCGGGCGATGAAGGTTTCGTAGATTGCAGTCAGCGTCTCCAGATCGGCGACAGCGACACGTTCATCGACCATGTGCATCGTCTGGCCGACGAGGCCGAACTCGACGACCGGGCAATAATCCTTGATGAAGCGCGCATCCGATGTGCCGCCGGTGGTCGAAAGCCGCGGTGACTGGCCGGCAACGCTTTCGACGGCTGAAGACAGCGAGGCGATCAGCGCATTGTTGCGCGTCAGGAAGACATGGCTCGGCCGGTCGGCCCAGACGATATCGTATTTCACGGGTTCGCGGCCCGGCCGCAACGCGCCGTTGCCGGCGGCGGCGTCGAGGCGCCGCAGGATTTCGGCGCGCAGCGTTTCGACCGTCCAGCTGTCGTTGAAGCGGATGTTGAAGCTTGCGGATGCCTTGGCCGGAATGACGTTGGTCGCCGGATTGCCGACATCGACCGTGGTCACTTCGAGGTTCGACGGCTGGAAATCACCGGTGCCGCCGTCAAACGGCGGGTCCATCAGCGCCTGCGTCAGCTGCAGCATGCCGCGCACCGGATTGTCGGCAAGATGCGGATAGGCGGCATGGCCCTGCACGCCGTGCACGGTGATTTTACCCGACAGCGAGCCGCGCCGGCCGATCTTGATCATGTCGCCGAGCCTGTCCGGATTGGTCGGCTCGCCGACAAGGCAGGCATCCCAGCGCTCGCCGCGTTCGGCCGCCCATTGCAGCAGTTTGATCGTGCCGTTGATCGCCGGGCCTTCTTCGTCGCCGGTGATCAAAAAGGAAATCGAGCCGTTGGGCGGCCCGTTTTTCTCGATATGCCGGGCGACGGCGGCGACGAAACAGGCGATGCCGCCCTTCATGTCGACGGCGCCGCGGCCGAAAAGCTCGCCCTTCGAAATCTCCGCTGCAAAAGGTGGATGCGTCCAGGCGGCTTCGTCGCCGACCGGCACGACATCGGTATGGCCGGCAAACATCAGATGCGGGCCGTCCTTGCCGAGGCGGGCATAGAGGTTTTCGATCTCGGGTGTTCCCTCTTCGCTCGCCTTCACCCTGTCGACCGCAAAGCCGAGCGGCGCAAGCATGGCCTCCAGCGCCGTGAGCGCGCCGCCTTCGGCGGGCGTCACGGACGGGCAGCGAATCAGCGTCTGGAGATTGGCGACGGGGTCGGTAGCGGTCATGGCGGTCGAACTATCCGGCGGGAATGGCAAAGACATGGCAAGGCGGGGCCGCCTCGCGTAAAAAGACGCCGTCTGTTTACCGGATCAATGTCCCGGTGTCATCAATCTCTGAGCAGCTCGTTGATGCCGGTCTTCGAGCGGGTCTTCTCATCGACGCGCTTGACGATGACGGCGCAGTAGAGATGTGGCGCCGGCTGGCCGTTGCCCATCGTCGCATTGCCCGACGGCATCGATCCGGCGACGACGACGGAATAGGGCGGCACTTCGCCGTAGCTCACCTCGCCGGTGGCGCGGTCGACGATCTTGGTCGACTTGCCGATAAAGACGCCCATGCCGAGCACCGAGCCTTCGCGGATGATGCAGCCTTCGACCACCTCGGAACGGGCGCCGATGAAGCAATTGTCCTCGATGATCGTCGGGCCGGCCTGCATCGGCTCCAACACGCCGCCGATGCCGACACCGCCGGAGAGATGCACGTGCTTGCCGATCTGCGCACAGGAGCCGACCGTCGCCCAGGTATCGACCATCGTGCCTTCGCCGACATAGGCGCCGAGATTGACGAAGGAGGGCATCAGGATCGCGTTCGGGGCGATATAGGCCGAGCGGCGCACGACGCAGTTCGGCACGGCGCGGAAGCCGGCGGCGCGGAAATGGTTCTCGCCCCAGTTTTCGAACTTCGAGGGAACCTTGTCCCACCAGGTCGAGTTGCCCGAGCCGCCCTTCACCACGTCCATGTCGTTGAGGCGGAAGGACAAGAGCACGGCCTTCTTCAGCCACTGATTGACCGTCCAGGCGCCGTCGGCGGAGCGTTCGGCGACACGGGCCTTGCCGGCATCGAGCAGATCGAGCGCGGCTTCGACCGCATCGCGAACCTCGCCCTTCGTCGACGTGTTCACATTGTCGCGATTGTCGAAGGCGGATTCGATGATCTTTTCGAGGGATGCGAGGTCGGTGGCGCTCATGAGAATTCCTTAAACTTCGATCTTTATCGTGGAGACGGGGTGTCTCCGGAATTGCGGTTGGCGGGGTTTACCCTGCTCTACAGCATGAAGCCGTAGAACGGAATGATTTTTCCGACAAGATCATACCTGGATTCAAGGCGTTATAGCGACATATCCGGCTTCGTAGCCGGCAATACCGAAAGGCATTTCGACATGGCGAAGGGACGAAACGGCGGATCGCGGCGCAAGGACGGCGTATGGGACCCGCTGAAGAGCAGCTCGACCGACAAGCAGCGCGCCGAGGCCGTGCCGAAGACGCCGCAGACGATGTCGCCTGCCTACCGCCTTGCCTATGTCGATCAGGATTTCCTCTGCCGCGAGGAGCTGCGGCCGATCCGCCTCCAGCTGGAACTGATGAAGCCGGAGATGATGCTGACCGAACGCGGCATTAAATCAACAGTCGTCATGTTCGGCGGCGCCCGCATTCCCGCCCCCGGCCAGAGCGCCTGGGCGGCCCGCAACGACATCCAGCGCGTCAACCTGGAGGCGGCCTCGGTTTATTATGATGAGGCGCGCAAATTCTCCCGGCTCTGCTCGAGATATTCGGCCACCTTCAATTTCCACGAATATGTCATCGTCACCGGCGGCGGCCCCGGCGTGATGGAGGCCGGCAATCGCGGCGCGGCCGACGAGGGCGCCCCTTCGATCGGCCTCAACATCGTGCTGCCGCACGAGCAGGCGCCGAACGCCTATGTGACGCCGGAGCTCAGCTTCAACTTCCACTATTTCGCCATCCGCAAGATGCATTTCATGGTGCGCGCCAAGGCGATCGCGGTCTTTCCCGGCGGCTTCGGCACGCTCGACGAATTCTTCGAGTGCCTGACGCTGATCCAGACCGGCCGCATGGAGCGCCTGCCGCTAATCCTCTTCGGCGAGACCTTCTGGAGGAGCATCATCAATTTCGAGGCATTGGCCGAATTCGGCACGATCGCGCCCGACGACGTCAAGCTGATCAGCTTCGTCGATACGGCAGAAGCCGCTTGGAAGATCGTCCAGGATTTCTACGAACACCGCGAATAGCAGCCAGAACGCGGCGTTTCGACGAAGCCCCACTCTTTCCCCGCCGGAGCAGGGGAAAGAGTGGGGATAGATCGGCTCGTCCGGCCTTACAGAAGTGGCCGGTCCGGCATGTCGTCGATCGAGATGACGCCGTCCTTGTTGCGGTCCATCCGAGTGAACAGCTTGTCCATGCCGGCTTCAGCTTCCTGTTTGGAAATCTGGCCGTTCTGGTCGGTGTCGACCCGGTGCATCATCACCGAGGCACGCATGATGTTGCCGCCATGGCGCATCCAGCGATGTCCGTCACGACCCTCGTGATCACCCTGAGGCGGCTGGCCCTGGTCGTTATTATCAGGCGTCGCGTCTGCGGTCTTCGCATCCTTGTTATTGCTGGCATCCTGCTTGCGCTGATCTCTCATCGCCTGCATCTGCGCTTTCTGGTATGCGCCGATTTCGCCTGGGGTCAGCGAGCCGTCCTTGTTGGAGTCGATCGCAGCGAAGATCTTGTCGATGCCGGCGGTCGCCTCGTCCTTGGAGATCTGTCCGTCCTTGTTGGTGTCGAACTGCTTGAGCATTCTGACATACGTGATTTCGCGGAAGGCGGCAGGCCCCGGACCGTGCATGGGACCGTGCCTGCCGGGGTGCTGACGCGGCCCGTCACCGGGCGCTGCATAGCCGGCTCCGGCGGCTGCGCCGAAGATGAGGGTGGAGGAAAGCGCTGCCAGTATCAGCTTGTTGCGGTACATCGTGTTTGCCTTTCGTAAGGTGTCCCCTCACGAAAGAAGCTATGGCAGCAGGCCCGCAAGACCAGTTAAACATCGGTAAGCTTGAGTGAAAACTTGGTAATGCTTCAGCCGGTAATCTTGCCGAGAAAAGCGGCAAGGTCGTCGGTGACGAAATCGATATGATCCTCATCGCCGCTGGTCTTTTCCCACCATTCGACGACCGTCTCTTCCAGATTGCGCGGCACCAGCAGCACCGTCTGCATGCCGAGCGCCTTCGGCACCGTCAGGTTGCGCGGCAGATCCTCGAACATCGCCGCCTTGGTGGTTTCGACCCGCTTCAGCGCCATGAACTTGTCGTAGGTCGCCTGCGCCGGCTTCGGCACGTAGTCGGCGGCGACGATATCGAAAATGTCGTCGAAATGCTCGAGAATGCCGAGCGCCTCCGCCGTCATTTCTGCATGTTTGACGCTGCCATTGGTGAAGATGAACTTGCGCCCCGGCAGCGCCTTGATCGCCTCGCCGAGTTCCGGCTGCGGCGTCAGCGCCGTGTAGTCGATCGCATGCGCCTTTTCGAGAAAGTCGTTCGGGTCGATGCCGTGATGGATCATCAGGCCCTGCAGCGTCGTGCCATGCTCGAGGTAATATTGCTTCTGCAGCTTGCGCGCCTCTTCCCGCTCCATCTGCAGGAGTGCCGCGACATAGGCGGTCATGTTCTTGTCGATCTGCGCGAAGAGATTGACATGATGCGGATAGAGCGTGTTGTCGAGGTCGAAGACCCAGTCTGTGACGTGCTCGAAATCGGCTTTATCAGGCGTGCGGTGGATCTTGGTCATGGCGGTCTTATGGCACGGCTTATCCGCCAAGGAAATCGACAAGAAAGAATAGACGCCCGATTTTCGGCGGACGGCGCAGGCACGGAATGCTAGAAAGCGGTCATGCTTTTCGAACGCCCCGACGATGATACGCTCTATGATGCCCTGATCGCGCGCAGCGCCGATTATGAGGGCCAGGCCTATGTCTGCGTCAAGACGACAGGCATCTTCTGTCGTCTGACCTGCCCGGCGCGCAAGCCGAAGCGGGAAAATTCGCTCTTTTTCGATACGATCGCCGCCTGCATGCATTCAGGCTTCCGTCCGTGCCAGCGTTGCAGGCCGCTGGAACAGCCGGGCAGGGAGCCGATCGTCGACGAGTTGCTTGCCGCGCTCGACCGCGAGCCGCAGCTGCGCTGGACCGAGGATGAGCTCGTGCGGCGAGGCCGTGATCCCTCGACCGTGCGTCGCGCCTTCAAGCGGGCGCTCGGCATGACCTTCCACGATATCGTCCGGTATCGCCGGTTGGGCGAGGCGGCCCGGCAGCTGGCCGATGGCGCGCGTGTCATCGATGCGCAGCTCGAGGCGGGATATGACTCCCCAAGCGGTTTCCGGGCGGCTTTCCAGCGGCTGGTCGGCAAGGCGCCGGCGCTGTCGCAGAACCGCGAACTGCTCTTTGCCGACTGGTTCGAGACGGCGCTCGGACCGATGGTGGCCGTCGCCGACCGGACGCATCTGCACCTTCTTGAATTCCACGACCGCAAAGCGCTGCCGACCGAACTCGAGGCGCTGCAGAAGCGTGTTCGCTCCTCGGTTGCGATCGGCCGCACGCCGGCGATCGACCAGATCGAGGCGGAGATTCGGGATTATTTCGAAGGGCGGCTCACAGTCTTCAAGACGCCATTGGCGCTTGGCGGCACGCCCTTCGAAAAACACGTCTGGGCAAAGCTCATGGATATCCCTGCCGGCCAGACGCGCGCCTATGGCGATCTTGCAAGGCAGATGGAAAGGCCGGAGGTCGTGCGTGCCGTCGGCCGCGCCAACGGCGCCAACCAGCTCGCCATCATCGTGCCCTGCCACCGCATCCTCGGCGCGGATGGTTCGTTGACCGGCTATGGCGGCGGGCTCTGGCGCAAGCAATGGCTGCTGCGGCATGAAGAGAAGATCAGAGCACAAGCACCTAACGTGGAGGAGACGGCATGAACCAGAGTGAAAAGGCCAAGGCGTTCGGCGCATTGCACCGCAAGGGCGATCCGGTTGTTCTCTACAATATCTGGGATGCCGGCACGGCCAAGGCGGTTGCCGATGCCGGCGCCAAGGCGCTTGCGACGGGAAGCTGGTCGGTCGCCGCTGCCCATGGTTATGCCGACGGCGAGAAGCTGCCGATGTCGGTGCTGGTCGAAACGGCAAAATCCATCACCGCTGTCGTCGATCTGCCGCTTTCGGTCGATTTCGAAGGCGCCTATTCGGCAGAGCCTGAGGGTGCGGCCGCCAACGTCGCCAAGCTGGTGGAGGTCGGCGCTATCGGCATCAATTTCGAGGATCAGGTGGTCGGTGGTGGCGGGCTTTATCCGGCCGAGAGCCAGGCCGCCCGCATCCGCGCCATTCGCGCCATGGCCGATGGCAAGGGCATTCCCTTCTTCATCAATGCCCGCACCGATCTTTTCCTGGCCGAGAGCGATCTTTCCAAACATGCCGGTCTGGTGGACGAGGCGATCGAGCGAGGCAAGGCCTATGCGGCGGCCGGCGGCAGCGGCTTCTTCGTTCCCGGTCTGATCGATCCCGTATTGATCGAGAAGATCTGCGCGGCATCGCTGCTGCCGGTCAACATCATGATGCGGACGGGCGCTCCGGACGTGAAGACGCTCGCCAAGCTCGGCGTCGGCCGCGTCAGTTATGGTCCGGGGCCTTACCGGTCGATGATGGAAAAGTTGAAACAGGAGGCGGCGGCGATTTATAGCCTGCTCTGACGTCGAATGCCCGAGGGCCGCAGGTCTGCTACGAAAGGCTGCGGCCCGGAATGAAATCCCGTTCCGCTCAGGAACGGAAGCGCAGATTCCGCCGGCTGAGCTGGCTGACCGAGGTGCAGCCCATCAGCTTCATGCCGCGCTCGATCTCGGTGCGCATCGTCTCCAGCGCCCGTTCGACGCCGGGCTGTCCGGCCGCGGCAAGCGGGAAGAGATAGTAGCGCCCGAGCCCGACGGCCTTCGCTCCCAGCGACAGGGCTTTAAGAACATGCGTTCCCCGCTGCACGCCGCCATCCATCATCACGTCGATCCGGTCGCCCACGGCGTCGACGATCTCGGCCAACTGGTCGAATGCGCTGCGCGAGCCGTCGAGCTGGCGTCCGCCATGATTGGAAAGCACGATGCCGCTGCAGCCGATCTCTGCCGCGCGCTTGGCGTCTTCGACCGACATGATGCCCTTCAGGCAGAATGGCCCGCCCCATTCGCGCACCATCTCCGCCACGTCGTCCCACGACATCGAGGGGTCCAGCATCTCGGTGAAATATCGGCTGATCGACAGCGTGCCGCCATCCATCTTGACGTGGTTTTCGAGCTGCGGCAGCCGGAAACGCTCATGAGTCAGCCAGTCGATTGCCCAGGAAGGCTTGATCGCGAACTGGGTCATGCCGGCAAGATTGAGCTTGAAGGGAATGGCAAAGCCCGTGCGCTTGTCGCGCTCGCGGTTGCCGCCGGTGATGCTGTCGACCGTCAGCATCATCGCCTGCACGCCGGCATTTTTCGCTCGCGCCATCATCTCGCGGTTGAGGCCGCGGTCCTTGTGGAAATAGAACTGATAGATCTGCGGCCCGTTGCTGATCTGTCTGGCTTCCTCCAGGCTGATCGTGCCGAGCGAGGAGACGCCGAACATCGTCCCGTGTTTTGCCGCCGCCGCCGCGACTGCCCGCTCCCCCTGGTGGTGAAAAAGACGCTGTAACGCCGTCGGTGAGCAATAGACCGGCATTGCGAGCTTCTGGCCCATGACGGTCACCGACATGTCGACCTCGGCCACACCGCGCAAAACGTCGGGCACCAGATCGCAAGCCTCGAAGGCCGCCGCATTGCGCCGGTACGTCACCTCGTCATCGGCACCGCCGTCGATATAGTCGAATATCGGCCCGGGGAGACGCCGTTTGGCCATGCGCCGGAAATCGTGAAAATTATAGCAGTCTATCAGGCGCATTTTGTTTCCTCGATACCCTGTTTCCGCGTCAGGAAGATCCGCCCTTCGTAAGTGAAGGGCGCAGCCTGGTTCAGGGAACGATCAGCGTTCCGACGCCGTGCTCGGTGAAGATCTCGAGCAGCACGGAATGGGCGGTCTTGCCGTTCAGGATGACGACTCCCTGCACGCCGGCCTTGATCGCATCGATGCAGGTCTCGACCTTGGGGATCATGCCGCCCGAAATCGTGCCATCTGCGATCAGCGCATGTGCTTCGGCGACCGAAAGCTCCTTGATGAGCTGGCCGTTCTTGTCGAGCACGCCCGGCACATCGGTCAGGAACAGCAGCCGGGTGGCATTCAGCGCACCGGCAATGGCGCCGGCAAAGGTATCTGCATTGATATTGTAGGTGGCGCCGTCGCGGCCAGGCGCCACGGGGGCGATGACCGGGATCATCTCGGAGCGGGCAAGCAGATCGAGCAGCGTCCGGTCGACCTCGACCACTTCGCCAACGAAACCGAGATCGAGCACACGCTCGATGTTCGAATCCGGATCCTTGATGGTCTTGCGCGCCTTTTCGGCGAAGACCATGTTGCCGTCCTTGCCGCAAAGGCCGATCGCCCATTCGCCGGTCTGGTTGATGAGCGCGACGATTTCCTTGTTGATCGAGCCGGCGAGCACCATCTCGACGATCTCGACCGTTTTCTGGTCGGTGACGCGAAGGCCGCCCTCGAATTTCGATTCGATGCCCATCTTGCTCAGCATGGCGCCAATCTGCGGGCCGCCGCCGTGAACGACGATCGGGTTGACGCCCGATTGCTTCAGGAGCGCGATGTCGCTGGCAAAGGCCTTGCCGAGCTCGGGATTGCCCATGGCGTGGCCGCCATATTTCACGACAATCGTCTTGTTCTCGTAACGCTGCATGAAGGGCAGTGCCTTGGCCAGAAGCCGTGCCTGCATTTCGCTTTCGGTTTCGTTCATGGGAACCCCGCAGAATTGTTCGCGGCCTTTTATCGCAAGTTTCTGACAGAGGGAATAATCCAGAGGGCAATAGTTTTTCGTATCTGTCGCGGAGCCGGACGTCGTTACCGTCTGGCGCACGCAAGCTTGAGATGAGGAACGGCATGCAAGGCGATGAGATCGCAGAGTTGATCGGCCGCGTCGCACTCGGCGACCGCAGGGCTTTCGTGGCCCTCTACAATCAGACCGGACCGAAACTTTTCTCGATCTGCCTGCGTATCTTGAAGGATCGCCCGGAAGCCGAAGAGGCCCTGCAGGAAGTCTATATCAGCATCTGGCAGCGCGCTCGCAGCTTTTCCGTCGCCTCGGGTTCGTCCTCGGCATGGCTGGCGGCAATTGCCCGCAACCGGTCGATCGATGCGCTGCGGGCACGCAAGCCCGTCGCCGACGAATTGGACACGGTCTACGATCTTGCCGATGCCGGACCCGACCCGGAAATGCAGACGGTGACCAAGGATGAAGGAAGGCGGATTGACACCTGCATGGAAGAGTTGGAAGCTGATCGTGCGGTCGCGGTGAAACGGGCTTATGTCGAAGGGCTGAGCTATCAGGAACTGGCCGATCAGTTTGGTATCCCGCTGAACACGATGCGGACCTGGCTCAGGCGCAGCCTCTTGAAACTGAGAGAGTGCATGGAACGATGACATCGCCCGACAAAAGCAAGGGAGACCGCTCCCGCGACGAGGTTCTCGCCGGCGAATATGTGCTTGGCGTCCTGTCGTTGCAGGATCGCCGGGTGGTGGAAGAGCGCATGCGCCACGACCGGCCCTTCGCTGCGATCGTCAGCCGCTGGGAAACCAATCTCTCCGCCTTCAACGATGAGTATGAAGGCGTTGCTCCGAACCGGGAAACCTTCAAGCAGATCGAGGCGCGGCTGTTCGGCGATGTCCAAAAGCCCCCGTCCTTTTCACAGGGAATCTGGAATTCCGCCGTTTTCTGGCGCTCGCTGAGCTTCGCCTGCATCGTCGTTGCCGCCAGCGCCGTCATATTCGCCTCCGGCGTGGTGCCGGAGCCGCAGGGACCGGCACCACTGGTGGCATCGCTTTCCGGCCAGAACAGCACCATCAATCTTCTTGCCTCCTATGAGCTGCAGAGCGGCCGGCTGAAGATCGTGCCGGCCGCCGCCGGCAAGCCGGAGGAGAAGTCGCTGGAACTCTGGCTGGTCCCGGGCAGCGGCATGACGAGATCGCTCGGCGTCTTCCAGCCGGGCGAAAGCGGTGAACTTGTCATTCCCGCCGAATTGCGCAGCCAAGTCGCCGATGGCGCAACACTTGCCGTCAGCCTCGAACCCTTCGGCGGTTCGCCGACCGGCCAGGCGACCGGTCCGGTGATCGCAAGCGGCCCCCTGCATCGACCATAATCGCACCGACCATAATGGTGCCGGCCATAATCGTGCCGGCGCAAATCAAATTTCTCCTGTCTGAAACTCTTCGGCGCGGCCCTCCGTAGTTCGAATTGTCCGGACGACGCTCAGGCATCAAGCCCCGCGGATGGTGTCCGGTGAGGAGAAAATCATGATCAAGTCCGTATTGCGCGGCTTCGCGCTCGCCGCCGCCATGTCCGCCGTCGCCTTTGCCGCCGCCAAGAACCCGGTGGTTGGCGGTGCGGCAATGTTCGACAGCAAGAACATCATCGAGAATGCCGTGAATTCCAAGGATCACACGACGCTGGTCGCCGCCGTCAAGGCCGCCGGCCTGGTCGGCACGCTCGAAGGCAAGGGCCCCTTCACCGTCTTTGCGCCGACCAACGAAGCTTTTGCCGCGCTGCCGAAGGGCACCGTCGATACGCTGCTGAAGCCGGAAAACAAGGCGACGCTCACCAAGGTTCTGACCTGCCACGTGGTTGCCGCCGATGCGATGGCCAAGACCGTTGCCAAGATGATCAAGGATGACGGCGGCGAGCACGACATCAAGACCGTCGGCGGCTGCGTGCTGAAAGCCAAGGAGAGCATGGGCAAGATCACGCTGACCGATGAAAACGGCGGCGTCTCCCATGTAACGATCGCCGACGTCAAGCAGTCGAACGGCGTCATCCACGTCGTCGACAAGGTGCTGCTGCCGAAGATGTAAGCCCGCTCGTATCGGCAGACGCATTGGGGCGCTCTTCGGGGCGCCCCAAACACAAACTGATGAGGTGGCTACCGCGTCTGAAAAGACGCGCGGCGCTCTATCGGGCCGCTTCAGCTCTTGGGAAGACGAGGGAGACACTCATGCCGGTGTCAGGGGATGAGATGACTTCAACCTCGGCGCGGGCATTCTGTTTCAGCGACTGTACGATCATCGCGCTCAGCTTTCCCGGCTGCGGCCAGCTCACATCCGGGGGAAGACCGACCCCGTTATCAGCAACGGTGATCCTGCACCCGGTATCGCTGACGACACAACGGAGTGTGATCTCGCCGCCATCACGCCCCACGAAGGCATGCTTCAGCGTATTGGTGAGGAGTTCGTTGATGACGAGACCGGCCGGCATGGCGACATCGACCGAAACCGGCCAGGTATCGACCTTCATGTCCAGCCGGATCCCTTCCACGGCATGGGCCGCCATCACCGAGGCGGCAATCTGGCTGACATAGGTGCCAAGATCGACTGTGGCGCCTCTCTCTTCGTCTGACAGCGAGCGATAGAGCAGGGCCAAGGCCTCAATCCGCCCCGCAAGCCGTGCAAACCTTTCGCTTTCCTCATTCTGTTGAGCATTGCGCGCCTCCATTCGGATGAGCGCCGTGATCATCTGAAGATTGTTCTTCACGCGGTGCTGAAGTTCGCGCAGAAGGACATCTTTCTCCGTCAGCAGTTCGCTGAAGCTCTCAGCGGCCGTCGCCTCATTGCGGGCAGCAAAGGCCACCAATCGGAAGAGTGGCGTGTCATCATCATCGACGATCGTATTCGACCAGACATCGATAATGACGGTGGTATCGGGTTCGGCCACCAGCGAGAAGGCACCAATATACTCCTCAGCAGAGGTCACAGCGGCCGTGAGCGGCACCTCTCCGGAGACGGCGGTAGAGTTCAATTCAATGTCCGGCCAGGGTTTTCCCTGGACCTCGGTTGCCTCAAGCGCCGTCAGCCGTTCGAATTCGAGGTTGACGTAAATCAGCGGCTCGTTGCCACCGAGTTCGGAGACAGCCACCGCGAATGGCACATGATCGAGAAAGTGTCGAAACCGGTCATCATCAAGGGCTTCGGCAAGATGGGGCAAGTTGCCGACGCCTTCCGGCGAAATCGGCTGGTCTTTGCTATCGGTCATCAATATTACTCTTGGACGCGGCTTTTCCCGCACAGCAGGAGAACTAGGGTTGCTTTAAAAACCGCGGGGACGCAAGCATTGATCGGCGGCACGTCCATCGATTTCCGGCCACAGGGTGATCTAAGCCCGGTCATAGGTAAATGACGTCAGCAGGGTCGTGACGAAATTGCTCGCCCTTTCCTTGACCAGCACTTCCGTCCATTCATCAGTCCCGCGCAGCCGTAAATCTGTGTAAATGCTGTCGACGGCCGCTTCTTCGATACGCTTGATATGCGTCTTGAACGAAGCCTCGCCGCCACCGTGATACATGTCTCTGATCACCATGCGCAGAATTTCCTGAATGGCGATCTGCCAGGCCGTATTGATCGACTGAAGTTCCTGCGGAGTCTCTGCCATTGATGCTTCCTTGATGTGAGTGAATATCAGCACGCTTTGGGTCGTGCTGCAGCGCGCGATCTGCATGCCGTCATTTCAGACGCGTTTTAAATCTCGAGCCTTGGCGATCGGGTTGTGATCTCAGCGGGCCCTGGCGCGTTTTGCAATGAGGGCAGAGGTTGCCGACACCCGGTCACTCTGTTCCCGCGCAAGTCGGGCCTCACGAAGCCGCAACGTCTTTGCCTGTTGCGATTGGGCGTCCGATTCGAGCTCTTCGGCCGCCTGGTTCTTCGCGAAGAACTGGGTCTGGACGTTGCCGAAGGCAATCTCCGCCCGCTGTCGAGATTTGCTGTATGTCTCTGTCATGTTGGCTCCGATACGGTTGGGCTCGACGCGCGAGCGAAAACAAAAAAGGCCAGGCAAATCGCCTGGCCTTGGATTGATAACGTGCTTCCGGCAGTGCCAGTACATCCGTGGTCAAAGGGAAGCAGATACCGATTTAAGCGTTCTGGAGATTGCAAGCGGACATCTTGCCCGACTTGTTGTCACGCTCGAGGTCGAAGCCGATCTTCTGGCCTTCGACGAGGTCGCGCATTCCGGCACGCTCGACGGCGGAGATGTGAACGAAGGCGTCAGCGTCGCCATTGTCAGGCTGAATGAACCCGAAGCCTTTGGTGGAATTGAACCATTTAACTGTGCCAGTGGTCATGATGATGAACCCTTTCATAGCAACATTGAAGAACCGCAACGCCAAGGCGATGCGGATGGTGATAGCGATTTTTGAAAGGAAGTTCGTTCAGGGCGCGGTGCCAATCGCGCGATAACCAAGCCAGCAAGCAAAATTCGATGCTCGCTATCTAGCTCAACAAGCTTGCGTCGTCAACCGTTAGTTTTCCGCGGGCGTTATGTTCAACCATTAGATGTCGCGGAGACCTTTACACCAAACGGGGCTCCGCGTCCGGGGCACATACGTCCTCTACTTCCACCGGGCGATGCCGACGGTTTCGGCGATCGCCTGGCGCAGCTCGTCCAGCCCATCGCCTTTTTCGGACGAGGTGGACAGAACGCCGGGATAGGCGGCCGGGCGCTTGCGGATCTTTTCTGCCGTTTCGGCAAGCAGTTTCGGCAAACCAGCCGCCTTGATCTTGTCGGTCTTGGTCAGCACGATCTGGTAGGAGACGGCGGCCTTGTCGAGCAGATCAAGCACGTCATCGTCGTTCTTCTTGATGCCGTGGCGGCTGTCGATCAGCACATAGACGCGCTTCAGCGTCGCGCGGCCGCGCAGGTAATCGAAGACGAGCTTGGTCCACTTGTCGACCTGCTCCTTCGGCGCCTGCGCATAACCATAGCCCGGCATGTCGACGATCGCCGTCGGCGGCAGGTCTTGGCCTTCGCCGGAATAACCGTCCGGCACGAAATAATTGAGTTCCTGCGTGCGTCCCGGCGTATTCGAGGTGCGCGCCAGGCCCTTCTGGCCGACCAGCGCATTGATCAGCGAGGATTTGCCGACATTCGAGCGACCGGCAAAGGCCACTTCCAACGGCCCTTCCGGCGGCAGGAAGTTCAGGGACGGTACGCCGCGGATGAAGATCCATGGGTGGCCGAAGAGCGGCTTTTCGGTTTCGGGCATGCGGGCTCTGCAATCTTTGGGTTGGGTCTTTTACCGGGCTTCGTGGTTTTGCGGGCGGATGTCAAGCTTCGAGGCCGCTGCAGCCTATTGCTTTGCCTCCTTCTTCCGCTGCCGGAAAAGAAAAGCCCCGCCGGAGCGGGGCTTGGCAAGCATCATTTCGACGGCGCCGTTTTTCGTCGAAACAGACCCTTCAGATTGTCGAAGAGTTCAACTTTGACGCCGTGGCGCTTCATGATCACCGACTGCTGCGCCACCGAGAGCGTGTTGTTCCAGGCCCAGTAGATGACCAAGCCGGCCGGGAAGCTTGCCAGCATGAACATGAATACCAGCGGCATCCAGGTGAAGATCATCGCCTGCGTCGGATCGGGCGGCGTCGGGTTCATGCGCATCTGCAAGAACATCGTGATGCCCATGATCAGCGGCCAGACGCCGAGATGCAGAATGGTCGGCGCCTCGAAGGGCAGCAGGCCGAACAGATTGACGATCGTCGTCGGATCGGGCGCCGAAAGATCCTTGATCCAACCGAAGAACGGCGCGTGCCGCATTTCGATGGTGATGTAGATCACCTTGTAGAGCGAGAAGAAGATCGGGATCTGCAGCGCCACTGGCCAGCAGCCGGCGATCGGATTGATCTTCTCTTCCTTGTAGAGCTGCATCGTCGCCTGCTGCAGCCCCATGCGGTCGTCGGCGAATTTCGCCTTCAGCTCCTCCATCTTCGGCTGCATGCGCTTCATGTTCGCCATCGAAGCGTACTGCTTGCTGGCGAGCGGGAAGAACAGAGCCTTGACGACGATCGTGGTGCACAGGATCGCGACGCCGAAATTGCCGAAGTAGCGGAAGAAGAAGTCCATCAGCTTGAACATCGGCTTGGTGATGAAATAGAACCAGCCCCAGTCGATCAGCCGGTCGAATTTCGGGATCGAGTAGCTGGCCTCATAACCGTCGATGACGGGCACTTCCTTGGCGCCGGCGAAGACGAGGTTCTTTAGTTCGATCGATTGGCCCGGCGCAACGGTGAAGGCATCTTCCTTGTAGTCGGCCTGATAGCGCGGCTGACCATCGGCAAAATGCGAGAAGCTTGCCTCATAGGGAGCGCTCTGCGGTGGAACGATCGTCGCGGCCCAGTATTTGTCGGTAATGCCGAGCCAGCCACCGGTGGATTTGGCCGGCTTGACGGCTTCCTTTTCGGCGGCGGCATATTTGGTTTCGACGAGTCCGTCATCGCCGATGACGCCGATGAAGCCTTCATGCAGCACGTAGACGGAGGGCGTCGTCGGCTTGTTGTAGCGTGTCACGCGGCCGTAAGAATTGAGCGCGGCGGGCGCCTGGCCGGCATTCTCGATCTTGTCGGCGACGGTGAACATGTAGCGTTCGTCGACGGAAATCGTACGGGTGAACGTCAGGCCCTTGTCATTGGTGTAGGAAAGCGTCACCGGCGTCTTTTCGGTGAGCTTGGCGCCTTCCGGAGCCGTCCAGAGCGTCGAGGGACCGGGAACGCTGCCCGTCGCGTCACTGCCGATATAGCCGAGCTCGGTGAAGTAACCGTCCTTGGTTTCGGCCGGGCTGAACAGCGTGATGATCGGGCTCGAGTCGTCGACGGTCTCGTGGTAGCCCTTGAGCTTCAGGTCGTCGAGGCGGGCGCCGGTAAGGTTGATCGAGCCGGAGAGGGCAGCAGTGTCGATGACGACGCGCGGGCTCTTTGCCAGCGCCTGCTCGAGCGTCGCTGTTGCGGCCGCCTGGCTGGTAGGTGCCGCACCGCTCGGCTGGGCCGGCGTCTGACCGCCTGCTGCCGGCTGCTGCACCTGCTCGGTCTGCTGCTGCGCCTTCTGGGCTTCCTGCGCCTTGCGCTGGGCCTCGATGCGCGGATTCATATAGAGAAATTGCCAGCCGAGGACGATCAGCACCGAGAGAGCGATCGCAATGAAGTAATTGCGGTTGTTTTCCATCATACGTTCCTGGGGCGTCCGTCTCCGGAGCGCCGGTGTTTCGGCCTGGTTTCCACGCGGGATTTCAGTTCCGCGGCCAATTCCTGGAAGGACGCGTCAAGCACGTCCCTGCGCGCGACAACCACATAGTCGTGTCCGGGCTGCATTGCAAACCCCGCATGAAGCCGCACCGCCTCTTTCAGGCGGCGGCGCATGCGGTTCCGTTCGACCGCGTTGCCATGTTTTTTGGTGACTGTAAAACCGACGCGTGCCTGGCTGTCGGGTTCCTTCCGGTCGAGGACTTCGAGAAGGAAAAGGCCGCCCCGGCGTTTTTCGCCCTCGCGCGCGGCAAGAAACTGCGGGCGGCTCTTCAGCCGCCCGACAGTGTGTTTCTTCTCACTGATCGTCAATTCGCCCGCCATCTCTTACCGGGCAGCCCGGCTTACGCCGACAGACGATTGCGGCCCTGCGCGCGGCGGGCTGCGATGACCTTGCGGCCACCCTTCGTGGACATGCGCGCACGGAAACCGTGGCGACGCTTGCGAACAAGCTTGGATGGTTGGTAGGTACGCTTCATTTATTTTAAACACCGCGGAGTGCGGCCCTTCTTGAATTTGCATAATGCAAGGAGCGTTGTTTTTCGAACGGGCGAGCCATGAAAGGCTTGAGTGACCGAACGTGCGCGGGCTTATAAGGATGAAGCCTGTAAAAGTCAATTATGCCTGATAATTTCACTCTGCGCAGCCGGCCCGAAAGTATTTTCGCACTCTGGTGTTAAGAAATAAGGCCTGCCCCGAGTGGTTGTAGTTTTCATCGCGGCAGATCGATAGCCCCGGTTTTCAGGCGCTTACGGGTCCCGACCGCATTCGGCATGGATCATTTCAGAAGCCACAATCGTAAATATTAGAAATCTAACTTTAATAAATTTCGCCGATATTCATCGCATCGACTGGGAATTTGCTTTCCAGGCAGTGGCGTAGCTAGGAGGCATTGCATTGAAGATCCGGGGCAAAATTAATCTGCTGGTTTGCGTGATGGGCGCGGTCGCACTTCTGATCGGCGCAACGGCATTGTCCGCCATGCACGAATACAGTCGCAACCTGACGGCTTATGAGCATGCCGCAGCCCGCGCCTATGCCGGCGAGCGGCTCAACCGTTTCGTCACGGCGGTGGTCATGGAGGCGCGCGGCATCTATGCCGCCAAAACGATCAAGGATACGCCGAACTTCGCCAAGGGCCTGATGGCCGATCTCGACGAGATCGACAAGGTCATCTCGGGCTGGGCGCCGCTCGTTCCCGAGAGCCAGAAGGCCGATTTTGCCAAGCTTGTCGCCCGCGCCGCGGAATTCCGCACCTTCCGCACGGAAACGGTCCGCCTCGGCACGGAAGTCGGCCCCGAAGCCGCCGGCCAACAGGGCAACAATGACGCCAACCGCGCCAACCGCAAGGCATTCCAGGCGGAAATCGACGCTGTCGTCGCCACCGACAAGGCAGCGCTGGAAACCGTCAACGCCGAGATCGAGAGCTTCCGCTCCTGGGTGCTGATGCTCGTGCTCAGCATCACCGGCATCGGCATCGCGGTCGGCGTCGGCATGGGCTTCTATATCGGCACCAGCCATCTCAGCCGACCGATCAAGCGTGTCACCCATGCGATCAAGGAAGTCGCCGACGGCAATTTCGACGCCGAGGTCCCCTTTGCTGGCCGTCAGGACGAAATCGGCGAGATGGCCGCAGCGGTTGCGGTGTTCAAGGCGAACGGCCTGGCCATCAAGCGCTTGAACGCCCAGGAGGCGGCGATGCGCGCCAAGAGCGACGACTTGCAGTCGAGCATGTCCGTCGTCGTGGCAGCGGCCGCGGCCGGCGATTTCGGCCATCGCATCAGCAAGGACTACGAGGACGATAACCTCAACCAGTTTGCCGGCAACATCAACACGCTGCTGTCGAGCGTCGATGCAGGCATCGGCGAGACCCGCCGCGTCGTCGCAAGCCTTGCCGAAGGCGACCTCACCCAGAAGATGAGCGGCAGCTTCCAGGGCGCCTTCGCCGAGCTGCAGCAGAACGTCAACAATACCTTCGTCACCCTGCAGGCGACGATGCGCGAAGTGCGCGAGACGACGGAAGCGATGAACGGCAACACCGCCGAGCTGCGCAATGCCAGCGACGACCTGTCGAAGCGCACCGAGCAGCAGGCAGCCGCCCTCGAAGAGACCTCAGCGGCACTCGACGAGATCACCGCCGTCGTCCAGAATTCCACCGAGCGGGCGCATGAAGCCACCATCATGGTGTCCGAAGCCAAGGAGAATGCCGGCCGCTCCGGCGTCGTCGTGCGCAATGCCGTCGAGGCCATGGGCCGGATCGAGCAGGCCTCGCGCGAAATCAGCCAGATCATCAACGTCATCGATGAGATCGCCTTCCAGACCAACTTGCTGGCGCTGAATGCCGGCGTCGAGGCGGCACGCGCCGGCGATGCCGGAAAGGGCTTCGCGGTGGTGGCGCAGGAAGTGCGGGAATTGGCCCAGCGTTCGGCAACGGCTGCCAAGGACATCAAGGCGCTGATCACCAAATCGGGCAACGAGGTGCAGGTTGGCGTCAAGCTGGTCCAGGCGACCGGAGAGGCGCTGGCTGAAATCGGCACCCGCGTCATCGCCATCAACGACCATATCCATTCGATCGCGACGGCTGCGACCGAACAGTCGACCGGCCTCAAGGAAGTCAATACCGCCGTCAACCAGATGGACCAGGTGACGCAGCAGAACGCTGCGATGGTGGAAGAGACCTCTGCCGCCACGCACAGGCTTTCGGCCGAAGCCGGTGGCCTGGTGCGCCTCATTGCCCGCTTCAAACTGTCGGATGATGCGCCGGCACCCGCGGCGCTCGTCCGCAACGAGCCGCATCGGCCGGTCGCCTCGCCCGCCCGCCGCGCAATCGCCAAGGTCGCCCGCGCCTTCGGCGGCAATGCGGCCGCAGCCGAACAGAGCTGGGAAGAGTTTTAAGCTTTACTGATCACGCGCCTTCGAACGCCGCCTCCGGGCGGCGTTTTCTTGTGGCGACATGACGCTGCTCGCAAAGATTTGAAAGCGGAGCATCTTGGTCTAATATAGAGCTCAACGGTAAGGGCGGCTGAAGTGCTGCCGATCGGGCGAGACCAGAATGCCGAACCAAGATCAGGGCGATAATCCTTCGGCGGAAAACCCGGCGGCCGGCGAGGCCGCAAGGGCGCCGTGCGCGTCTGCCGGCCTGTTCGGCGGCCTTTCCGGCAAGCTGCTCTGGCTCACCGTCGTCTTTATCATGCTCGCCGAAATCCTGATCTTCTTCCCCTCGGTCGCCAGCATGCGCGTGCGCTGGCTGCAGGACAGGCTGAATACGGCCGCTGCCGCCGCCATCGTCATCGATGGGCTACAGCCGGTCGAACTGCCGCGCGCGCTGCAGAAAGAGACGCTGGAGGCGACCGGCACCAAGGCGATCGTGCTGCGCAAGGACGGCACCTCGCGGCTGCTGGCGACGACCGATATGCCGACCTCCGTCGATGAGGCCTACGATCTCACCGATGTGCCGCCGGTGACGGCAATCCGCGATGCGCTCGACACGCTGGTCTTCGGCGGCGGCAGGATGATCCGCGTCTATGGTCCCGTCGGCGACACCAATACCGGCGTCGAGGTGGTGATGAAGGACAGGCCGCTGCGCAGGGCGATGTTCGTCTATTCCCGCAATGTCCTGTTGCTGTCGGTGTTGATCTCGTTTTTTACGGCGACGCTGATCTTCTTTGCGATCAACCGCATCCTCATCGGCCCGATCCGCCGGCTGACCGGCAGCATGCAGCAATTCTCCTCCGATCCCGACAACCCGGCCCATATCTATATCGGCGACGGCGGCCGCGACGAACTGGCGGTCGCCGGCCGCAACCTCACCTCGATGCAGATGGAGCTGCAAAAGACGCTGAAGCAGCAGAAGAACCTGGCAGCACTCGGCCTCGCCGTCTCCAAGATCAATCACGACATGCGCAATATTCTGGCGTCTGCGCAGCTGATGTCGGACCGGTTGGTCGATGTCGATGACCCGATGGTGAAGAGCTTCGCCCCGAAGCTCTTGCGCACCATCGACCGCGCCGTCGGTTACACCACCGAGGTGCTGTCTTACGGCAAGGCGAGCGAATCCGCACCACGCCGCCGCCATATCCGCCTGTTGGAACTGACCCAGGACGTCAAGGACATGCTGGCGATCGATCCGCAAAGCGGCATCGAATTCGCAGAGCAGATCGGCGCCGAGCTTGAGGTCGATGCCGATGGCGAACAGCTTTTCCGCGTCATCCACAATCTCTGCCGCAACGCGCTGCAGGCGCTGACCTCGCCAGGCGAGGGCGGCCCGGGCTCCGTCAGGCGCATCACCGTCTCCGCCCAGCGTGTCGGCAGCGTCGTCAGCATCACCGTGGATGATACCGGCCCCGGCATGCCGCTGAAGGCGCGCCAGAACCTCTTTGCCGCCTTCCGTGGCTCGGCCCGCTCCGGCGGCACCGGCCTCGGCCTCACCATCGCCCGCGAACTGGTGCTTGCCCATGGCGGCACGATCGCGCTGGTGGAAAAACCGACGGTCGGCACGCAGTTCCGCATCGAGATCCCCGATCGCCCGGTTTCACTGGAGGATTACCGCAGCCGGGCGCACATCGAAAAGTGACGGGGTTGCGCAAGGTGCGGCTGCGGGCAGACAAAGAAGCGATTTTTTCAGAAATGCTCTTGCATTGTCCCGAAGGACGTTTTAGAGGATCGCCACGCAAGCGGCACCGCCGCATTTTGCACGCACCCGTAGCTCAGCTGGATAGAGCACCAGACTACGAATCTGGGGGTCAGGAGTTCGAATCTCTTCGGGTGCGCCATTTCTCTTTTCATCGAAAATCTGCGACGACCTGCTGAACCGCGGGAAGAAATTCGCCGTTCCAGGCGCTTTGCCGACGCTTGTCTTCGTTCGGGCGATCAGCTGGAAGTTTCATTAACAACAGCGCAAGTAGGGCTGTTCAATTGATTGATTTTGGTTCTCGGTTTTGCAGTAATTTTGCCTGAGGATATCTTCAGCCCCGCGGAAAATGCGCAAACATCCGCTATCGAAGGTGGTTGAGAAAACGATCTTACATATAGAATTCTTCTAAAGATAACCGGAAATTAGCTGGTTTGCGAAAAATCTATTCGCAATGGCGAGGATCTCAAGCATAACGCAACTTTTGGGTCTCACGCGCATATTGAATTTCGTAGGACATTGGGACAAAGTGCCCGCCGCGTAACGAATTCGCGACTTTATTATTGCAGTGCGTGCATTTCATTTTTCCTGTGGATGCCCGGGTACGTGGTGACGTAAAGGCAAAATGGCTTTTGTTCTGAACACCTTTGGCAGGTTGCAACTCGTTGACGGGGAGGGGAGCCTCGTTGCCTTTCCCGAGAAAGGTTTGCTGCTTCTCGTCTATTTGTTGACGACCGGTGAAGGTTCGGCGGATCGAACGACCTTGGCTCGTTTCCTGTGGGGCGATGCCGATAGGGACGTTGCGCTTTCGACTTTGCGTAAGCTCATTTCGAGAATAAAGGCCCGTCAGGCCGAACTCGGAATAAACATTCTCTCATCCCAGGGGAATATGGTCTCTCTTGACCGCGGGTCTCTGTCTTCCGACCTTCTACTATCCGAGACCGACGAAGCGGTCGCGTCGTTCCCCCTGCTTAAGCATCTTGTGAAGCTGCTGAACCAGCCCTTTCTGGGGCCGGTTCACTGCCACAGCCGCGAGTTTCAGCAGTGGCTTGCCGAGCGCGAAAAATGTCATATCGACCTTCTCGCAAATACATTGAAAACGATATCTCGACGAGCGCAGTCGAGAACGGAATCCGAACTTCTGCGAAAGGCCGCAATCATCCTGTTTCGGACGGAACCGAAGGATCCGGATACGCTGCAGCTGCTGATAGAGATATTCAAGGCGGAGGAAGAAGTTGAATCTCTTCGTAACCATTTCGAACAGCGGCGTATTTCGATTTCGCGAGGGATCGCGGTACGCGGCGCATCCGACGGCGCTGACACAAAACCCGTTCGCCCGGCGTTGGTGCCGTCGAGGGAAAAACACGCAACGGCTGTTTCCCTTGAGCCCGAGGACGTCAGCATTGCAATTCCTCGCCTGGTGCTGCTTCCACCCAGAAATCAATCCATTCATCCCCAAGCCGGATTTTTAGCTGCGTCTTTGGTGGAGGATATCACGATTGGATTTTGCGCATTCAACAGCCTGCAGGTCATAGCCCCATATTCGGCGGTGCAAATCGGCCACCACATGGAGACCCAGAAGGCCTTCTTCGAACGACATCACGTCAACTACATTCTCGACACTCGGATCAGCAATGCGGGCGATGACGTCACCCTGTTCGCCCAATTGATCTTTTTTGACCAGAATCAAATTGTCTGGGCAGAGAGATTCAGCCTCGATCATCGGGACCTTGTCAAAGACAGAAGGACTGTCTCTCGACGGATTGCTCTTTCCATATCCAGCGAAATCGAGCGCCATGAGGCGTTGCGCGAGGATCTGAACCCCGCGGCCTACCATCGATATCTCGTCGGCAGGCGGCATCTGGCGCGGCTGACGCTTCCGAACCTACGGCGCGCGCGCAAGGAGATGAAAGCCGCACTCAGCCTCAGCCCCGATTTCGCACCGGCGCTGAGTTCGATGGCGCGGACTTACTCCAAGGAATGGTTGTTGACCGCGCGGGGTGATATCGATCTGTTGAAAACGGCAGAGACCTTGGCAAAGCAGGCCACCGAAACGCGTGCGGATTTTGCCGATGGATACCGCGAGTTTGGCGTGGCGAAATTGTTGCAGGGTGCATTTGACGAAAGTGCCGAGGCAATGGAAGTGGCGGAGAGCCTTGCCCCGCATTATGCGGATGTTATTGCCGACTACGCGGACACTTTGGTTCATTGTTCGCTCCCTGCAATCGCCTTGCGAAAGATCGAGCGGGCAATTGAGCTGAACCCGCTCAGTCCCGACACCTATTTCTGGACCGCTGCCGGCGCAAATTATGCCCTTGGCGAATTCGAGGCTTCGCTGGATTACATTGGGCAAATGGCCGATGCCAGTCTGGCCGACAGGCTATCAGCGGCAAGCTGGGCCATGTTGGGCCATCAGGACAAGGCGCGGATCTTCGTCAGGAGGTTTCGCGAAGTCAACCCGGACTTCGATGTGGACAAATGGCTGTCTGCGGTTCCGAGTAAGGAGCAATGGCACAAGGATCTTTACCGAGAAGGCCTGAAGAAAGCTGGATTTTAAACACCAATCATTAGAAGAGGGAAAAAGCATGGCTAGAGTTGTTGTTATTAGTGTGGAAGGCGATGATGCTCTGTGGGTCGCCGATCTGGACGCCGGCACCGTCGTGCCTCTTCCGTCTCCCAAGTCGGGCGGGCTGAAAGCGGTCACCGACCTTCGCTCGACCGGGGCAATCGTGACGAAAGGCGTCAATCTGGCCGTGGCTGTCAAGTCTGCGGATGCGGCATTGTCGGGACATTATGATGGCTGAACGCGTATAGTCTCTGCATCATCACGCTGGATGGCGGGCCGAATGACGCTCGCCGTCCGGCGCCAAATAGGACGCCGCACGGGTCGTGGCCTCATTCTTTGATGGGTATTCCGGCTTCGATCGCAGCGTCGATGAACGCCTGTCGCGCCTCTTCCCGGTTCCGTTTGCCCGACATCACATCCGCGCAAACCGCACAGGCCCTATCCAAGGCGGGGCCTTCTTCGGTCGGCCAGTCCTCAACCAGCGCCCATGTTGCGGCCTGGGTCGTCTGGATCACCACCCACTGATCCGGGCCTTCAAGGGCGAGTGTTACCGGCTTCTTCCAAATGGTTTGCATGATCTCAGAACCTCCGCTGCGTGCTCTCCGCCGCTGCAGCCTGCACACATAGGGCGATTCATCCGGCGTGGCGAGTGCGGTATGAACCAGATGCTTTTCTCGATCAGTGAACTGCAGGGATGTGCCTTTCGAAAAGGGTTTCGGGCCGCCGTTTTGCGCACTGATGCGACGCCTCTTAGAACCCCTGAACGAATTCACACGCCAGCAATGTCTTGCCGGGCAAGGCGTCGCCTTGGCGGGCAACGATAGAGACCTTTCCAGGCCCGGCCATTCCCGGTTCCGGCTGCAGATCTGCAGGAAGTTCAAGCGAATAGCCCTTCGTGGATGTGCCGAGCAGGTCCGAGGTCTCCCGCTTCAAACCGTATTTTGCGGCCAGATCGTCGGCGCGTTCGCCCTCGATCAAGACACCAACAGCGTTGCTAGCAAAGAAAATCTCGTTCGATTTAAAGCCTTCCCGACCGATCTGGTGGGGAATAGTGTAGATCGCCGCGCCCAAGGATGATGTGTCCGGCTTGGCCAAAGCTTCCACGACATCATAGATCTTCATTGCCGAGGTCATCGTATAGGGTGGCTTGCAAAGGGCTGCGTCAAAGAACTTGTCGTTGGCCGAATCGGCCAGAACCTGCCCGGCCTGAAGTGCCACAAAAGCGACGCATGCGGAGAAGGCAGCGTGGCGAATGAATTGAGCGTTGCGCATGGAATATTCCCGAGAGAGTAGCTGTCGCGGATTCGCTTGTTGCGAATGCCTAGGGGATTCGAAGTAATTATGCTACCCAAAGTTTAATCTCTCGGCTCCACTCTTCTCTTTCCGCCTGACCGTGCTGATGAACCTCTGATACGTCTGAAGTGAAGGATTGAAGCCCCGCGCCGTTCACCCTTTTATTTTGCCGTCGGCGACCGACCAGCGGCTGAGATGAAGGGCAGCTCGCCTGCACGCGGCAGCTGGCGCCCTCATGGGCGTAACCGGACGAGAATCTTGGCCCCGGGGACCCTCAACTGTTCCGCCAGCGCTTCCAAATCTTTCCTATCCGTTCCCGCCAGAACGATGCGACCATCCATGATCGGCTCCCTCATCCAGGGTTCCATGACGACCTTGTCGTTGATCAGCATCTGCGTTTGCCGTCCCAATATCGCCTGCGTGAAATCGCGAAATGTGGCAGCGCTTTCCGGGGTGAGCACGATGTTCAGGCCATGGTCGTAGGACACGGGGGAGAGGGTTACCTCCGCACTCTTCACCTCAAGCGAGACAGGCGCGATCGCCTTCGGTCCGTCATTGTCTGCAGCAACGGTCGTATCCTGCGATGCCGTTGGTGGCGCAGGCGGTGTCGAAAGCTCATCCAGGATGCCCGGCTTGGCCTTGGCCGATGGCAGCGGCTCGATATGCAAATCGGGCGTCTGCAACTCTTTTGCCGTCAGCACGGCGGGGAGCGGCAAGCTGGCCGGCATATCCTCGCGTTGGATGTGGGTGTAGGTGCGCAACGTCGTCCCTCCTGTCGTAGCGGTCACGATCTCCGACGCTTCGAGCGTCGAACCATCGTTCAGGGACACCACGAGCTCGACGCTTCGGCTCTTGCTGGCGCGTTTGACGGAAGCCAGCTGATCGGCCGTGAGGCTCTTTGCCCGCTCGGCAAAGCTGTTCATCAAATTTTCGATCGCCGGCTGCTGCGACTGGCTTAACGCTGCGGCGTCGGTTTCCTCCGACAGGGAAAGGGTTGCCGTGCCTGCGGTCGCGTCGATGGATTCCAGGGTCCAGGTCGAAGTCACCGGGACACTGACGCCGCCATAATCCTCGTCCCGGGAGGTCGCCGAGGCCTGGCCAATCTCCATCGCCTCCGCCTGATAGGATTGCCCTGTGGCAAGCAGTTGCGCCTCCGGCACCAAGGCCGCAACGATCTGAAGAGGGTTTGCCTCCAGCTTGGCGATGATGTCGTAGACCCCGCTTTGCCGCGCCGCAGAGGCGCCAGCCGCGGGAACGCCACCCGGTCCATCGGCCGCCATCGCCCGCATGCGCGCCACGATCTGATCGACACCGGAGAGATCGCGCGGGTTGCCGTTCAGGTCGGTTTCGAGTTCGAGCGCAGCGGTGCCATAGGCCGTGAGGGAATTCCGATAGAGCAGGTTCATCTGATAGCTGTCGGCAAGGCTTGCCATGCCTTCCGGCAAATCGGCGCTGAGGGACCAGCGGACCCGCATGCCGTCTTCATTCCGCGATAGGACCGTCATACGCTGGCGAAACGCGCCGCGCACCGTTATGGCCGAGGCGCCTGGCTTGTTGAACCAGAACGACATATCGGTCTCGGTCGCTTTTTGAACGCGGTAGCTGCGCTCGACTCCCGTCGCCGGCGCGTAGCCCGGGATCTCGATGCCGCCGGCGGACCATGCCGGATGGGAGAGTGTGAGGCACAGGCAAAACCAGACCAATCTCTTCCAGTACAATGATGTCATGCTGGCAAGGCTCCTGAACATCGAAGGTTGCGGCGCCTTCCGACTGCCGACAGCGAGCATATTTGCCGATGAGGAGGACGGGTAGTGCCGACGCTGCGATAATCGTTCTGCGCGAAACTGTTTCAGGTTTTCAAGATCGAGATCGAGAGATCAAGGTTAAGCACGTCTCATCGGCCGCTCTAGTCTGCCCCAAGACAGCGAAGCGAAAAACTATTGAGCGGTCGGGTGGTCTCTCTCATAGGCTTCCCTTTCTTCCTTCCCGAACAAGGATGAGTAAAAGCCGCTGCAAACCAGATATGAGCACTCATCCGGGTTGCCCGTTTGCCATCCCGGCTGGCAGAGGACGACGCGACGGAATTTGGCGTTGCAAAGCCCGTGGTTTGCCAAGAGCCGCGGATCGTTTCCGAAATACGCGCTTATGGCGTCCTGGTGAGTCCATGCGGGAACGATTTTCCAATCAGCGGCGCCGCCCTCAGCGCTCACATTGCCGGTCGCACAGAACGACCAATTCGAGATCACGACCGGCTGATCGCAGGGAAAGGCCTGGACGGCGCTTGCCAGTAAGATCGAAAATAAGGCCAGCAATCGCTTGCCGCAAACCACCACGCTCTTTTCCCCCATGCCGATCATTCGCATCGCGCTCCTATCCTTGAGATTCAGTGCCCTGATCCTAGCAGACGCAACCGGAGAATATAAGATCAAAACTAAGAATATTTTCCTAGTTCATGGATCGTTCTTGCGCTCGATTGCCCGGAATTGCAACCATGGAATGCCGGATGTCGAGCAAATTTTTCCCTATCGGCGAGGTGGTCGCCCGGACGAGCCGGGGCCGTCGCTCGCTTTATGAACAGAATTGCCGGTCTCGCAGCACAGGCAGATTGCCGAAGGATCGGCCAGCGACGGGGGCGATGGGCTGATGGCGGAATTCAACCCTCGTGACAAGAGCCGAACCAGTGCCGGCAAGACGCGGGCGATGGTGCGCAAGCATACCGCTCCGCCCAGATCGGAAGAAAGCGGGCGCGATGACGGCAGCCTTCGCTGGCAGTGGTTCACCATTCAGCTGCTGGAATCTCCGGCCTTCACGACATTGAGCGCCAATGCCTGCCGCGCTTTCTTCCGCATTGTCATCGAGCACACCTCGCACGCAGCCCTTGAGAACGGCAAGCTTGTCGTGACCCATCCTCAGTTCGTGTCCTACGGCGTCACCGGCGAATATGTGGCCGATGCGCTCGATGAGCTCGAATATAAGGGGCTGATAAAAGTTCGCCGCGGCCGGGCGGGCAGCGGTGTCGCGCATCCCAACCGGTTCACGCTGACTTTTGTCGGCGACCATGAAGGTGCGCCACCCACCGACGAGTGGAAGCGATGCACGGCGGAAAGGTGCCGGAAATGGTCCGAGACCGACCGCAAGATTGCCGCCGACAAACGCGGGCGCATCGGCAGGAAGAAAAAAATCCCACTTCGGAATCCCGAAATCCCCCCGCTTCGGGATTCCGAAATCCGCCGCGCTTCGTGAGCGGTGCAGATGGAGAAACAGGCAATGAATTCAATGCCGCAACCAATTTCGAGATTCCGAAGTGCTATATAGATCTTGGTGGGATATCCCTGCGAAGGCATTTGGCCACGATCAGGAACTCCGTCTCCCGACCCCCGGTCGGAATTCGCAGGCAATCCGTCAGCCTAGTTTCGCGCAACCTTCCTGATGTATCCGCAGGTTTGATGATCTTTAAGGCGCTTCAGCCGGAGGAATGCATGACGGTGGGAATTTTTCGGGCTCTGGCTGTCCTGGCGATGATGACGGCCCTTGGCGGCTGCATCGACCATGCCAATGATCCCGTGCTCCTGGCGGTCGGCGTGCCGGTCAATCCGCCTGCTGTTGCGCACGGCCTGTGCATGACCGACGGCAACGCCATGTATGACGAGGCGAGGAAGCAGTACCAGCTGCGCGCCCAATTGACCGGATATGCTCAGGCTGATGAGCTGGAGGCCGAAACGATTGCGCGCGCCGCCGCCCATCGCCAATATGTCGCCTGCCTCTCCGGCCAGGGCTACCGGACATTATACGCGAATTGAGAACGGAGAATTCACGTTTCCCGCCAGCGCCGTCTGAGCCCTCTTCCTGATCGCGACTTTTCACGTTTTTCGGCGATTTAGTCACGCCGGATCGCCTGCAATCACGAGTTTTGGAAGTTGCAGGCAACGGCGGAACTCCGCACCTGGGAAAGGCATTCTCTCGAGATAAATCCAGTAAGGAGGGTTTATCATGAAGATGCTTAGTCTCACCCCTTCCACCGCCGCACTCGGCGCCCTTCTCGCCCTCGCGTCGATCGTCCCCGCGCGAGCCGCACCCCTCGAGACGGTTCGGCCGCCTGCTGTCTCGGACGTGAAAATGGTGCAATATAAACCACATGCCGGGTCCTGGCATGGCTATCAGGGCTTCCGCACCGAGCGCCCTGGCACCCGCCGCCGCTCCGATGGCTACTGGTATCCGCTTGGCGCCTTCGGCGTCGAGGCCGGCACCACGGGCTCTATCGTCCGCCAGCCGGTCAACAGGTCGGCAGCTCCGGAAATGTGCAACCCTACGTTTTCCGGATCGATCGGTCCCGGCAGCATGCCCTGTGATAACGGCTATTGAGCCGGCAAATGAAAAAGGCGGCGATGAGCCGCCTTTTTCTCGATCGGGTCGCCGCTCACATGTCCGTGACCTCTGCTTTGGCACCGTAGTATGTGACAGATCGCCTTCCTAACTCCGGGGCGTAAATTCCCCGAATCCTCCCAAGGAGACGATTATGACCACGACTTTCAAGCACGGCCTGATGGCCGCTGCCTTCGGCGCAATCCTCGGCCTCTCGGCCTTCTCGGCCGCGGCAGCTCCCCTCCAGTCGAGCGCGACAGAGCAGGGTGCAGCCACGCGTCCGGTTGCCCAACAAGAAACCAAGGTTGAGCACGACAGGCGCACGACCGGTTCGATCGGCGAGCGCGCCTCGGAAACCATGGGCTCGACACATTATATGACGAACCCGAAGAAGCCGCTCAACATGGATTGCAAGCTCGGCTTCAACCCGACCAGCAGCTCCAGCTGCAACTACTGACGAGACGCTCGGCGTTTTCGCGATCGTGAGCGGCCGCAATGGGCTGAAGGGGCGGCCTCAGGGTCGCCCTTTCGCATGCGGGGTGACTGGTTGCGCTGGGTCGATTGTCGCCCCCTGGAAAATGTTGCGCTGAATGCAAAAATGCAATAAGTACAGAATCAAGCAAACTGGTGACAGTGGTGTTGCGAAAAGCCGCAGCCAAGAGCGATTGACGCCCTTGCCTTGGAATTGCCATGCTCGCCGCGATGGTCGCATTTCGTAATCAATCGAATTTCAGACAGGTGGGATAATCATGACTGCAAAGGCCGCATGCTCCGATTTCCTGCATTTTTTCCGCTCCTGGATCAGCAACCCGCTTCGGGTCGCGGCCATCGCGCCGTCGGGGGATTCGCTTGCCAGGATCATGACCAGTGAAATTGCCGCACTCGACGGTCCGATCATCGAACTCGGCCCAGGAACCGGCGTCTTCACACGGGCGCTTCTGGCGCGCGGGGTGAGCGAGGCGGATCTGACGCTGATCGAGTATGGTCCCGAGTTCATCAATTCGCTGCAGGCGCGGTTCCCGACGGCGCGCGTGTTGCAGATGGATGCGGCCCATCTCGCCCATGCCGATATTTTCGAGGGCGAACCGGTCGGCGCAGTCGTCAGCGGCCTGCCGCTTTTGTCCATGTCGCCGCGCAAGATCGCCTCGATCATGGCTGGCGCCTTTGCCTATATGCGGCCGGGCGGGGCCGTTTATCAGTTTACCTATGGTCCGCGCTGCCCGGTGCCGCGGCCGATCCTCGACCGTCTCGGCCTGAAGGCGGTGCGCATCGGCGGCACGGTGCGCAACCTGCCGCCGGCCTCCGTCTACCGGATTTCGCGCAGCAAGCCGCTGGAACTGTCGCGCGATCGCATCGGCTATCGCCAGAGTGAGACTGAAATCGACGACGTCGCCGCCTTTTCCAACGAAACCGGCGGCTGAACGATGATGCCGGGCCGGAATGGCTGAGAACAAGCGGACGGAGACCACCGAAGGCAGGCGGGAACGCAAGCGGCGGCAGACGCGCGAGCGCATCGAGCAGGCGGCGATGACCCTTTTTCTGCAGCGCGGCTTTGAGGCCACGACGATCGAGGACATCACCGAGGCGGCCGACGTCTCCAAGCGCAGTTTCTTCGATTATTTCCCCTCCAAGGAAGAGGTGGTTTTCGCCTGGCAGGATGCCTTCGCCGATCGCCTGATGGCGGCGGTCGCAGCAAGGCCGTCGGCAGAATCCTCGGTCGCGGCGGTCGAGGCGGCAATCACTGCAACCGTCATTGCCTCCGTCGACGAGCCTGGCCTGGCGCTTGGCGAACTCATCCATCGCACGCCGGCGCTGAAAGCCCGCGATCAGCTGAAATACGCCCGGCTCGAACAGAAGCTCGCCGAGGCGCTGCTTCTGCGCAAGGGAAATGACCCGCTCGAGCGGCCCCGCATGCGCCTCCTTGCGACAATCGTCATCGGTGCGCTGCGCGTCGGGGCTGAACTCTGGCAGCAGCGCTCGCCGGGCGCCTCGCTTGAGGATTTCGCCCGGGAGATTTTCGCCGACCTCTGGAAGATGCTGGCCGAATTCGGCGACGAGGCAAAGACCAGGCTTTGACCCAGACCGCCTGAGGATCGCGCGCTCTCCCCAAGCGTCGGTTCGATGTCGATGTTTCCGCTCATCCCCGTCATCACGGCCCTTTCATCGGAACTGGGCCGTCCTATATGTGCAAGCGTCGCAGCGGCCGCATTCTGCTGATCCCCACGATGGGCGGATCATCACCATGGCGGGCATCGCTTTCGATCAGGGCAGACATTCGCGCTCGAAGGTATCTTTGAAAGCCTCGGCACCTGTGCCGCCGCTGTTCAATCGCCTCCGACCGCTCCACCGATTTCAATGATTGATTGATAAGAGAGGAAAGACCATGTCCAGTTACAACGCAGCCCAATACAACGCAGCCAAGTCAGGCACCTTCAAGATTGGCGGCGATATCGAGATCAACCGTCTCGGTTTCGGCGCCATGCGCGTCACCGGCAAGGGCATCTGGGGCGAGCCTTCCGATCATGCCGAATCCATCCGCACGCTGAAGCGTCTGCCGGAACTCGGCGTCAACTTCATCGATACGGCCGATTCCTACGGCCCCGATGTCTCCGAATGGCTGATCAAGGAAGCGCTGCATCCCTATGGCAGCAAGTCGGTCATCGCCACCAAGGGCGGCCTGACCCGCCATGGTCCCGATATCTGGCTGCCGGTGGGACGTCCGGAATACCTGATCCAGCAGGCGCATAAGAGCCTGCGCAATCTCGGCGTCGAACAGATCGATCTCTGGCAGCTGCACAGGATCGATCAGAAGGTGCCGGCCAAGGAACAGTTCGATGCGATCAAATCGCTGCTCGATAGCGGCCTCATCCGCCATGCGGGTCTGAGCGAGGTGTCCGTTGCCGACATCGAGGCCGCCTCGAAGCACTTCAAGGTCGCGACCGTCCAGAACCGCTACAATCTCGTCGATCGCACCAGCGAAGACGTGCTCGATTACTGCGCCAAGCACAATATCGGCTTCATCCCGTGGTATCCGCTCGCCGCCGGCGACCTCGCCAAGCCCGGCTCACTGCTCGATACGATCGCCAAAAAGCACAATGCCGCGCCAAGCCAGATCGCGCTCGCCTGGGTGCTGAAGCGCAGCCCGGTCATGCTGCCGATCCCCGGCACTTCCAAGGTCAAGCATCTCGAGGAAAACGTCGCGGCGGTTGATATCACGCTGTCAGACGAGGAATTCTCCGCCCTCGACGCCGAAGGCAGCAAGCTCTTCAAGGCGGCTTGACGGGCAAACCCACGGCTTTCCGGTTTGTGCTAGTAAGCTGCCTCTCACCCTAACCCTCTCCCCGTAAAAACGGGGAGAGGGGACGTGCCATGCAAGAGGCCAATGGGGAACGGAAAGGTCGCGGCATATCCCCTTCTCCCCGCAAGCGGGGAGAAGGTGGCGGCAGCCGGATGAGGGGCAGGCCTATCGGCGATCCCCGGGCGCAAATTTTCGGCATAATTTTGACCATCTGGTCAAACATGCTGCAAAATGAGGCGGTGACCTGTTGTTTTGAGGGCAAGCCTTGCGTCCAGCGCATTGCTGCATTGCGGTATTTTCGCTATTCCGAATCAAAAGAATTGGCTATTACTATCTTCGTAAGCAGCGCACTCCTCCTCCCAGCGCTCTTACATCGGACTGACAACACTCCTCCTCCCAGTTGTCAGTCAGGATCAAGAGCCCGGCGCACCTCCTCCCGCGTCGGGCTTTTTTCTTTTCCCCAAGTCTCTTCCCCTCGAAATCGATCAATTGCCGATCCGGGCAACGCCGGTCCTGCGGTTTTCACGAGGGATTGCGCAAAACATAGGCTTCCACCGCCCGCGGTTTGACTCGGCAAGCCTCGTCGGACTATTTGAACGGGCGCCGCCTGTCCGGTGCGTGAACCGATTGGAGTTTGGTCATGATCGGCAAAAGAGGCGGCTTGCCCGCGGCTCTGACAGGTCTTCTGATTGCAACGATGGCGCTCGCCGGCTGCGGCGGC
The DNA here is from genome assembly GCF_000769405.2 of Rhizobium brockwellii. Classification (NCBI taxonomy): domain Bacteria; kingdom Pseudomonadati; phylum Pseudomonadota; class Alphaproteobacteria; order Hyphomicrobiales; family Rhizobiaceae; genus Rhizobium; species Rhizobium brockwellii. The sequence goes on from NZ_CP053439.1 coordinate 95,841, forward strand.
AGGCCGGTTGGTGTCATGCAGGCGGCCGGCACTGTGACCCCCGGCACCTCGAAGGTCGATCTTCTCGTCGCGACGACACGTGCTGCCGACGATAATCCCGCCGTGCTTTTCTCCGGTGAGCGCGGCACCGGGCTCGCCGTCAATGCCGTCGACGTCTCCATTCCGCCGGAAGCCAATCGCAAGGTCGGCCAGGTGCAATGGCCAAGCCGCCTGCCGGCCGATCCGTTGCGCGATTTCGTCACCGTTTCCGTCGATCCCCTGGAAGGTGAGCGGGCCGGCGAGACCTGGCTGAAGTCCCACATGCCGAAGAGCCGTCGGGTGCTGGTCTTCGTCCACGGCTTCAACAATCGTTACGAGGATGCCGTCTACCGCTTCGCGCAGATCGTGCATGATTCGCATGCCGACGTCGCGCCCGTCGTCTTCACCTGGCCGTCGCGCGGCAGCATCTTCGATTATAATTACGACAAGGAAAGCACCAACTATTCCCGCGACGCGCTGGAGGAATTGTTGACCCGCACCGCCGCCAATCCTGCTGTCAGCGATGTCACCATCATGGCCCATTCGATGGGCACGTGGCTGACCGTCGAAGCGCTCAGGCAGATGGCGATCCGCAACGGTCATGTCGCCTCGAAGATCAACAATGTCATCCTCGCTTCACCGGATCTCGACGTCGACGTCTTCGGCCGCCAGTTCGCCAGCCTCGGCAAGGAAAGGCCGCACTTCACCATCTTCGTCTCGCAGGACGACCGGGCTCTGGCGCTGTCGCGGCGCATCTCCGGTAATGTCGACCGGCTCGGCCAGATCGATCCCTCCGTCGAACCCTATCGCAGCAAGCTCGAGGCGGCCGGCATCACCGTGCTCGATCTCACCAAGCTCAAGGGCGGCGACCGGCTGAACCACGGCAAGTTCGCTGAAAGCCCTGAGGTGGTGAAGCTGATCGGCGACCGGCTGATTGCCGGCCAGACGATCACCGATTCCAATGTCGGGCTCGGAGAGGCCGTCGGCGCGGTGGCGATGGGCGCTGCCCAGACGGCCGGAAGTGCTGTCAGCGTCGCCGTCAGCACGCCGATCGCGATCTTCGATCCGCGCACGCGGCGCAACTACGATGCCCAGCTGAAGCGTCTCGGCCAGTCGATGAACAATACCGTCGGTTCGGTCGGCGACAGCGTCGGCGCCGGCCTGCCGGAAAGCCAGTAGAAATTCCACAGAGCAATTCCAGCAAAAGTGCACAGCGGTTTTGCGTTTCGGAATTGCGAAAAAACAAAAAGATAGAGAATTTCCGTGATTCGGAAAAAGCGGAAATTCTCTAGGCATCGCATCTTGATGTGATATATCAGATTCACGACGGCAATTCTGTCTGCCGTGCGATGGGTTGATGGCATGGCGGATGAGATGAAGAAGAGTGTGGCGGTCGTCGGCGCGGGCGTGATCGGCGCCTCGATCGCTTTCGAGCTGCAGCGGCGCGGCTTTGAGGTGACGCTGATCGACAAGGGCGAGCCGGGCCGTGGCACCTCTTTCGGAAATATGGCAAGCATCGCGCTCGATTTTGCCGCCGGTTCCGGCCCTTCGGCCTGGAAAAAGATCCCCGGCTGGCTGCTCGATCCGGAAGGCCCGGTCTGGCTGCGGCCGTCTTATGCGGCCAGGATGCTGCCCTGGTTCCTGCGCTTCCTCGCCGCCGGCCGGCCGTCGCGTCTGCGAGAGATCGAGGATGCCGGCATGAGCCTGTCCAACCGCGCGCTCGGCGATTTCAGGCAGATGCTCCAGGCGATCGGCGCACCCGAATTGATGACGGAGGAAGGATGTCTCGCGATCTACGAGACGGAGGCGGAATTCGCCGCCGATCGCGGCCATCTCGCCATGATGCAGCGCTATGGCCTCGAATTCGAGGTTTTGAGCAACGGCGCCATCCAATATTACGAACCCACTTTGTCATCGTCGATCGCCAAGGCCGTGCTGCTCCCCGACAACAAATCGGTCCGCGACCCCTATCAACTGGTGGTGAAACTCGCCGACGCCGCAAAGGCTGCGGGCACGGCCTTTGTCTCAGGCACCGTGCGGAATATCGAGCGCAGGGGCGATGGCGCCGCCGTCGTCCTCCTCGAGGATGGCAGGCGGATCGAGGCGGGTTCGGTTGTGCTTGCCGCCGGCGTCCACACCCGGTTCCTTGCCGAAAAGCTCGGTGAGCCGATCCCGCTCGAAACCGAGCGCGGTTATCACACGCAGATTATGAAGCCGGGCATCGCGATGCGCTATTCGGTGATCTGGCCGCATCGCGCCTTCATGGTGACGCCGACGGCGGGCGGCATCCGTGTCGGCGGCAATGTCGAGCTCGCCGGTCTTGACGCGGCGCCGGATTTCCGCCGTCCGCGGGTGCTGGTGCGCCATGCCCAGCGCGCGTTGCCCGGCCTGAAGGTCGAGGAGACGACCGAATGGATGGGTCATCGTCCGGCGCTGCCCGATACGATCCCGATCATTTCGCCGTCGTCGAAAATGCCCGGCGTTTTTTATGCGACCGGCCACGGCCATCTCGGCCTGACCTTTTCGGCAACGACAGCGCTGGTGATCGCCGATATGGTGACCGGCCTCAAGCCATCCCTCGATGTGACCCCGTTCCGCATAGACCGCTATTAGGAGGCCCCGATGTCCGATACCACGAAACCCGCAGCGCTGATCACCGGCGGCGGCCGCGGCATGGGCGAGGCGATCGCCCGCGAGCTCTCCGCCCAGGGCTATCAGCTGGCGCTGATGTCGCCTTCGGAAAGCTGTGAGAAGCTGGCGGCCGAACTCGGCGGTGTCGCCTCGCGCGGCGTGGCCGAAAAGGCCGAGGATCTCAAGGCGATCTTCGATCTGACGATGAAGACCCATGGCCGCATCGACGCTGTCGTCAACCTGAGCGGCCATCCGCCGAAGGGCGACCTGCTCGATATTTCGGACGAGAACTGGACGCTCGGTTCCGACATGATGATCCTATCGCTGGTGCGCATGGCGCGGCTGGTGACGCCGGTCATGCTGAAACAGGGCAAGGGCGCCTTCGTCAACATCACTACTTTTGCGGCCTACGAGCCGTCGCTGGTCTTCCCGGTTTCCTGCACCTACCGCGCCGCTGCCGGCGCCTTCACCAAGCTCTATTCCGATCGTTATGCGGCCGACAATATCCGCATGAACTGCATCCTGCCGGGTTATATCGACAGCCTCAACCACAAGCCCGAGACCGCCGAGAAGGTGCCGATGAAGCGCATCGGCCATGTGGAGGAGATCGCCAAGACCGCGGCCTTCCTGCTCTCCGACGGCGCGGGTTATATCACCGGCCAGAATATCCGCGTTGATGGCGGCGTCACCCGCCACGTCTGATCTGGAGTTTTCGATATGAGATGGAAGCGCACGATCCAGTTGCTGGATGTCCATGCCGAAGGTGAGATCGGCCGCGTCGCGATCGGCGGCGTGCCGAAGATCCCGGGCGATACCATTGCCGCCCAGCTGCATTGGCTGAACACCGATCCGAAGGGTGATGAGCTGCGCCGCTTCCTCTGCCTGGAGCCGCGCGGCGCGCCGATCGGCTCGGTCAACCTGCTGCTGCCGGCACGACACCCGGAGGCGGACGCCGCCTTCATCATCCTGCAGCCCGACCAGGCGCATGCGAGCTCCGGCTCGAATTCGATCTGCGTCACCACGGCACTGCTCGAATCCGGCATCGTCGAGATGAAGGAGCCGGAGACGATAGTCACGCTCGAAACCGCCGCCGGCCTCGTCAAGGCGACGGCGACCTGCCGCGACGGGCGCTGCGAAAAGGTCAGGCTGACCATGGTGCCCTCCTTCGTGCACGATCTCGATGTCGCAATCGACACGCCGCATTGGGGAAGGATCAAGGCCGATATCTGCTATGGCGGCATCTTCTATGCGCTGGTTGATGTCGGCCAGATCGGTCTGACGATCGAGAAGGCCAATGCCGCCGGCCTCGTCCAGGCCGGCATGATCCTCAAGGAGCTGATCAACCGCGACATCAAGGTCGTCCATCCCGAGATCCCGGCGATCTCGGGCGTCGCCTATGTGATGTTCCGCGATACGGAAGCCGACGGCACGGTGCGCACCTGCACCACCATGTGGCCGGGCCGGGCCGACCGCTCGCCCTGCGGCACCGGCAACTCCGCCAATCTCGCCACGCTCTATGCCCGCGGCAAGGCCAAGGTCGGCGACACCTTCACCTCGAAGTCGATCATCGGTTCGGAATTTGAAGTCGGCCTCCAGGCGGTGACCGAGGTGGCCGGCCGCCCCGCCGTCATCCCCACCATCACCGGCCGCGGCTTCACCTTCGGCCTGACCCAGGTGGCCTTGGACCCTTTCGATCCGCATCCGAACGGTTTTGCGCTGACGGATGTCTGGGGACCATCGGCGGGAGAGATTTAGGCGTTCAGGGCATGATGCCGGAAGTGTCAAGCGGTTTCCTGACCGGTTCGCTTCAATGGCTGCCCGTCACCCTAGCGCTAACCCGTCCTCCGGACCCCGTTGAGGAGAAGAGGGAGCCAGGACGCGGCACCCTCCAACGCGCCCCGTCCTTCGAGGCCCCTGCGGGGCACCTCAGGATGCGGCTCTCCTAAACGCCGCCGCTCCGGGCGCTGGCGAGGCGTCAGCGTCCGCACGATGCTTCGTTGGATGCGCCGCTTGACCCGAGGATGTCACGGAGGCGACGACGGCCGGCGTGCTTCTCCCTTAAGCTTTAAGATGACGTTTCGGAGAGCATGGACGGCCGGTCGGCCAAGTGGACAGCGCTTGTTCGACGACAGCCTCCAGCATCTCGCGGCTGAATCCGACATGCCGCGCCCCCATCAACCGCGTTGCAAAATTCTGGCGCTGACGTGGTCTGTGGCAAGCTTTTCGGCTGGCGCGGGCCTGCCAAGCAGATACCCTTGGCCGATGTCACAACCCAGGTCCTGAAGCCGCTGAAGCTGGCTCTCCTCTTCGATGCCCTCGGCGGTTATCGTCACGCCAAGTCCCACACCGAGAGCGATGATAGCCTTGATCACCTTGTCCTGCTTATCATTGGTTTCGAACGAAGAGACGAAACTCCTGTCGATCTTGATCTTGTCGAACCGGTAGTTGGATAGTTGTGAGAGGCTGGAATAACCTGTTCCAAAGTCGTCGAGAGCAATCCTGACCCCCGCATTCACCAGGTCGTCGAGGACGATTCGTGCAGTGACAGCGTCCTGGATGATTGCGCTCTCCGTCACCTCAAGCTCGACCCTGTGCGGCGGCAGACCGACATCGCCCAATATCTTGAGAATTCTAAGCCCCAGCAGTCGGTCGCTCAGTTGGATCGGAGAAAGGTTGAATGACAGGACAAGCTCACTTGGCCAGGAAAGCGCATCGGTGCAGGCGTGGCGAAGCAACTGGTCGGTCAATTCGACGATCAGGCCGGCTTCCTCCGCCACAGGAATGAATTCGTTCGGTGGGATGAATTCGCCGGAGGCCGTCTTCCAGCTTGCCAGCGCCTCGAAGCCGATAATCCTATTCGTCTTCAGGTCTACGAGAGGTTGATAGTAGGGAATGATCTCAGACTTCTGGATGGCTGCTCTCAGATCCGCCTCCACTCGAACCCGCTTTGCCAACTCGTCCTGCATCGAAGGCACGAAGCGCTTCACCAGATTGCGCCCCTGCTTTTTGGCGACATACATCGCACAGTCGGAATGTCGAATGGCCTGACCGAGGTCATCGCCGTTCTCCGGAAAAAGCGCAAAGCCGACACTGGCGCCGAGGTCGACGGCGACACCATTGAATGTGAACGGCTTGCCGATCACGCTCACGATGCGGTTCCCCAACGCGACAAGATCGGGATTTCCGGTGCGCCGCGCCAGGACAACGAACTCGTCTCCGCCAAGACGGAAAACATGCTCACGCGGAAAGAGGGAGGAGAGCCGCTGAGCAACGGTCTTCAGCACCGTGTCCCCGTGATCGTGCCCTAGTGGATTGATTCCAACGTTTGGTGCCCACGTTTGACGGCTGCGATGATCTCATCGGGGTCTGCTTTCCAGATGAATGGCTTTGGTTCGTGGTTGTGTTCTTTGACGAAGCGGTTGATGGCCGCCTGCAGGTCAACGACGGAGTGGAAAACGCCGTGCTTCAGCCGCCGGCGTGTCAGTTTTGCGAAGAAGCCTTCGACAGCATTGAGCCATGAGCACGATATCGGGACGAAGTGGAAGGTCCATCGTGGATGCCTTGCCAGCCAGGCGCGGACCTTCGGCTGTTTATGCGTCGCGTAATTGTCGAGAATGACGTGGACCGCCTTATCTTTCGGCAGCTCCGCCTCAATGGCGTTGAGGAACCGAATAAACTCCTGATGCCGGTGGCGCTGCATGTTTCGGCCGATGACCGATCCGTCGAGAACATTGAGGGCGGCAAACAGGGTGGTCGTGCCGTGGCGCTTGTAATCGTGGGTCATTGTGCCGGCGCGCCCCTTCTTGAGCGGCAAGCCCGGTTGGGTCCGGTCGAGCGCCTGGATCTGGCTTTTCTCATCGACGGACAAGACAATGGCGTGGGTCGGTGGCGAGACGTAGAGACCGACGACATCGTGAAGCTTCTCGGCAAAAGCCTTGTCATTGGAGAGTTTGAAACTGCGCCACCGATGCGGCGCCAGCCCATGCTCGTGCCAGATCTTGACGACGGAAGAGGCCGCGATCCCAACGGCATTTGCCATGGCACGCACGGTCCAGTGCGTTGCCTCCTGTCGAGGCGGTTCCAGCGTCAGCGCAACGACCTGCTCCACCACGTCGCTCTCCAGAGGCGCCATGCCCGGAGGCCTGCTCTTGTCGCGCAACAGGCCATCGACCCCCTCGGACATGAAACGCTCCTGCCAGCGCCAGACGCAAGGTTTGGACTTTCCCGTCGCCTGCATGATGGCGACCGTTCCCAGGCCGTTGCCGCTCATCAAGATGATCTTGGCCCGCCAGACATGCTTCTGCGGAGACGTTGGGGCAGCAATGATGGCTTCAAGCCGAGAACGGTCGGCGGCGGTGACGTCAAATGTGATCCCTGTGCGCATCCCCAACCGTCGCACAATCCCAAACGGTTGGGAATCTCAGGACGGAATCTTTCGTCGCGATCAATCCACTAGGAGGTCGTTGATCTTCTTGAAGCCGTCGAGATCGATGCTGAACACGGCATAGGTCTCTTGTGCCCTCTGATCGGCCATCGCCTGCGCGCATACGGAATCCAGAAATCTGCGGTTGGGCAGTTCGGTCAGCGTGTCGTGACAGGCAATCCAGTCCACGTTCTTTTCGGCCTGCAGCCGGCGATTGACCTCCCTCGAAAGATCCCGGATCCTCAGCGTGGAATAAATCAGCCCGAGAAACCCGGAGATATTGAGGGCGAGGAGCGCATGGTCCAGCGGATAGTCATGATGCTTCTCGATGAACGCATCCAGCCCTTCATGCCAGTCGAAGGACCACGACAGGCAGAAGAGAAGCAGGAAGACCGCCAGCCAGACAACGATCTCCACCTGGGGTCTGGTCGGTTGGCTGCGAGGCATATGAACAGGCTCCTGTTGTGTGACCAGCCGTCATGGCCAGTTTGGAGAACCGCATCGTCCCCGAGATGTTTTCAATCAACAGCCGACATGGCTGATGCTGGTATCACCGAATGCCGGGTCGGGCATTGCAGTCGTTGATCAAGCTGCGCAGCACCGACAGGTCCGTAAGATCGTTACCTTCGAAGGTTAATGGCGGGTTGCATTGACGAAGGTGCGGGCGTTTCGCTGCGTGAATTGGATATCTTTCCCGTAAATCGGATCGGGCTTCGATTCCATGGTGTCTGCCGGTCGCCGCTATCTGCGATTCTTCGAACGGCTGAAGAACCCGCCGGAGGATCAGTAGTCCTTGAAAAGAAATGGGCGTGACGGGTTTACAGCGCCCCCGCGTCTTTTCAGCATCTGCGCGTCGCCAGCGACCGCGGATCGGCTCGGCAATCTCGCCAGGGTAGGGCGCATCCCAGCGCCCCTCAACCTGCCAGCATGGTATCCGCCAGGCTGTAGCAGTGGCTCGCCTGATAGGCGTTCCGGCCTCGGTTCATGTGCGTCACATTGAAAGTCCGAATGGCGCGCAAGATGCGGCGCTCCGCCAGGAATTTGCGGATCGAGGCCGAGCCCCGCACATTGATGCCGAAAATGTCCTCGCCGCTCGGAAAAAAGTAACCGACGTCTTCGGGCGTCGTGACGCAGTCCTCGAGAAAACCCTCGTCCACATCGCCCTGCATGGGTGAATGGTCCGTGGTGAAATGCGAAAGATGCACCAGGAATCGTGCACGCAGACCCTCGCCGTCGGCGCAGAGCGTGAAAAGCTCCATCCAGCTCGCATTGACGCGGACGAGCGGCTTGTCGGAAGTCGAGGGCAGACATGAAACCGACCAGTAGTGACGCTCGGTCTTGCGCGGGATGGGGATGCAGGTCTGCCCGTATAGCCCGAGAATTTCCAGAACGTCTTGCGCCTGCGGGCGACGAAGCAGCTTCTCGAACCGTGGGACGTACTTGAACCGCTGTTCCAGGGCCTCCGAGCGCTCTTCGGCGTCGATCAAATCCGCCTCGCCTTCTATCCAATCGCGCTGCTGCTCAGGGTCCAGAAACTTGCGCAGACCGGTGGTGCTGCGACGACGAGTCGTGCTCATGTCAGGTACCATATGAGATCCGTGTCCTCATCGTCTGATCCCACCGGCCGCACAATAACATCCACTGAACGACTGGCGAAAGACTGACCTTCCGCTAGCCCGAAAGCCAAAGCACCAAACTGCTGCGCACTTTCGCCGGAATTGTTCTAGTAGACGAACGGATCGACTCCGGCCGCGGCATGGGTGCCCGGCTCTTTCGGATAGATCACGCCCTTGCGCAGGATGATGTTGGCGTAGAGCCTGGGCTCGCCGGTCTGGATCAAGGCATGGGCAGTCTTCACCCTGCCGTAGAAATCCTGGCCGATCAGCGGCACCACCTGTCGGTGCGGCTCGTGGCGAGCGCAGCAGTCGATCATCTCCTCATGCACGGGATCGAGCTTGTCGCGTTCGGCCTTGACGGTCGAGCGGAAGATCGCCTCCGCCACGAAATCGTCGATCGGCAGCACGCTGAGCACGGCATTGAGGACCGGGATCAGGTGGTGGCCGTCGAGCCGGATCAGCCGGCGGGCATGTTCGACGCCCGGATAATTGCCGTCGACGATGGCGATCTCGTCGCCGTGGCCCATGGCGCGAAGCGTAAAAAGCAGCTCCGGGCTCAGCAGCGGATCAAGTCCTTTCAGCATGGTCTACCTCCTTGAAGAGTACGTTCTGGTCGGTGAGGTACCGCGCAAAGATCGGCAGGCTGGCGCCGCCGATGGCGCGCGCCTGCGCGCCGACCGCGCCCTCGATGATTTCGGGCATGACGACGCCCTGCAGGTCGAGCTTGGCGGCTTCGTCGATCGTGGCCTGCACCACACGGCTGCGCACCCAAACGGGAAAGCCGCCGTCGATGACAGCCGCGCTAAAATCGACGATCGAGGCGGCGGCAACGATCGCCTGCGCCAGTGCCTTGGCGCTATCCTGGATCCAGGCTTCCATCGGCTCGCCGAAATCCACCCAGCCGTCGGCCGAATACCAGAGCGGCTCGGGATCGATGCCCCGCTCGCGCAGCATGTTTTCGAGCACGAAGATCGAGGCGATTTCAAGCAGCTGCATCGTCTCGCCGTTCTTGCCGCGCACCGGCAGCGGCCCGATCGCGCCCGCCGTGCCGGTGCGGCCGGAAAAGATCGCCGAATTGAGCACAATGCCGCCGCCGATGAAGGAGCCGATGAAGAAATAGACGAAATCCGGATAGGACGGCCCGACGCCGAAGACCAGTTCGGCGCCGCAGGCGCTGGTCGCATCGTTCTGCAGGAAGACCGGATGGGAGACGCGGGCGGCGATGTCGGCCTGCAGGTCGACGTCGCGCCAGACCTCCATGGCGCCGACCGGCGCGCCCACCTCTTCGGCCCAGTTCCAGAGCTCGAAAGGGGCGGCGATGCCGAGGCCGGCGATGCGGCCGCGCTGCTTGTCGTCGAGCCGGTCTTCGAGTTCCTGGATGCCCGAGGTGACGAAGTCGAGGATTTCATCCGGCAGCGGATAGGCATAGGTCCGGTGCAACTGCATGCGGATGCGGCCGACGAAATCCATCAACACCAGATCGGCGCTGCGCCGGCCCATCTTTAAGCCGAAGGAATAGACGGCATCGGGATTGATATGCATCGGGATCGATGGCTGGCCGACACGGCCGCGCACCGGTTCTCCGCGCGACAGCAGCCCTTCCTTCTCCAGCACCCGCATGATGACGGAGACGGTCTGCGCCGACAGCCCGCTGCGACGCGCGATATCGGCCTTCGACAGCGCGCCGTAGAGACGCACCAGCGACAGCACGAGCCGTTCGTTATAGGCTCGCACCCTGACCTGGTTCGCACCTCCGGCCGGATTCAGAATTGGTGGCGGGACCGGCGTGTGTTCCGGTCCATCCAAGGACGACATGGCCGCTCCTCCCGATTGTTGGCCTATGCCCTAATTCGATGGAGCATGCCACATCGAATTAATAATTCAATTGGATTTATTTATTGACAAGCCAATTTCTTTTCGCTCTTAATTGTCGTCGTCAAGGGCACGGGACCGCTGGGAGGCATTAGCGATCCACGGCGAAGTGTCATATCTTAAGCTTCCGGCCCCGCAGGGGCGGCGCCGGCAAACTCTGGGAGGAGTTCCATGAAGAAATCTGTTCTCGCTTTCGGCGCGCTCGCGCTTGGTGTCACCTTTTCCGCTCCTGTCATGGCGGCTGACGTTGCTGCCTGCCTCATCACCAAGACCGACACCAACCCCTTCTTCGTCAAGATGAAGGAAGGTGCGACGGCCAAGGCCAAGGAACTCGGCGTCTCGCTGAAGTCCTATGCCGGCAAGGTCGACGGTGACAGCGAAAGCCAGGTCGCAGCGATCGAAAGCTGCATTGCCGACGGCGCAAAGGGCATCCTGATTGCTGCTTCCGACACCAAGGGCATCGTCTCTTCGGTCAAGAAGGCCCGTGATGCCGGCCTGCTGGTCATCGCGCTCGACACACCGCTCGAGCCGGCCGATGCTGCCGACGCCACCTTCGCCACCGACAACCTGCTCGCCGGCAAGCTGATCGGCCAGTGGGCCAAGGAAACGATGGGCGACAAGGCCAAGGATGCCAAGGTCGGCTTCCTCGACCTGACGCCCTCACAGCCGACGGTCGACGTTCTGCGCGACCAGGGCTTCATGATGGGCTTCGGCATCGATCCGAAGGACCCGAACAAGATCGGCGACGAGGACGATGCCCGTATCGTCGGTCATGACGTGACCAACGGCAATGAAGAAGGCGGCCGCAAGGCCATGGAAAACCTTCTGCAGAAGGATCCGAGCATCAACGTCATCCACACGATCAACGAACCGGCCGCTGTCGGCGCCTATCAGGCGCTGAAGGCCGTCGGCATGGAAAAGAACGTGCTGATCGTCTCGGTCGACGGCGGTTGCCCGGGCGTGAAGTCGGTCAAGGAAGGCGTCATCGGCGCCACCTCGCAGCAATATCCGCTGATGATGGCAGCCCTTGGCGTCGAAGCGATCAAGAAGTTCGCCGACAGCGGTGAAAAGCCGAAGCCGACCGAAGGCAAGTCCTTCTACGACACCGGCGTCTCGCTCGTCACCGACAAGCCGGTTTCCGGCGTCAAGTCGATCGACACCAAGGAAGGCACGGACAAGTGCTGGGGCTGAGGCCTGATTGTTGAAAGCAGACCGGCCGGGGCTTGATCCCCGGCCGTTTTCGACGGACGATGTGCCGTCGCCTCACGAACCGGCTAATCAAAGACCGGATGGATATCGGTGACGGCCCCCGCGCGAGTTCGGCGCGCGGATGCGGAGGAGGAACCATGACCGGAACACAGGAATTCGAACGTGTCCTCGACGGCAGCGACAAGAGCGTTGCCTCCTTCGAGCACGAGAAAATCTCGCTGATCAAGCGCGCGCAGCATTTTCTGCACTCGACGCCGGCCGCCGTGCCGCTGATCGTGCTGGTGCTGGCGATCGTCATCTTCGGGATCACCATCGGCGGACGGTTCTTCTCGTCCTATACGCTGACGCTGATCCTGCAGCAGATCGCCATCGTCGGTATTCTCGGCGCCGCCCAGACGCTGGTCATCCTGACCGCCGGCATCGATCTTTCGATCGGCGTCATCATGGTGATCTCGGCGGTGATCATGGGCAATGTCGCCATCACTTACGGTATACCGACGCCGATCGCGGTCGCAGCCGGCATGCTTGTCGGCGGCCTTTGCGGATTGCTGAACGGCTTCCTCGTCGCCTACATGAAGCTGCCGCCCTTCATCGTCACGCTCGGCACCTGGAACATCGTCATGGCGACGAATTTCATCTATTCCGCCAATGAGACGATCCGCGACACCGACGTCGACGAAAAGGCGCCGCTGCTTCATCTTTTCGCCGTGAGCTTCAAGCTCGGCAGCGCCGTGCTGACCCTCGGCGTCATCGCCATGGTGCTGCTCGTCCTGGTGCTCTGGTATGTCCTCAATCACACCGCCTGGGGCCGGCATGTCTATGCCGTCGGCGACGATCCTGAGGCAGCCAAGCTCTCGGGCATTCAGACCAAGAAGGTGCTGCTGACCGTTTACGCCATATCAGGCGTGATTGCCGGCTTGGCCGCGTGGGTCTCGATCGGCCGCAACGGCTCGATCTCGCCGTCCTCGGCCGTCACCGATTTTAACCTCCAGGCAATCACCGCGACTGTGATCGGCGGCATCTCGCTGTTCGGCGGCCGCGGCTCCATTCTCGGCACGCTCTTCGGCGCGATGATCGTCGGCGTCGTCTCTATGGGCCTCAACATGCTCGGCGCCGACCCGCAATGGAAAGTCCTTTTGACAGGCGTGCTGATCATTGCCGCCGTCGCCATCGATCAGTGGATCAGAAAGGTTTCGGTGTAATCATGGCTCGCGAACCCCTTCTCACCGCCCGCGGTCTCGTCAAGCGTTATGGCCGCGTGACCGCACTCGACAATGCCGATTTCGACCTCTATCCGGGTGAAATCCTCGCCGTCATCGGCGATAACGGCGCCGGCAAATCCTCGCTCATCAAGGCGATATCGGGTGCCGTCACCCCGGACGAGGGGGTGATCACGCTCGAAGGGCGGCAGGTGCAGTTCCGCTCGCCGATGGAGGCGCGCGACGCCGGCATCGAGACCGTCTATCAGAACCTCGCCTTGTCGCCGGCGCTGTCGATCGCCGACAACATGTTCCTCGGCCGCGAGATCCGCAAACCGGGTGTGCTCGGCTCGATGTTCCGCATGCTCGACCGGCCGGCGATGGAAAAGCTGGCGCGCAACAAACTCTCCGAACTCGGCCTGATGACCATCCAGAACATCAACCAGGCGGTGGAAACGCTTTCGGGCGGTCAGCGCCAGGGTGTTGCGGTCGCCCGTGCCGCCGCTTTCGGCTCGAAGGTCATCATCATGGACGAACCGACGGCGGCGCTTGGCGTCAAGGAAAGCCGCCGCGTGCTGGAGCTGATCCTCGACGTGCGCGCCCGCGGCCTGCCGATCGTGCTGATCTCCCACAACATGCCGCATGTCTTCGAGGTGGCCGACCGGATCCATATCCACCGCCTCGGCCGGCGGCTGACGGTGATCGATCCGAAGGAATACACCATGTCCGACGCCGTCGCCTTCATGACCGGCGCCAAGGCGGTGCCGACGGAGCCCGTCGCCGCATGAACGCACGCATCGATGAAATCGCCGGCGCAGTTCTTGACCGCGCCGGCCATTCCAAGCGTTTCCTGGTCGCCATCGCCGGACCGCCGGGTGCCGGCAAATCGACTATGGCCGACAATCTGGCGGAAGCGCTGAAGGCCAAGGGCGAAAGTGCCGAAGTCCTGCCGATGGATGGTTTCCACATGGACAACGCCATCCTGATCGAACGCGGCCTGCTGGCGCGCAAGGGGATCCCCGAGACCTTCGATGTCCGCGGTTTCCTCGATATCATTCGCGCCGTCAGGCTGGCCGATCAGGAGGTCCTGGTGCCGGTCTTCGACCGCTCGCGTGAACTCGCCATTGCGTCGGCCCGCCCTGTTTCCCCCGATCACCGCTTCATCATCGTCGAGGGCAATTATCTGCTGTTTTCGCTGGGCAAATGGGCTGAACTCGAAGGCGTCTTCGACTTTTCGATCATGCTGGCACCGCCGATCGAGGTGCTCGAGGAGCGCCTCTGGGCGCGCTGGCGTGGTTACAACCTGACCGAGGAGGCCGCCAACGCCAAGGTCTACGGCAACGACCTGCCGAACGGCCGGCTGATCCTCGAAAACCGTCGCCCGGCCGACGTGACGCTGGAGATCGCGCTGGCGTGATGCCGCGGCGATTGTTTTCATGTAAAAGATAGTGCTATCGAGACGGCAGACGCATCGCTTCGGAGGCCTGCCATGCAATCGATCACCATCCGCCGTCCTGATGACTGGCACCTGCATCTGCGCGACGGCGCCATGCTGGAGGGCGTGATCGCCGATACGAGCCGCACCTTCGCCCGCGCCATCATCATGCCCAATCTCGTGCCGCCGGTCGTCACGTCAGCTGACGCCAAGGCCTATCGCGAGCGCATCCTCAAGGCCTTGCCTGATGGCCATCGTTTCCAGCCGCTGATGACGCTTTATCTGACCGAACATACCAGTCCCGATGACGTGGAGGAGGGGAAGAACAGCGGCCTCATCACCGCCGTCAAGCTTTATCCCGCCGGCGCCACGACCAATTCGCATGGCGGCGTGCGCGACATGGAAAAGGCGATGCCGGTGCTGGAGCGCATGGCGAAGATCGGCCTGCCGCTCTGCGTCCATGGCGAGGTGACGACGCCGGAGGTCGATATCTTCGATCGCGAGGCCGTCTTCATCGACACCGTGCTCGATCCGCTGCGCCAGCGCCTGCCGGAACTGAAGGTAACGATGGAGCATGTGACGACGTCCGATGGCGTCGATTACATCAAGGCGGCCAAGGGCAATCTCGCTGGCTCGATCACCACCCACCATCTGATCATCAACCGCAACGCCATCCTCGTCGG
Source organism: Rhizobium brockwellii (assembly GCF_000769405.2). NCBI lineage: Bacteria > Pseudomonadati > Pseudomonadota > Alphaproteobacteria > Hyphomicrobiales > Rhizobiaceae > Rhizobium > Rhizobium brockwellii. The sequence continues at coordinate 110,927 of NZ_CP053439.1, forward strand.
CGGCATCCGTCCGCATTATTACTGCCTGCCGGTCGCCAAGCGCGAAAACCACCGGCTGGCCTTGCGTGCGGCGGCCGTCAGCGGCGACCCGCGCTTCTTCCTCGGCACGGATTCCGCTCCGCATGTCGATCCGCTGAAGGAATGCGCCTGCGGCTGCGCCGGCATCTATACCTCGGTCAATACGATGAGCTGCCTTGCCCATGTCTTCGAACAGGAAAGCGCCCTGGAGCGGCTCGAAGCCTTCGTGTCGCTGAACGGGCCGGCCTGGTACGGGCTGCAGCCGAACGAGGAGCGCATCACCCTGTCGAGGCAGGCCGAACCGGTCGTCTTTCCCGCGAGGATTGAAACCGGCGCCGGCCCGGTGACGGTGTTCGATCCGATGTTTCCCCTGCATTGGCAGGTGGTTCAGCAGGCGTAAGCTTTCGAATTTCAATTTTAAATAGAATATTCATCTTAAACTTCGGCGCGACGTTAAACGCGTAACATTTGCATTGTGCAGTGCATCATTTGTTAACGGATGCATAAGACATTCCTCCTCGCAGACCGATAAGCTGCCATTCGAAGCGACAATAGCTGCGGAGACTGAAAAGCATGATGCTTGACTATAACTCCCTCTTGTTGGCGCTCGGCGTCTCCGCGGCCTGCCTTGCGGTGACGCTGATGGGCAGCTGGCTTGTCCGCCGCTCGGAAACCGTGCTGTTGACCGCCACCGTCGGCCTTGTCCTCGTCGTCAGCGGCATTTTCGTCTATAGCGCCTTTGTCAATACGCCGGAGACATGGCTCGGCGTTGCCAATTTCGTGCTGTTTCATGCCGGATTTGCCACCATCTGGGGGGCCGGCAAACAATTCCTCACCGGCCGGGTGTCTCTCCTCGCCATCGCGGTCCGCGCGCTTGCGGCGATGGTCTTCTCCGTCGTGCCGATGCTGGCAGGCTATGACGGCCTGGCCTTCATCGCCGACAATCTCGCCATCGCCCTTTTGCTCTTTGCCACCGCCCGGCAATATTGGCTCGCCCGTGCCGAAGCACCGGCGCCGCTGCTCGGCATCACGGTGCTTTATACGTTGACGGCGATCTCCTTCGTTCTCTGCGCCGCCGTGCTGATCTCCGACGGCAAGCTGGTGCTCGGCAAAGCCCCCAGCAACTGGGCCGAAGATCTGAGCCTTGCCGTCTGCATCGCCGGCATGACCGGGATCGGCGCGCTGTCGCTGGCGCTGCATCAATGGCGGCTCGCTGCCCGTCATCGTCTCGATGCGATCACCGATCCGCTGACCGGCCTGCTCAACCGCCGCGCCCTCTTCGACCAATACGGCACGCGTCCGATGGGAACGACCACGGCCGTCATCGTCTTCGATATCGACCATTTCAAATCCGTCAACGATCGCTTCGGCCATGCCGCCGGCGACCGAGTGCTCAATGTTTTCGCCGGCGAACTTTCGGCCCATTGCCGCACCGGCAACACCGCTGCCCGGCTCGGCGGCGAGGAATTCGTACTGGTGCTGAAGGAGATCATGCCCGGCCGGGCCGAACTCACGGCCGAGCGCATCCGCCGGGCGTTCGAGGCGCGCGAGATCCATATCGACGACGAGGTGCTGACATGCACGGTCAGCGTCGGCGTTGCCCCCGGCCGTTCGAAGAGCTTGGATTTCGACACCATGCTGAGTGCCGCCGACAAGGCGCTCTACGTCGCCAAGCGCGCCGGCCGCAACCGGGTCGAGCTTGCCAGCTACCTCAAGGCGGTTCCCGTCGAGGCAACGCGCACCGCGTCTTGATTCCTGACCGACCCTCTCATATTATCGCCCTCGGCCGGATGCGGCCAGCCGCCCCGCGACGCTTCTGCGTTATGGTGAATGCATCCAGACAACATCCTTCACATCCCTTGCCGTTTGGCGATCGATGGCGAACGGGTCAGCAGACGCGGGCACTGATCTTCCTGTTTGCCGCCAACGGAAGGATGACATCATGCGCGATTTTCGCGATGCCAAGCTCATGGCAAAGACATTGCGGCAGGCCCTTGCCGACCGCGACATTTCGCTGACCCACAGCGAGACGCTCGAAATCGTCGCCCGGCAGTTCGGGCTCGAACAATGGAATATCCTCTCGGCAAAGATCGACGCGGCAGGGGCGAACCCCTCTGCGATCGGCATCGAGCCACCGATGCCGATCTTCCGCATCTTCTCGGTCGAAAAGGCCATGGAGTTCTATTGCGGTTTTCTCGGCTTCCATCTCGATTGGGAGCACCGCTTTGGCGAAAACTTTCCGCTCTATTGCCAGGTCTCGCGCGACGGCATGGCGCTGCACCTCAGCGAACATTCCGGCGACGCCAGCCCCGGCGCCAAGGCCTTCGTCCGCGTCGCCAATATCAGGGCCTATCACGCCGAACTCTCAGGCAAGGACTATCGCTACATGAAGCCCGGCGTCGAGCAAGCGCCGTGGGGGCTGGAGATGACCGTCACCGACCCCTTCAGCAACCGCATCGCCTTTTGCGAACAGACGTAGCCTGCGCGGCCTTTGAGACCCGGGGAAGAGGTTCGATGTCATGCGAAATCTCCGCCCAGGAGATCGCCGCATGCCCCTCATCCGCCTGCCGGCACCTTCTCCCCGCTCGCGGGGCCAAGGGGATATGCCGCGCCTCTCCGTTCCTCGCTACCTCTCGCAGGGCACGTCCCCTCTCTCCGTTTTTTACGGGGAGAGGGTTAGGGTGAGGGGCAGGCGGCAATCTCCTGGGGCGGGGATTTTCTCCTGCTTGTGCCTAAAACGCCGCGAAACCGCATAGCCCACATTAGATAATCATCAGCGCCCGCACGAATGCGACCGAGGCGAGCAGCGAGGCGATCGTCCGCACATGGTTCCACCACGTCCAGTCCCTGGCATAGGTGGTCCATAGCTGAACCGCTTCCGGCCCATTGCCGCCGACCTTTGCCAGCGCATCGTTCATCGGCACGTTGAAGACGATGGTCGAGAGGAACGAGGCGAAGATGTAGAGGGTTGCTCCCGCGAGCATCAGAAAAGATGCCCCGCCGCGCCAGTCGATCAGGGCGAGCACGGCGATGACGAGGCAGAGGATCGCCGTCGGCACGAACAGGCCCATGAACGGCGAGCGGACGATCGTCACGTTGATCGAGTTCATTGCCGCGATGCCTTGCTCTGCCGGGATCCGCGAGAAGGCGGCCATGATGAAGGTCGAGAAGGCGAAGAAGATGCCGGCGACGAGGCCGCTGCCGATCGCCGCGGCGACGAGGGATAGGATCAGGATGATCTGCATGTCAAAACTCCTCCCAAATTTTGCAAACAAGAGAAACTCTCTCATTTGCAAAATGAGATAATCTCTCTTATTTTGTTTGTCAACGTGGAAAAGGAGAGATCATGTCGCAACAGCCGGTCGCAACGCGCAGGCGCCAGCAGGAGTCTACCGGCCAGCTGCGTCGCATCCCGAGCCAGCAGCGCGGCCGCGAGCGCTTCGAAAAGATCCTCACCGTGGCCGCCGAGCTGATCGAAAGCCACGGCAGCGACGGGTTGAAGATGAGCGAGATCGTCGAAAAGGCCGGTCTTTCCTTCGGCGCTCTCTACCAGTATTTCCCCGACAAGACCTCGATCATCCGCATATTGGCCGAGCGCTTCAACGAAGTGGGCAGGCGGTGCGTCGAAGAGGAGCTGGCGAAGGTGACCGACGCTGCGGCCCTACAGGGCGCGCTCGCCAATATCGCCGATGAGTATTACGCCTTCTTCCGCAGCGAGCCTGTCATGCGCGACATCTGGCATGCGACCCATACCGACAAGTTGCTGCAGCAGGTCGATGCCGAGGACATGGAATTTCATGCCCAGGCATTTCTCGCCGTGCTGGTCTGCCTGTGGCCGGATCGCGACCGCAGGGAGTTGCTCGCGATCGCCCGGCTGACGATGCAGCTTCTTGCCGCCGCCGTGCGTTATGCCGTGTCGCTGGATGCGGAGGAGGGCGAGAGGGCGCTTGCCCTGTTCAAGAAAATGCAGATCGTTGATATCGGCTGCCTGCTGCAGCAATAGCCCGCCTTTCGTCTGGAAACGGCGGGCTCTTGCTGCTATTCCCGCAAGGATCCAAGCCGAAGGAGAGCCGTATGATCCAGACCACATTTCCCGACCGCGCCGTGATGGCCGAATTGCTGGCCAAGATGCTCTGGGAAATCAAGGCGGTGCATTTCAATGCCGCTCAGCCCTATAAACTCTCCTCCGGCATGGCGAGCCCTGTTTATATCGATTGCCGCAAGCTGCTCTCCTTCCCGCGCATCCGTTCGACGGTGATGGATTTTGCTGCCAGCACCCTGCTGCGCGATGCCGGTTTCGAGCAGTTCGATTGCATCGCCGGCGGCGAGACCGCCGGCATTCCCTTCGCCGCGCTGCTGGCCGACCGCCTCGGCCTGCCGATGATCTATGTCCGCAAGCAGCCGAAGGGCCATGGCCGCAATGCCCAGATCGAAGGCAACATGCCGGAAGGGTCGAGGGTGCTCGTCATCGAAGACCTGACGACAGCAGGCGGCAGCATGTTCAAGTTCATCGATGCGGTCCGTGCCGCCGGCGGCATCGTCGATCATGGCATCGCGCTGTTCTTCTACGGCATCTTCGGTGAACAGCGCTTTGCCGATGGCAAGGTCAGGCTGCATCACATCGCCACCTGGCGTAATGTTCTGGCCGTCGCCAGGGAGCGGAAGCTCTTCGACGATAAGACGCTGTCGGAAGTCGAGGCCTTCCTCGATGCGCCGCTGGCCTGGTCGGGAAGGAATGGTGGCGTAAGTGAGCTTTCGCTCTAGCCAGTTGACAAAAGCTCGCCTAATCGGTTGATGAACGCATAGATGCTGTTGGGAGGAATACGATGATTTTGTGCTGCGGCGAAGCCCTGATCGATATGCTGCCGAGGGACACCACCCTCGGTGAAAAGGGCTTTGCGCCCTATGCCGGCGGCGCGATCTTCAACACCGCGATCGCGCTCGGCCGCCTCGGCATTCCCACCGCCTTCTTCACCGGCATTGCCGATGACATGATGGGCGAAATCCTGCTCGAGACACTGAAGGCGAGCAATGTCGATTACAGCCCATGCGCTATCACGCCGCGTCCCTCGACCATCGCCTTCGTCAAGCTGGTCAACGGCCAGGCGACCTATGCCTTCTACGACGAGGGCACGGCCGGCCGGATGATCACCACGGCCGACCTGCCCGTTCTCGGCGACGATTGCGAAGCGCTGCATTTCGGCGCGATCAGCCTGATCCCCAGCCCCTGCGGCGAAACCTACGAAGCCCTGCTCGACCGCGAAGCCGCAAGCCGCGTCATCTCGCTCGATCCGAACATCCGTCCTGGTTTCATCAAGGATAAGTCGTCGCACATGGCCCGCATCAAGCGCATGGCCGCGAAAGCCGACATCGTCAAGTTCTCCGACGAGGACCTCGAATGGTTCGGCCTGCAGGGCGACCATGATGCGCTCGCCGCCCATTGGCTGAACCACGGCGCCAAGCTCGTCGTCATCACCAAGGGCGCGGAAGGTGCTTCCGGTTATACCAAGGACCGCAAAGTCACGGTCCCGAGCCAACGCGTCACCGTCGTCGACACGGTCGGTGCCGGCGACACCTTCGATGCCGGCATCCTGGCTTCCTTGAAGATGGATGGTCTGCTGACCAAGCCTCAGGTCGCCTCGCTCGACGAAAAGGCACTCCAAAACGCCCTGACCCTCGGCGCCAAAGCCGCCGCCGTCACCGTCTCCCGCGCAGGCGCCAATCCGCCCTGGGCGCGCGAGATTGGGCTTTAAGGCTTAAGCCGCAACATCTCGATCCCCTCTTCTCCCCCCAGGGAGATCCGAAGGACGGGTCGGCCCGAGGGGTCAGATGCGCGAGGACGGGCCGCCGCCGATCGATCAGGAGCCTGTCCGGGAGTCACGCTCCAGTCGAGGCTCGGGAGCAAGTACCAAGTCTCCCAAGAAGTTTTCGCACCAAAGTGAGACGTCATGGGTTAGCAGATGCTCCATCATCATACTCCAGCGGTTGCGGCGCTCCTCCAGCGACATGGCAAGGCCCTTGGCGATGGCATTGGCAGTGCCTTCGACATCGTAAGGATTGACCAGCAGTGCGCCCTTCAACTCTCGAGCCGCGCCGGCGAAACGCGATAGCACCAATACGCCCGGCCGATCGGGATCCTGGGCGGCAACATATTCCTTGGCGACGAGGTTCATGCCGTCGCGCAACGGCGTGACCAGCCCGATCGTCGCCAGCCGGTAGAGGCCGGCGAGCACGTTGCGACTGATCGATCGGTTGACATAGCGGATCGGCACCCAGTCGACCGTTCCGATGGCGCCGTTGACGCGGCCGGCCTGTTCGGCGACCATCTTCTGCATATGCTCGTATTCGGGAACTTCCGATCGCGATTTTGGCGTGACCTGAAGATAGGTGACCTTGTTCTGGTAGGCAGGATTGCTGGTGAGGAAGGTTTCGAACGCTTCCAGTCTCTGAATGATGCCCTTCGAATAATCGAGGCGGTCGACCCCGATGATCATGTCCCGGCCTTCAACGCTGCGCCGGGTCTTCTGTACCATGATATGGTTTGCGGCTCTCTCGGCGAACTCGGCGAAACCTGCGGTTTCGATCCCGATCGGATAGGCGCCGGCCTTGAATATCCGTCCATGGGAATCGAACAATCCATTTCCGAGGTCGTCGCCAATTCCCTCCCTTCTGAGATACCCGGCAAAGTTCTGGAGGTCGTAGTCGGTCTGGAAGCCGACGAGATCGTAATGCGAGAGCCCGCGCATGATTTCTTCATGGACGGGCATCGTGACGAGAATGTCGGCCGGCGGCCAGGGAATGTGCAGGAAGAAGCCGATCCGGTTTTTCAGCCCCATTTGGCGCAGTTCGGCCGCCAGCGGAATGAGGTGGTAATCATGAACCCAGATGATGTCGTCCGGCTCGATCATCGGCGCCAACCTGTGAGCGAAGAAGCGGTTGACGCGGAAATAGCCGGCCATTTCCTTCCGGCCATATTCGGCGAGGTCCAGTCGATAATGGCAGATGGGCCAGAGAACGCGGTTTGCGAAGCCGCGATAATACTCCTCGACGTCGGTGTCGGTGAGATCGGTCAGCGCATAGGTGATGTTGCCCTTCTGCAGTTGCGACAGAGGGCCAGGTTCCCTGTCCCCGCTCGATTCTCCCGACCATCCCATCCAGATGCCGCCCCGCTCCTGCAGGGCTGCCTGCAGCGCGACGGCCAGGCCGCCGGCAGCGGCGCTCCCATCTTTGGCCGGCATGGGAACACGATTTGAAACGACGACAAGACGGCTCATGAGCTTCCTTTAATGAAGATGGGACATGAAAACGCTGGGTGACGAGCGTCTTGAGGCATCTCCTGAACTTGGGCAGGGACCGTGCAGTGAAGGCGCCGACATCGACAGAGCCCGGACGCGAGCGGCCCGGTGCAGATGCCAACAAGAACAAAGAACGGCGCATTTCCCGCACAGATTTTGCTTGAATCTAGGGCGATTCCAACGAATTGAAAGAATTCATTCTATAATTTTTTGATTCGGAGAACGTTCATCCGGTTTCGCACCGTGGGCCCCATCAAAAGGGATGTGCCAGGCCGACCGCTATCAGTTCGCCACTGCGGCGGCAATGTCGATGTTGGCGCCAATCCGCCCCGGCGCGTGAGATTGGTTTGTAAGGTTGGAGCCAGCGTCAGCCCGCCTGCCGGCACCCTCTCCCCGTTCTGACGGGGAGAAGGGAATATGCCGTAACCTCTCCGTTCCTCACTCGCCTTTCGCAGGGCACGTCCCCTCTCCCCGTCAGAACGGGGGTCCAAAGGACGGGTCGAGACGAGTGGCTTGACCCCGGCAAGGTTAGGGTGAAGGGCAATCTCGATCGCTTACTTCGCAAGCTTCGCCAGCGCCGCAACCAGCCCCTGCGTCGACGAATCATGCGATGCCGCACTTTCCTTGCCTTCGACGACAGGCAGCAGACCCGTTGCCAGTTCCTTGCCGAGCTCGACGCCCCACTGGTCGAAGGAGTTGATGCGGAAGAGTACGCCTTCGACGAAGACGCGGTGTTCGTAAAGCGCGATCAGGCGGCCGAGCGCATAAGGGGTCAGCTTGTCGTAAACGAAGGTGATCGACGGCCGGTTGCCGGTAAAGACGCGGTGCGGCGCGATGAAATCGGCCTTTTTGTCGTCCATGCCCTTGTCGGTCAGCTGCTTCTTGGCTTCTGCGAAGGTGCGTCCCTTCATCAGCGCTTCCGACTGGGCAAGCACGTTCGAGATCAGCAGCTGGTGCTGGTGGCGCAGTTCCGGCTCGAAGGCGTTGGCGGCGATCATGAATTCGGCCGGGATGATGCTCGTGCCTTGATGGATGAGCTGGTAGAAGGCGTGCTGGCCGTTGGTGCCGGGCTCGCCCCAGACGACCGGGCCGGAATTGCCTTCGACCGGCGTGCCGTCGATGGTGACGCCCTTGCCGTTCGATTCCATGTCGAGCTGCTGCAGATAGGCCGGGAAGCGCGACAGGCGCTGATCATAGGGCAGGATGGCGCGGGTGGGGTAGCCCAGCACGTTGCGATGGTAGAAGCCGATCAGGCCGAGCAGCATCGGCAGGTTTTCGGTAATCGGCGCCTTACGGAAATGATTGTCGACGGCATGGGCGCCGTCGAGGAACTTGCCGAAATTCTCAGGGCCGACGGCGATCATCAGCGGCAGGCCGATCGCCGACCAGATCGAATAACGGCCGCCGACCCAGTCCCAGAAGCCGAAGACGCGGGCGCTGTCGATGCCGAAGGCGGCGACCTTGTCGAGCGCCGTCGAGACGGCGGCGAAGTGGTGCTGCACGGCGGCTTCGCCGAGCGCCTTGGCGATAAAATTGCGCGCCGTCTGCGCATTGGTCATCGTCTCGACGGTGGTGAAGGTCTTCGAGGCGACGATGAAGAGCGTCGTTTCCGGCTGCACCAGCTTCAGGATGTCGGCGATATGGGCGCCGTCGATGTTGGAGACGAAATGCGCGCGCGGGCCGTCATGGAAGGGGGCAAGCGCCAGCGTCGCCATGACAGGCCCGAGATCCGAGCCGCCAATGCCGATATTGACGACATCGGTGATCGCCTTGCCGGTCGCACCCTTCAGCGTGCCGGAGCGGACGTCATCGGCAAACTTGCCCATGGCGGCAAGCACCGCATTGACGTCGGGCATGACGTCCTTGCCGTCGACCAGAACCGGGGTGTTGGAGCGGTTGCGCAGCGCGGTGTGCAGAACGGCGCGGTCTTCGGTGAAATTGATCGCCTTGCCGGAGAACATTTCCTCGCGCTTCGTCTCGACGCCGCCGTCTTCGGCGAGCTTCACCAAGAGCTTGAGGATGTCGTCGTTCACCGCCGTCTTGGAAAAATCCATCAGCAGATCGTCAAGCGCGACGGAAAAGCGCGAAAAGCGCTGCGAATCGGCGGCGAAGGCGGCACGGATATCGGTTGCCTTGGTGGCATCAGCGGTGCTTTTCAGCTGTTCGACGATGGCGTTCATGGGAGGCTCCTTTGGAGGCGGAAAGGTTGCGGAAACTATTCGCTTTCTCACCCGCAAATCAAGTTCAGCCACCTGCCGAAATAGAAAAAAGCCACCCGCGGCAAACGGATGGCCCCTTCAGGAAAGCCTCTAATTCATCAAATCGTCAAATTCAGCCGCGCAGGTCCTTGCGCAGGATCTTACCAACAGGCGACTTCGGCAGCTCGGTGCGGAATTCGATAAACCGCGGGCGTTTGTAGTTGGTGAGGTTGGCGATGCAATGGGCTTTCACCTCGGCTTCCGTCAGGTTCGGATCCTTCCTGACGACGAAGAGTTTTACCGCCTCGCCCGAATGTCCGTCCGGCACGCCGATGGCTGCAGCCTCGAGGATGCCGGCATGCATGGCGGCGACTTCCTCGATCTCGTTAGGATAGACGTTGAAGCCGGAGACGAGGATCATGTCCTTCTTGCGGTCGACGATCTTGGTATAGCCGCGGTCGTCCATGAAGCCCATGTCGCCCGAGCGGAAATAGCCGTCATCGGTCATCACCCGCGCCGTCTCCTCCGGCTTCTGCCAGTAGCCGGCCATCACCTGCGGTCCGCGGATGCAGATCTCGCCGACGTCGCCGAGCGGTAGCGAATTGCCGGCTTCGTCGCGGATGTCGAGTTCGGTGGAGGGGAGCGGCAGGCCGATCGTGCCGGTGAACTCAGGCGAATCGAAGCGGTTGGCGGTGGCAACGGGCGATGTCTCGGAAAGGCCGTAGCCTTCCGTCACCGCCGTGCCCGTCATCTTAAGCCAGCGGTCGGCGACCGGGCGCTGGACGGCCATGCCGCCGCCAAGCGACATGATCAGCGAGGAAAAATCGAGCTTTGCGAAATCGGCATTGTTCATCAGCGCATTGAACAGCGTGTTGAGGCCGGGGAAGATATGCACCTTCGACTTTTCGAATTCCTTGACGAGACCGGGAATGTCGCGTGGATTGGCGATCAGGATATTGTGGGCGCCGAGCGACATGCCCATCAGCGAATTCACCGTCAGCGCGAAGATGTGGTAGAGCGGCAGGGCGCAGAGGAAATTCAGCACCTCCGGCTCTTTCTTGCGTTCGAAGGCCGATCGAAGCCAGAGCGACAGCTGCACCTTGTTGGCGAGCAGGTTCTGATGCGTCAGCACCGCGCCCTTGGCAACGCCCGTCGTGCCGCCGGTATATTGCAGGAAGGCGATGTCGCTGCCTGTCAGCGTGACCGGCTGGAGCTTTTTTCCCGCACCTTCGCTAAGCACCTGGCCGAAGCTCTTGTGCTGAGGGATCGACCAGGAGGGAACGAGCTTCTTCACCTTGCGCACGACGAAATTGACGATCAGCCCCTTCGGCCCCAGCATTTCCCCGAGCGAGGTGACGACGACATGGCGCAGATCGGTCTTGTTGAGAACCTGTTCCACCGTGCGGGCGAAATTCTCCAGCACGAAGATCGCCTTGGCGCCGGAATCCTTCAACTGGTGTTCGAGTTCGCGCGGCGTATAGAGCGGGTTGACGTTCACGACGACGAGGCCGGCGCGCAAAATGGCATAGGTGGCAATCGGGTTCTGCAGCACGTTAGGCATCATCACGGCGACGCGGTCGCCCTTCTGAAGGCCGGTGCTTTGCAGCCAGGCGGCGAGTTTGCGCGTCTGGCTCTCCAGCTCGCGGTAGCGCATCCCCTTGCCCATGCTGGAAAAGGCGGTCCGGTCGGCATAACGGGCGCAGGATTTTTCCAGCAGTTCGGCAAGCGAGGCATATTCCAGCGGCGGAATCTCTGCCGGAACGATATCGGGATAAGCGGCAAGCCAGGGCTTGTCGGGCTTGGCTCCGTTCGGATGGACGGAAATGCTGTTCATCTGTCTCTCTCCCCTGCGGCCGCCGCGCCGACATCATTCGGCAGATAACCAGAAAGATCCTCCATCTTCCAGTCCGGCAGCTTATGCCATTGCCTGAACGGTTCAAGCCGAATGAAGCTATACTAACCTTGACGTAAACGTCAACATTCGGTCGCCGCGCGATCATGGGAAGGCCAGGGCACGATCATGGAAAGATGGGGAACTTTGAGTGCGCCATGACGTTGATCTTGCATACTCACCATGAGGAAACACCAAAAGGAGCGGCACAATGTTGAACCAGGATACTGACGCCACCCGCCGTGACCCGAATGTCAAGAGCACCCACTCGCTGATCGCCAGCGACCGCGTCGAGGGCACCCGTGTCTATGGGGCCGATGGCAAGCATATCGGCTCGATCGAACGCCTGATCATCGGAAAGCTCGACGGCCGTGTTGCCTATGCCGTGCTGAGCTTCGGCGGGTTCCTGGGCATCGGTCACGACCACTATCCGCTTCCCTGGGAAAAGCTGAACTACGACACCCAGCTGGATGGCTATCGCATCGACCTGACCAAGGAGCAGATCGAAGGCGCCCCGAGCTATTCGGACGATGACGACACCTGGTACAACGATAATGGCCGCCGGGTCTATGATTACTACGGCGTGCCGCCCTACTGGATGTAACGTTGTTCGATAGGCCGAGCTGGAAGGGCTCCGTGGATGCGGGGCCTTTTTGGTGTCTGGCGACGAGATCTTTCCTCACGCAAGGTCATTGGGTACTCGATCCGGCAGACGCTTGCTCACCCTCATGCCTGTGCTCGTCACAGGCATCCAGTGCGCCCAAGTCCTTGGGCGCGGAAGACTTTCCGCTTGGGGTTTGGGGTCATTCACCGCGCGGACGCGCGGTGGCTGGATTCCTGTGACGAGCACAGGAATGAGGGAGGTAGAAACTACGGCGCCTAATAGAAACCGAGTAGCGGGCCCACCTCGGCTGCGGGACCTCTTTAGTCCCCTGCGACAAGATCGTTGGCCGATCGCAGCACGGTGCCGATGACAATATCGTCTGCCACGATCGTCCTTGCCGTCCTCACAATAAACACATGGCTCTCGCCCGGCAGCAGCGTCACCAGCATCGAATCGACAACGGCATCCGGATCCAGCCGGTCGGCCATCAGGCAAAGATCCTTGAGGAAGTTTTGCGCCGTCACCTTGACCTGATACCCGCCGTCGATCCCGACGACATCGACCGCCAGTTGCGGTGCCGGCAAGGCAAGCTCGATATCCTCGACGAAATAATGGAAGGCGCGCCGGTCGAGCATCTGCACGACGATGACCTCGTCCTTCGGTAAGCCGGGAGTGACGATATCCTCAGGCAGAGGAAATTCCTTTGCTTCGAAGCGGTCGCAGAGCAGCCGCCAGAATTCGAATTCGGCAAGCACGGTTCCGTCGAGCCTCAGGCGTTTGCCGCTGATCTTCGCCCGCCAGAACAGCGTCCGTTCATTGACGGCGATCGCGGCAAGCCCGCCGCTGCGCGGCTGGATCGTCAGCAGGCGCGGATCATAGGCTGCCTTCAGCGCATACCAGAGCGGCTTGCGGCGCCCGGCCGAATCAAGCGCGGCCCACGAAGTCACCGGCCAGCAATCGTTGAACTGCCAGACCACCGCACCCTTGCAGATATTCCGATGCGAGCGCATGTGCTCGACGCCGAAGCGGATGGCGCGCGCCTGGTTGAGCTGGGTGGCAAAGTGCCAGTCATCCATTGTCCGCGGCTCCGGCAGATGGCCGGACAGGCCGCGGATCAGCTTGTCATTGCCATCAGTTGCCTTCTGATGGTGGAAGACACCGTTCGATTGCGGCGTCAGCGGCGCATCGTGCACGCTTTCTTCGATCGTCGCCCAGGCCGGCGGCGCCTGCCAGCCGAATTCAGAGCAGAAGCGTGGGATATAATTGCGGTAGACCTCGTAGCCGACATCGTTCCACACGTCCCAGATATGTTTGCAGCCATGGCCGTCGGCATTGGGTTCGATCTCCATCGAGCCAGAATAGGGACTGCCGGGATAATAGGGACGGTCCGGATCGAGTTCGGCTGAGAGTTTCGGCAGCAGGTCGAGATAATAACCGAGGCCCCAGCTTTCGCCCGCCTTGATGATCGGCCGCCAGCCCCATTCGTCGAAGCCCCAGATATTCTCATTATTGCCGTTCCAGAGCACCAGCGAGGCATGCGGCATCAGCCGCACGACATTGTCACGCACCTCCGCCTCGACCTCGCTTCTGAGCGGCTCTTCCTCCGGATAGGCGGCGCAGGCAAAGAGGAAATCCTGCCAGACCAGCATGCCCATGCGGTCGCAGGCCTCATAGAATTCGTCGGTCTCGAAGATGCCGCCGCCCCAGACGCGCAGCATGTGGATATTGGCGGCCTTTGCCTCCTCGATCCGCGCGGCATAACGCTCGGCCGTCACCCGCGGGGGAAAACAATCGTCGGGAATCCAGTTCGCCCCACAGATGAAGAGCGGTACGTCGTTGATGACGAAGGTAAAGGCCGAGCCGTGCTCGTCGGCCGAGGTATCGAGCCGCAGCGAGCGGAACCCGAGTTCGCGCTCGTGAGCGTCGAGCAGATCGTCGCTCCCATCGCCGATCAGCCGGAGCGTCATCGGATAGAGCGGCTGCGCGCCGAGATGGTGCGGCCACCAGAGCTGCGGCGAGGCGAGGGCAAGCTCGAAGGAAACCTCGTCTTCGTCGGCGGCGATCACCACCGTCTTGGTCACGCCGCCGATTTCGGCAATGAGCCTCAACGGCGTCGTGTCACCATGCCGCGCCAGCCTGGCATCCACTTTTATCAGCCCGTCGCCGCCGGCAAGCGTCGCGGAAACCCTGGTTTCGGCAAGCCGCGCCCGATCCCAGCTTTCCAGCCGGACCGGCTTCCAGACGCCTGCCGTCACCAGCGTCGGCCCCCAGTCCCAGCCGAAATTGCAGGCCATCTTGCGCAACAGATTGCCCGGTCCCGGATAGTTGTTAGGACGGTAGCCGTAATGTTTTTCCATCTCCGCGCCATAGGCGTAGGCGGAGCGAAAGGTGACAGAAAGGTCGTTGGCGCCAACCTTCAGCAGCCGGGAAACATCGAAACGATAGGTGCGGTGCATGTTGAAGGTGCGGCCGATCTCTTCGCCGTTGAGCGATATCACCGCGACCGTATCGAGCCCGTCGAAGACGAGTTCCTGCACCTTGCCATCACCAGGCATCGCCTCGAAGCTGCAGCGATAGGTCCAGTCGGTTTTGCCGATCCAGTCGTTGGTGATCTCATTGACGTCGATATAAGGATCGGGGATGAGCCGGTTGGCGAGAAGGTCGAGATGCACGCAGCCCGGCACCGTCGCGGGGATGGCGGCAGGCAGGCCGAGCCTTTCTGTATCGTTACAGGAGAGCGTCCAGCCGGAATTGAGCGCAGTCTTTTCGATCATGGCGGGCTCCTGTTGCATGCCGCTTGAAGCTGTGGGATTATCTGTGGTTTGGAACGTACCGGTGGTTCGGCATGGGATGCGTCAGAGAAACCGGCCGTGGCGCTGCAGCACCTCGATCTTGTAGCCATCCGGATCGCTGATGAAGAAGAAGAGACCGAAGAGCTTGTCGTCGCGGTTGAGCTCGACCAGTTCACCCGGATTGAGCCCGAGCGTGGACAGCCGCTCTCGCTCGACCGCCACCTCTTCGACCGAGACGGCAAGATGGCCATAGGCATTGCCGAGGTCATAGGGCGCGGTCCGGCCCTTGTTGACGGTTAGTTCCAGCTCAAAGCCGGTCTCGGCATTGCTCATATAGATCAGGGTGAAGGTTTCGAAATCGACGCGGTCGGCGACCGAAAGGCCGAAGGCCCTCTCGTAGAATTCGACGGAGCGCGCCTCATCGAAAACGCGGATCATGGAGTGGATCATCTTCGCCAAGTCTGCCTCCCATTATCATCAATTACGGCAGTCTTGGTACCCGTCCTTTTACGCCGCGCGCAAGCCGATTCTTCGCGTAATCGCCGCTTCGACGAGGCCCATGGCGTCATAGATCAGCACCGCCATCAGGCCGACGATCAGGCCGCCCTGCAGGATGAAGGCGGTATTGTCGGAGATCAGCCCGGCGATGATGACCTCGCCGAGACCCTTGGCCGCAACCGTCGAGCCGATCGTCGCCGTGCCGATATTGATGACGGTGGCGACCTTCAGCCCTTCGAGGATCAGCGGCAGGGCCAGCGGCAGCTCGACGCGAAACAGCCGCTGCGTGCCGTTCATGCCCATGCCGTCGGCGGCATCGAGCACTTGTGGCGAAACCTGCTTCAGCCCGGCGACGGTGTTTTCGAAGATCGGCAGCAGGCCGTAGAGAAAGAGCGCGATCAGCGTCGGCATGGCGCCGAAACCGGTGGCGGGAACGGCGAGCGCCAGCACCGCGACCGGCGGAAACGTCTGCCCGGCATTGGCGATGGCGCGCGACAGCGGCAGAAAGTCAGCCCCGCTTTCCCGTGTCACGAAGATGCCGCCGACAACGGCAAGCACGGCGCTACAGACGATCGAGCCGATCACCAACTGCAGATGCCCGACAGCAAGCGAGGCAAGGCTGTTTTGCGTATAGACGGGAGGTGCATTGTTGCTGGTCAGCGGCATTAGCATGAAGGAAAGCCACTCCGTCCTGAACAGCAGGATCAGGAGCAGGGCGAGCGCCGCCAGGCGGAAGAGATTGGCGACGAGGAGCTTCATGCCTTGCGGCCCAGTTCGAGAAGCCGCGTCATCGAGATCGATCCCACAGGCGCCTTTTCGCCGTCCTGCACGGCCGCCTCATCGACCCCCTGCCAGATCATCTCGGCCAGCGCATCGCGCAGGCTGAGCGACTGCGGCAGGGCATAGGCGAGGCCATTCTTGGCCGGCTCCATGCTCTCCTTCAGCGGCAGCAGCGACATCAGCTTCAAGGCCCGGTCGGACGTCCCGGTTAATTGCTGGACGAAGGGATCGGCGGGTTCGGTGAGGATCTTTTCCGGCGTCGAGCATTGCAGCAACCTACCCTCGCTCATCACCGCGATCTGGTTGCCGAGATGGAAGGCCTCATCCATGTCGTGGGTGACGAGAATGACAGTCGTGCCGAACTGCTTCTGGATCGCCAAGAGATCGTCTTGCGCCTTGCCGCGGATGACCGGATCGAGCGCGCCGAAGGGTTCGTCCATCAACAGCAGCTCCGGTTCGGCGGCCAGCGCCCGGGCGACGCCGACGCGCTGCTGCTGGCCGCCGGAGAGCTGATGCGGATATTTGTCGGCAAAGGTTGCCGGATCGAGGTTGAAGAGCCCGAGCAGTTCCTCGACGCGTTTGGCGATGCGGGCGGAATCCCAATCGAGAAGCTGCGGCACGGTGGCGATATTCTGCGCCACGGTCCGGTGCGGAAAGAGGCCGTGCCCCTGGATCGCATAGCCGATCTTGCGGCGAAGCTCGGTCACCTCAACGTCCATCACATTCTGCCCGCCGACGAAGATTTCGCCTTCGGTGATCGACACCAGCCGGTTGATCATCCGCATCAGCGTCGATTTGCCCGAGCCCGACGTGCCGACGATGACGGTGATCTCGCCCTTCTCGACGCTCATCGAGACGTCGTCGACGACGGTGGCGGCGCCATAGCGCTTGGTGACGTTCCTGATCTCGATCATGGTCATGCGGCGGATCCCCGGATGCTGTCGATGACCGCATCGAGGATGACGGCCGATGAGAAGGCGAAGAAGACGGTCGGCACGGCGCCGAGCAGGACGAGGTCCATGGCCGTCTGGCCGAGCCCCTGGAAGATGAAGATTCCGAAGCCGCCGCCGCCGATCAGCGCGGCGATCGTCACCATGCCGATCGCCTGCACCAGCACGATGCGGATGCCGGTGAGGATCACGGGAAAGGCAAGCGGCATGTCGATTCCAACAAGGATCTGTAAGCGTGTC
The DNA here is from genome assembly GCF_000769405.2 of Rhizobium brockwellii. NCBI lineage: Bacteria > Pseudomonadati > Pseudomonadota > Alphaproteobacteria > Hyphomicrobiales > Rhizobiaceae > Rhizobium > Rhizobium brockwellii. The sequence continues at coordinate 128,193 of NZ_CP053439.1, forward strand.
AGCCCCATGCCGGCTGCAGCATCGCGCACCGAGGGGTCGACGCCCTGAAGGCCGACGACGGTGTTGGCGACGATAGGTAGCAGCGAATAGAGCACCAGCGCAATCAAGGCAGGCGCCGTGCCGATGCCGCGGATGCCGATCGCGGCGGCGAGCGGCACATGGGTGGCGAGATAGCCGAGTGGCAGCATCAACAGGCCGAAGAGTGCCAGACTCGGGATCGTCTGGATGAGGCTGAGCCCCTGCAGCACGATGGCGCGCAGCTTCGGCACCCAGAAGCAGAGGATGCCGAGCGGCAGGCCGAGAACAATGGCGATGGCAAGCGAGCCGAACGCGAGCAGCAGATGCGAGATCGCTTCGGTCTGGAATTGCGGGGCCCGGGTCGAGAATTCCTTCATGATCGAAAGGCTGTCGAGCAGGCCGGAGGAGAGCGAGATGAAGAGCAACGCCGTATAGGCCGCAAGGGCTGCGACCCGCATCCACGGCGCCAGCCGGATCTTCACCAGTGCATCGGATATGACGAGCCCGATCACCGCAAACAGCGCCCAGAAGCCGCCGCCGGGCGTCATCCGCGCCACCGTGCTGCCGGGGGGCGTTGCCGCGGTCGAGACGAGGCCGATCGCAACGATCAACGCCGCAAGACAGAGTGTCGCAATCGCAAGCCGCGCGATCGCATGGCGTAGGAACAGCGTGGCGAAGGCGGTGAGAAGGAGAAGGACGGTCAGGATGATGACGGAAGGCTGGGGAAGAAGCTGCATCAGCAGCATCGGCTTGCCGGCGGCGATGCGGTTTGCCTTCACGTAGAGGAAGGGCATCAGTGCAGTCGCCGCGATGCCGCCGGCCACCAGAACCACGCCGAGCCGGTCCAGCCTGCGGACCGCTAAGGTTTCTGCCATGAATCCCAATCCTGTCTGGCCAACCCTGTCAGGAAAGCCAATCCTGTCAGGAAAGAAAGCTCCGCCCTTAATCGGGCGGAGCGGGCTATGACTACTTCAGGAAGCCTTTTTCCTTGAGATAGGCTTCGGCGACCGACTTTGCCGGCTCGCCGTCGACCTGGATCTTGGCGTTGAGCTTGCGCAACTCGTCGGCGGTCAGGCTCTTGAAGATCGGCGAGAGCACTTCCTCGATCTTCGGATTGGCCTTCAACACCTCTTCGCGGATGATCGGCGTCGGGGCATAGACCTGCTGCACGTTCTTGTCGTCTTCGAGAACGGTGAGTTCGGCCGCTTCGATGGCGCCGTCGGTGCCGTAGACCATGGCGGTGTTGACGCCGTTCGTCTGGTCGGCGGCCGCCTTGATCGTTGCCGCCGTGTCGCCGCCGGAAAGAACGACCATCTGGTCGGGCTTCAGCTGGAAGCCGTAGGTCGTCTGGAAGGCGGGAAGCGCGCCGGCCGAATTGACGAATTCAGCGGAGGCGGCAAGCTTGGCGGCACCGCCGCCGGCAACCCATTTGCCGAAGTCCGTGAGGCTCTTCAGCTTGTTCGGGCCGGCGACGTCGCTGCGCACGGCGAGCGCCCAGGTGTTGTTGGCAGGCGACGGCGTCAGCCAGACGATCTTGTTGGCATCGTAATCGAGCTTCTTCGCCAGCTCATAGCCCTGGTCGATGTTCTTCCAGGCGGCGTCATCGGCCTTGTTGAAGAAGAAGCCGGCATTGCCGGTATATTCGGGATAGATGTCGATTTCGCCTGCGGTGATCGCCTTGCGCACGACGGGTGTCGCGCCAAGCGCGATGCGGTCCTGCGTCTTGATGCCGTTCGCTTCGAGAGCGAGCGCGATGACGTTGCCGAGCAGCGTGCCTTCCGTGTCGATCTTCGACGAGACGACGATGTCGGCGGCATGGGCCGCACCCACCGCGAAGGCGGAGAGCGAAACGGCAAGTGCGAGTTTCTTCAGCATGGAATATCCCCTTGTTAAACACCGTTGACCTACAGCGCCGCACGTCTTTCGGAGGTGCAAGGACGCTGTAGCACTTTGAATTTCTGCATAATTTATCCTGAAATCGGTTCCGATTTAAGGAATTATGCAGTGGCTCAAACCCCTGGCGGGAGGCCTGCGCATAGGAAATCTGCCGGCGAAGGCGACCAAGTCGCCATCATGCCGGAATTGCGTGCGTGATGGAAATAGCGTGCATGCCCGAAAAATCGATGCAAGCCCCCTCCAGTATTTGCGGTCGCGGCACAATTATGGCGGCGAATGCACGTCCGCGCTCGGAAACGCATTCCCTTTTCCAAGGCCGGCGCGATTTGTTTTTGTCCCCTTGCGTGTTTCCACGATATTCCCAGGCTCTGTTGCGGATTCCCGCCGCCCGGATTTTTCTATGATCGAACGATAGCCCGCCTCTCCGGAGGCAGGGATATCTTTTTTCCTGAACACATCATATCGTCCGGTTTTTCCAGCGCTTTCCGGAGGCGGCCGTTTGCATCTTGGTGCCCTGTTCATCGCAAGCCATGTCCTGACCTCCGGTTCGGTCCGCGAGACCGCGCGGCGCTTCCAGCTGTCGCCTTCCACCGTCTCGACGGCAATCCATAATCTCGAGACCGAACTGGCGATGACGTTGACAGAACGCGCTTCCGGGGAGCTGGCGACGCTGATCGCGAGCGGCAGGGTGCTCGAAGGCCTGGAGCCGATCATGGCTGCGATCGGCGAACTCGGCCAATGGGCCGGTCACGACGGCGCCGGGATCGACGAGGCCTGGGCATCCCGCATTCCCGTCAAGATCGTCACGATGGAGCGTTTTCTCGAAGTTGCCGACCAGGGCAGCATCAACCGGGCCGCCCGCCGCCTTCGCCTCGGTCAGCCGCAGCTTTCGCTTCAGCTTGCCAATCTTGAGAAATTTCTGAGGCACCGCCTGTTCGAGCGGCAGGCGCAGGGGTCGGTGCTGACGGAGGAGGGCAGGCGCGCCTACCAGATCTTCATGGCGATCAGCCAGGCGTGGAACGATCTCAAATCGTCGGCCGACGAGCGTTATCGGCGCACTGCCCGGTCGCTGCGCATCGGCTCGATCATTCCGACCGGATCGGAAAGCTGGGTGGCACGCTGCCTGGGGTCGCTGGTCTCCGAATGGAATGCGCGCCGCAACAACAATGCGATCTCGCTGGTCTCGATGACCGCCGACGATCTGCGCGAGGCGCTGAAGAACGGCCGCATCGATATCGCAATCCTGGATTCGGTCTTCGGGCTCGAAAGCTTTCGGCATCGCAAATTGCTGCAGACCGACATGGTGGTGATCGCGCCACCTGATAGCATCGAGACCAGCGTTGCCGATCTCGTCGCCGGCCACCCGATCTGCATGCCGAGCCCGCGGACCGGCCTCGGCCACGCGGCCATGGCCTTCAGCTACGAACGCGCGCCCAACCGGCGTCGGCGCGGCCAGGATATCACCGCGGCGGATTCGCTGCCTGTCATCGTCGACCTCGTCGCCAATCACGGTTACGTCTCCTTCCTCGGCCGCGTCAGCGCCATGCCGATCGCCGACAAGGTACGCATCGTCGATCTCGACGAGCACCTGCCGATGTCCTATCACGTCGCCTTCAACCATCGAAAAGCCGCCGCCGATGCCTGCGCTGTCATCATCGAGGTGGCGGCCAGAATTACGTCGGAAACCGTCGTACGCACCATAAGGCCGACGGACGCCGGAGCCAGGGAGACTGCAGCGTGACGATTTTGCTCGAAGTATGCGTGGACAGCGCCGAAGGCCTTGCCGCCGCGATCGAAGGTGGGGCCGGGCGCATCGAACTCTGCTCGGCGCTGGAGCTCGGCGGCCTGACGCCGCTGCCGAGCCTGATGCGGATCGCCGCGCGGGCACCCATTCCGGTCTATGCGATGATCCGCCCGCACGCCGGCCCGTTCATCTTTGACGGGGCAGACGAGGAAGCGATGATGATCGATATCGATGCCGTGCGCGCCGCTGGCCTCGCCGGCGTCGTCGTCGGCGCCAACCGGCCGGATGGTACGCTCGACATGCCGTTGATCCATCGTTTGAAGGCGCATGCCGCCGGTCTCGGCTCGACGCTGCATCGCGCTTTCGATCTGGTGCCGGATGCCGACCAGGCGCTGGAGCAGGCGGTCGAGCTCGGCTGCGAACGCATCTTGACCTCCGGCTGCGCGCTGAAGGCCGCCGATGGCCTCGACACGCTGAAGCGCATTTCGGCAAAGGCGGCCGGCCGGATCGAGATCATGCCGGGCAGCGGCATCCGCCCCACCAATGTCGGCGAGATATTGAAGGCGACCGGCGCCCGCGAGGTCCACGGTTCCTGCAGTTCACCGGTCGAAAGCGCCGATCCGCGCGCGGTCGCTTTTGGTTTCGAGGCGAGAAGCACGAACAAGACCGATGTCGCCGTCGTCAGGCAGATGCGCAGGGCGATTGAGGCGGTTGCAGGATAACGGAGCCTGCGTTTGTCGATTGCATCCCTCAACCTCCGTCATGCTCGGGCTTGACCCGAGCATCCACGGCCAAGCACTCTGCCTGCATGGCGGGATATGTTTACATCGTGACCAACCAGAAAAACGGCACGCTCTATATCGGCGTGACATCCGATCTGGAGCGTCGCATCTATGAGCACCGCGAGGGGCTGACGCCGGGATTTGCCTGGAAGTACGGCTGCACCCGCCTCGTCTGGTACGAGGAACATTGGGATATCGGCAGCGCGATCCAGCGCGAGAAGTCGTTGAAACGCTGGTACCGGCAATGGAAGATTGATCTTGTCGAGACCATGAATCCCGATTGAAACGATCTCTATCTTACGCTGTGGTGATGTTGTTGTCTTTGTCAGCGTGAGCGCGAAAGTCGCTTGCGGCCATGGGTCCTCGGGTCAAGCCCGAGGACGACGGAGGGTGGGGGAGCCGCAAGTACCGCCAGCGCAGCGGTTTTGTTGGAATTCCTCCAGACGTCCCGCCTCTTGCCGGTCTTTGTCCCCCACCTCCGTCATGCTCGGGCTTGACCCGAGCATCCACGCCCAGCACTCAGCGTGCATGTTACGCGTCGCACTCTAGCCACCTACGCGGATCACAGCCTTGATCAGCCCATTCTTCTCATGCGCCCAGCGCGCGAGATCGCGCGGCGCATCGGCAAGCGTCGTGCGGTGGGTGATGAGCTTGTCCACCGGCACCAGCCCTTTGGCGATCGAATCCGCCACATGCTCGAAATCGACGCGGGTGGCGTTGCGGCTGCCGATCACCATCATCTCGCGCTTGTGGAATTCGGGGTCGGAGAAGCCGATATCGTCCTTGACGACGCTGACCAGCACCAGCGCGCCGCCATGGGCGACGAAGGAGAAGGCCTTTTCCATGGAAGGCCCGTAACCCGTCGCATCGAAGACCACGTCGAAACCATCGCCATTGGTCTTTTCCAGTACGGCCTCCGCTGTCGCCTCGTTGGCAACGATGCCGGAGGTGAAGCCGAAGCGTTCCGACGCCATCTGCAGCCGCTCCGTACTGGTATCGAGCAGCGTCACCTCATGGCCGGCGATGCGCGAGAAGATCGCCGCCCCAAGCCCGATCGGCCCGGCGCCGATGACGAGCGCCCGCGCTCCCGCACCGGTCATCGAACGGCGCACCGCATGCGCGCCGATCGCCAGGAACTCGGTCGTTGCAGCCGCTTCGAGGCTTACACCTTTCGCGGCATAGAGGTTCTCGGCCGGAACCGAAATCTCCTCGCAGAAGGCGCCATCCGTATGGACGCCGAGCACCTTGATATTGGTGCAGCAATTCGGCTTGCCCTGACGACAGGCGATACATTGCCCGCAGGAGAGATACGGATTGACGATGACGGGCGTGCCGACCGCCATGGCAACGCCGTCGCCCGCTTCCAGCACCGTTGCCGAGATCTCGTGCCCCATCACCCTGGGATATTCGAGGAAGGGATGTTTGCCCTCGAAGATGTGGTAATCGGTGCCGCAGATGCCGACATGGCTGACGGCAAGCCGCACCCAGCCGGCGGCGGGAGCCGCTGGCGAAGGACGCTCGACGATATCGAGCACGCCGGGCTCCCGGCAAAGAACTGCTTTCATGGCGGGTCTCGCATTCTTCGAAAGGAGGAAGCCGGTTTGTCTGGCCGGCTCGCGCCGATGTGGCGCCGTATCAAAAACATCTGCCCCTCACCCTAACCCTCTCCCCGTAAAAAACGGGGAGAGGGGACGTGCCAAACGGGATGCTGGCAAGGGACGGAGAGGTTTACGGCATATCCCCTTCTCCCCGTCAAAACGGGGAGAAGGTGCCGGCAGGCGGATGAGGGGCAGGCGACGATCTCCCGGCCGGCGATCTCTTGCTCGCCTCTCAATTGCTCCGGCGGCGGCGCAGCTGGTCGAAGAACACGATCACGATGATCAGCAGACCGGTGATGATGCGCTGCCAGAAGGAGTTGACGTTCAGAAGGTTCGCGCCGTTGTTGATGGTGGCGAGAATGAAGGCGCCGATCAGCGGACCGTGCACCGAGCCGACCGCGCCGAACAGGCTGGTGCCGCCGATGACGGAGGAGGCGATTGCCTGCAGTTCCCAGCCGTCGGCCTGCGTCGCATTGCCGATGGCGATGCGCGAGGCGAGCAGCACGCCGACGAAGGCGGCGAAGGAGGCAGACAGGATATAGGCGAGGTAGATCATGCCCTTGACGTTGACGCCGGAAAGGCGCGCCGCCTCGGCATTCGAGCCGACCGCAAAGAGATAGCGGCCCCAGCGGCTCAGATGCAGGAAGATGAAGGAGGGGACCGCCACCAGGATGACCATCCAGAACAGGCTCGGAATACTGAGCAAATCGGCGCGGGCGAAATTGCTGAAGCCCTCATTGGTGATGTTGATCGTCGAACCGTTGGTGATCAAAAGGCCAATGCCGCGCAGCGATGTCAGGGTTGCCAGCGTGATGATGAACGGCGGCAGGCCCATATGCACGATGCCGAAGCCATGAAAGGCGCCGATCGCCACACCCATGAGCAGCGTCAGCGCGATCGCACCCCAGACCGGCACGCCCGCCTGCAGCAGCCAGGCGATGATCACCGTGCAGAAGCCGACGATGGCGCCGACCGAAAGGTCGATGCCGGCGGTGATGATGACGAAGGTCTGGCCGAGCGCCAGGATCGCCGTCATCGCGCCCTGACGCAGCAGGTTGGAAATGTTGAGCGGCGTCCAGAAGCTCGGGGTGACAACGCCAAGCACAATCCAGAGGAAGATCAGCAGGCCGATCAGTGTCAGGCCGAACAGGATGTTCATTTTCCGGCGCGGCGGCGGCGCGACGATTTCGGTGGGGGTGGCAGTCATGAATTTTCTCCCTCTTATTCTTTTGGCTCAGACGCCGATCGCTTCGCTGAGCACTTCTTCATGCGTCGCCGCGTGATAATCATGGCTCGCGACGATTTTGCCGGCGCGGAAGACGTGCAGCCGGTCGGCCAGTTCGTAGACCTCGGGCAGATAGGAGGAGATCAGGATGATGCCGGCGCCGTCCTTCAGAAGCTTGGCGAACAGCCGGTAGATCTCCGCCTTGGTGCCGACGTCGACGCCGACGGTCGGCTCGTCGAAGATGAAAAGCCTTGCGCCATGGCTCAGCCACTTGCCGATGACGATCTTCTGTTGGTTGCCGCCCGACATGCTGGAGGCCGGAACGCGCCGGCTCGGCGTCTTGATGCTGAGATTGCGGATCTGCTGGTCGGCATTGGCCGATTCGCGTGTGTGGTTGATCACCGGCCCGTGGCTCAGCCGCCCGAACACCGGCAGGTTGATGTTGAGGCCGATCGGCAGGTTGAGGCAAAGCCCCTGGTCGCGCCGGCTTTCCGGCGCCAGCGCAATGCCGAGCTCCATCGCCGTGCGTTCGTTGCGGATGTCGACACGTTTGCCCATCCATTCGACATCGCCGGATGTCGTCGGCTGGCGGCCGTAGAGCCCGAGCGCGAATTCGCTGCGTCCGGCGCCGATCAGGCCGTAGAGGCCGACGATCTGTCCCGCCTTGACGCTGAGCGACACATCTTCGAAGCCCGGGCCGGAGAGGCCGTTGACCGTGAGGATCGTCTCGCCGATCGCGATTTCTTCCTTGTGGTAGATCTGTTCGATCGAGCGGTTGATCATCAGCGAGATCAGTTCGGCATCGTTGGTCTCGCCGATCAGGCGCGTGCCGACATGCGTGCCGTCGCGCAACACCGAGACACGGTCGGCAAGCTCGAAGACTTCCTCCATGCGGTGGCTGATATAGACGATGGTGACGCCTTCGCCCTGCAGGCGGCGGATCAGCTTGAAGAGCTGCGCCGATTCCTGACGGGTGAGATAGGCTGTCGGTTCGTCGAAAATCAGGAACTGCGTGCCGCGCATCGCCGCGCGCGCGGTTGCCACCAATTGCTGCTGGCCGATGGTCAGCTCGCTTAGCAGCGCACCCGCCGGCAGGCCGAAACCGAGATCGTCGAGCACGGCCTGGGCCATCTTCTCCATCTGCTTCTTGCGCATCAGGCCATAGCGGTTGACCTCGTCGCCGAGGAAGAGATTGGCAGCGACCGTCAGGTGCCGGCAGAGCACGACTTCCTGGTGGACGGCGTTGATGCCGCGGGCGATCGCCTCGTTCGGCGTCGCCAGCCCCACCGGCTGGCCGCACCACAGCACTTCGCCGGCGGTGCGGGTGATGACGCCTGTCAGCAATTTGATGAGGGTGGATTTGCCGGCGCCGTTTTCGCCGACGATGGCGTGGATTTCACCGGCGAGAAAGGTCAGCGTCGCTGGCTTCAGCGCCTGCACATGACCGTAATTCTTCTGCAGGCCCTTGAGTTCGAGGATAGGCGATCCGGCGGGAATTCGATTGGCTTCTTTCAGCGTCGCGCTGTCATCATGGCGATGACTGACCTCTTCCAGTCCGATCATGGGACCTCTCCTCCTTGTGTCGCGTCTGCTCTCCATCCCCCGCAAAACATAGCACGGATGGAAAAGGCCGCGCCGGTTTTTGAAGCCGGCGCGGCCTGTCTGTTGTTATTACTTGATCTTCGGATTCAGCAGCGCGTCGATCTTCGGATCGGCCATATTCGCCTTGGTGACGAGGTTTGCGCCGGTGTCGACGTTCTCTTCGACCTTCTCGCCCTTGGAGACGGCAAGCGCCGTCTTCACGCCGTCATAACCCATGCGGTAGGGGTCCTGAACGACGAGGCCGGCGATCGCACCATCCTTGAGGAAGCCGACCGTCTTGTCGTCGCTGTCAAAGCCGATGACCTTGATCTTCTCGCCGAGCTTGTTTTCGGCAATCGCCTGGCCAACGCCCTGCGCCATGATCAGGTTCGAGGCGAAGATGCCGACGAGGTTCGGGTTTGCCGTGATCAGGTCGGTCATCATGTTGAGGCCGGTCGTTGCCTGGCCGTCGCCGTACTTGTCGGCAATCACCTTCAGGCCCGGATACTTGGTCTTCACCTGATCCAGGAAGCCTTCGCGGCGCTGTTCCAGCGAGCCGACGCCCGGAAGGTTGGTAAGGATGACGACTTCGCCCTCTTCCTTGCCGGTGGCGCCCTTGATAGCGGCGGCCAGACCGTCAGCGGCGATGCGGCCGCCCTGAACGTTGTCGGTCGTCAGGAACGACTTGAACGCCTTGGAGTCGGCGCCCGAGTCGATGCCGATGATCGGTACCGACTTGGCCGCTTCATCGATCGGCTTGCCGAGCGCCTTGAATTCGGTCGGCGAAATGACGATGGCCGCCGGCTTGCCGGCAACAGCGTTCTCAAGAATGCTGATCTGGCCGTTGACGTCGGATTCGGCCTGTGCGCCGAGTTCCGGCACGTTGACGCCGAGATCCTTGCCGGCCTTGCGGGCGCCGGCCAGAACGATCTGCCAGTAGAAGGACGTCGTGTCCTTGACGATGATCGGGATCGTCACGTCGGCTGCAAACGACGGTGCCGGCATTGCCGTGGCGATAACCGCGGCGCCTGCAAGCGCGGTAAAGGCGCGGCGGGACAGAAGGGATTTCACGAAACTCATAAGGGTTCTCCTCTCAGGGTGCGTTCTCCTCCGAATAAATCGACCGCTGAACGCAGGCGGACGATTTTTATCGATAAAAAACATTTGCCAGGTGAAGCTAGCCGAGGCGCACTCAAATTGCAAGAGTGCCAAACAGGCTTTTTTTCTTCGGTAAACTCCCGCCAAGCAACTGATTTTATTCCAATACCACGATCCCCTAAAATAGGGATCAGGCTTGATCGACCTCGTGCGGATGGACGACGCCCTTTTTCAAAATCAGGTTGCCGTACAGCCGGAATTCCGTCGTAGCGACGATGTAGGTGGCCTTGCGGGCCATCGCGTAGAAAGCAAAACGCTCGACCGGCACGATGCGGAAATCGCCGGCGTGCTTGGAAACGATTTGCTGGAATTCGGTGCAGACCTCGGGCATCGCATCGGGATCGCCGACCACCTCCATCCGCCACGCCGCTTCCGGCACGAAAGTGTCGAGCGTCATATGGGTCAGGATGGCCGCGGCCATGTCAGTGGCGCTGACGCCGTCGGCGCGAATGACCGGAGGGCCCATCGAGCCCGAGGGAAAATTGGCGTCCGATATGACGATATCGTCGCCATGTCCCATGGTCTTCAATGCATGGAGCAGGTCGGGGCCAAGCAGCGGATGAATACCCTTGAGCATAAACTCTCCTCAGACTCGCACGGCTTCGGCGCCGAGTGGCGGCGCGACCAGCGTATAGGGTTCGAATTCGGCATAGATCTCGTCGGCAAGCCGCGGCTCGACGGTCTCCATATTGCGCGTCAGGCTCGACGGCTTGGCCGTGCCGATCAGGACCGATGCGACGATCGGTTCGCGCAGTGGAAACTGCAGGGCGGGCGCTGCCAGCGGCACGCCGTGGCGTTTGGCGATCGCCTCCATCGCGCCGACCTTGGCAAGCACATCGTCATCAGCCGGCATATAGTCGAAATGCGATCCGGGGACCGGACCGGTGGCGAGGATGCCGGAATTGAAGACGCCGCCGACGACGAGCGACGTGCCCTTCTGCCGGCAGAGCGGCAGCAGTTCGGCGACGGCCGAGCGGTCGAGCAGCGTGTAGCGGCCGGCCATCAGGATGCAGTCGAGATCGGAATGGCGCATGACGTCAAGGCAGACCGGCACTTCGTTGACGCCGAGGCCGAAGGCGGAGATCGCGCCAGACGACTTGAGTTCTTCCAGCGCCTTCACGCCGGAATCGAGAAACTGCTTCTGGTGGACCGCATTCTTCGCCGCGCCATGTGTGTAGACGCCGAGATCGTGCACATAGAGAATATCGATGCGGTTGAGGCCGAGGCGCGCATAGCTGAACTCGACCGAGCGCATGATGCCATCATAGGAATAGTCGTAATCGGCATCGAAGGAGAGAGGATCGACATAGCTGTAATCAGGCACGGTGCCGGTCGGCACCGGCCGAAGCAGCCGGCCGACCTTGGTGGACAGCACGTAAGACCTATCCGGCTGGTCGCGCAGAAAATCGCCGACCCGCCGCTCGGCAAGGCCGAGCCCATACCAGGGCGCCACGTCGAAATAGCGGATGCCGCTATCCCAGGCCGCCTGCAGCGTGTCCATCGCCACCTCGCGCGGGCATGCGCGGTAGAGACCGCCGAGAGCGGCTGCGCCGAAACTGATTTCGGTCACCTCCAGCTTGGTCTTGCCGATCCGTCTCGTCTTCATCATTCCTCCTCACCAAGAAGCTGAACTATCCGGAGCAGTCCCAGGAAAAGCGTGAAGCGGTTTTCCCAGGGATTGCGTAAAACAAAAGGTCAGAGCGTCGCGCCGAGATGCCACGGCACAAATTCATTGTCGCCGTAGCCGAAGAGCTCGCTCTTGGTCTTCTTGCCCGAGGCCGTATCGACGATGAGATTGAAGATCTCGCGGCCCTTGCCGCTGATCGTCGCGTCGCCCGTGGCGATCGTGCCGCAATCGATATCCATATCCTCTTCCATCGAGGCATAGAGCGCCGAATTGCTGGAAAGCTTCAGCGATGGCGCCGGCCGGCAGCCGAAGCAGCTGCCGCGGCCTGTGGTAAAGGCGATCATGTTTGCCCCGCCGGCCACCTGGCCGGTCGCCGAGACCGGGTCGTAGCCGGGCGTGTCCATGAAGACGAGGCCGGGGGCCGTGACCCGCTCGGCATAACCATAGACCGCTGTCAGCGGCGAGCGCCCACCCTTGGCAACCGCGCCGAGCGACTTTTCAAGGATGGTCGTCAGCCCGCCGCGCTTGTTGCCGGGCGACGGGTTGTTGTCGAGCGAGGCGCCGTGCAGGGCGACGTAATCTTCCCACCAGGCGATCTTGTCGTCGAGCTTCTTTGCCACTTCGTCGCTGACGGCGCGGCTGCGCAGCAGATGTTCGGCACCGTAGATTTCCGAGGTTTCAGACAGGATCGCCGTGCCGCCGGCTGCTGCCAGCAGGTCGGCCGCCACACCCAGCGCCGGATTGGCGGTGATGCCGGAAAAGCCGTCCGAGCCGCCGCATTGCAGGCCGATGATGATCTCGCCGATCGACATCGGTACGCGCTTTTCCTTGCCGACATCGGCGGCAATTTCGCGCAGCATGCCCATGGCGCGCTCGACCGCGCGGCGCGAACCGCCGGCATCCTGGATATTGAAATGCCGCTTCGAGGCGCCCGCACCACTCTGGCCGTACAGCGTCAGCTGGTTGACCTCGCAGCCGAGGCCGATCATCAGCACGCCGCCGAAATTCACATGTCTTGTGTAGCCGGCGAGCGTCCGGTGCAGCACGTTCATGCCGTCGCCGGTCGAGCTCATGCCACAGCCCTGGTCGTGCACGATCGGCACGAAACCGTCGATGCCCTCGTAATGCGGCAGGATCGTCCGGTTCGCCTCGTCGGCGATTGCCCGGCAGACCGTGGTGGAACAGTTCACGCTGGCAATGATGCCGATATAGTTGCGTGTCGCCGCCCGCCCGTCGGCGCGGCGATAGCCCATGAAGGTGCGCGCCTTGTCATCGGTGGTCGCCGCTTCCGGCGCCGAATTGGCGGTCGCCGCCAGCCGGTCGTTTTCGAAATGCAGGTTGTGGCTGTGCACATGGTCGCCGGCCTTGACCTCGGCCGTCGTGCGGCCGATCGCCTGTCCGTATTTCACCACGGGCGAGCCGAGCGGAATATCCGCTATCGCCACCTTGTGGCCGGGGTCGATCTTCTCGCGGGTCTGAATGCCGGCAACCGTCGAACCCGGCGCGATTGCCGCCGTTGCGACCGCGACATTGTCACCGGCCGAAAGGATGATCCAAGGCAGTTTGTCCAATTTATTCTCCCTGGGAAAGGCTCGCTACATCGGCGAAAGCGCATTGATTTTGTTTTTTATCTACAATAAACATTTTCAAGTCAACGGGAATATTGATCCTGTGGACGAGGGAGGCAATGAGCCGCAGGCGACCGGAAATAAGCTAAAGGTCGTTTGAACAAGCCCCGGTCCGCTCCGTCCTGCTTTGAAGCGGGGCGACGGTCACGAGGGCGGAAAGCGGGGTCTGGTGGCAAGGCAGAATACGGTCTTCAAGGAAGCCTACAACAGGTATGCCGTAGCCCTGCGCACGGATACCGCGCTGCCCTCGGAACCGGAGATCGCCGCCCAACTCGGCGTCAGCCGCTCGACGGCGCGCGCCATCCTGACGCGGCTCAGCGAAGAGGGCATCATCCGCTGGAACAAGCGCCAGAAGACCGTGCTGCGCCAGCCGACCGACCATGACCTCTTTCCCTCCGAAGAAACCGACTCCCTGCATGATATCATCGAGCGCAGCTTCATGCAGCGCATCCTTGCCGATGATGCAGCACCCGGCATGCAGATCAACGAGCTGGAGCTTGCCCGCGAGATCGGCACCGGAACGACCAGCGTGCGCGAATTCCTGATCCGCTTCTCCCGCTTCGGCCTCATCGAGAAACGGCCGAACAGCCACTGGACGCTCAAAGGCTTCACCCGCGAATTCGCCCTCGAGCTTGCCGATGTGCGCGAAATGTTCGAACTGCATTCCGCCGCCGAATTCGGCCGGCTTTCCAGGGATAATCAGAGCTGGGCCGATCTTGCCGCTATGCGCGACGAACATCACGCCATGCTTGCCGACATCAACCAGCGCTTCAAGGATTTCTCCGTTCTCGACGAACGCTTCCACTTGCTGATCCACCGCGCCTCGAAGAACCGCTTCATCGCCGATTTCTACGACGCGATCGCTATCGTCTTCCACTATCACTACCAGTGGAACAAGACTGCCGCCCGTCAGCGAAACGAGCGCGCCATCCACGAACATCTGGATTATATCGCAGCGCTGGAATCCGGCGATCAGGCCGCAATCGAAATCGCCTGCCGCGCCCATCTGCACTCCGCCCGCCAGACCCTGCTGCAATCCCTGCCACAAGTCGCGACAGAGAGCGCCTGAGCGGGGGACATCTCGGCCCAGAGATCGCCGATGCCAGCCCCTCATCCGCCTGCCGGCACCTCTCCCCGCTTGCGGGGCTAAGGGGATATGCCGCGACCTCTCCATCCCTCTATCGCGTCTCGTATGGCACGTCCGCTCTCCCCGTCAGAACGGGGAGAGGGTTAGGGTGAGGGGCAGATGTTTTCGATACGGCGGATGGCAGCCAGCATGAAACATTTCGATGTGTAAGCCGTTATCGCGCTTATGGCCGACGCTAAACTCAAACCGAAATCGGTCGACGGCACCGAACCGCACGGTGCCGGGAACTCACCTCCAGAGACGGCATCGACTGTCGAGGTCATGCCGCCACCAGATGCCATCGAGCCCGATCCGGAGTTGACACCTGAAGAGGCCGAGCAGGCGCGCAAGCGGTATCTGCTCAAACGTTTCTGGATCAGCGCGCGCCGTTACTGGGGCCGCGGTGGCGACAAGTTCGCTTGGCCCTTCTCGATCGGGCTATTGGCCCTGATCGGCATGAATGTCGGCTTCCAGTACGGAATCAATCTGTGGAACCGCGGGATCTTCGACGCCATAGAGCGACACGATGCCGGCACCGTCTATTTCCTGAGCGCCGTATTCGTGCCGCTCGTGCTCGGAACTGTCGCCATTGTCACGATACAAGTCGCCGTGCGCATGATGATCCAACGTCGCTGGCGTTCCTGGCTGACAACATCAGTCATCGCGCGCTGGCTTGCAAACGGCCGTTACTATCAGTTGAATCTCATCGGCGGCGACCACAAGAACCCCGAAGCGCGCATTTCCGAGGATTTGCGGATTGCCACCGAAGCACCCGTCGATTTCATCGCCGGTGTCATTTCCGCATTTCTGGCGGCCTCGACCTTCATCGTGGTGCTCTGGACGATCGGCGGGGCTCTCACTCTGCCGATCGCAGGTTTCACCGTTACCATTCCCGGCTTTCTCGTCGTCACTGCGGTCCTCTACGCCGCGATCACCTCTACTTCGATGGCGGTCATCGGCCGCTATTTCGTCCACGTCTCCGAGGCCAAAAATCAAGCAGAAGCCGAGTTTCGCTACACGCTGACGCATGTCAGGGAAAACGGCGAGAGCATCGCGCTTCTCGGCGGCGAAGAGGAGGAGCGTAACGACCTCGATAAGACCTTCGCCAATGTGCTCAGGCAATGGGCGCTGCTTGCCCGCCAGCACATGCGCACAACGCTTGTGTCGCATGGGTCGATGCTGATTGCGCCTGTTGTGCCGGTCCTGCTTTGCGCACCGAAATTTCTCGAAGGCAGCATGAGCCTCGGACAGGTCATGCAGGCCGCCTCTGCTTTTGCCATCGTTCAGGGCGCGTTCGGCTGGCTGGTCGACAACTATCCCCGTCTTGCCGATTGGAATGCCTGTGCACGGCGCATCGCCTCGCTGATGATGTCGCTCGACGGGCTGGAGCGCGCCGAACAGAGCGACTCGCTCGGCCGCATCAAGCATGGTGAGACCGAAGGCGAGGCGATGCTCAGCCTCAACGATCTCTCCGTGTCGCTTGACGATGGCACCGCCGTGGTCACGGAAACCCGGGTTGAAATCGAACCCGGCGAGCGGGTGCTTGTGTCAGGCGAATCCGGGTCGGGCAAAAGCACGCTGGTGCGGGCCATCGCGGGTCTTTGGCCTTGGGGCTGCGGCAGCGTCAATTTCCATGCCGACCGGCGATTATTCATGTTGCCGCAACGGCCCTATATCCCTTCGGGCACGCTTCGCCGCGCGGTCGCCTATCCCGGCGCCGCCGATAGCTGGACGCCGGATGAGATCAAGGCGGCACTCGCCAAGGTGGGACTGGATTATCTGAACGACAAGATCGAGGAAGATGCGCCATGGGACCAGACCTTGTCGGGCGGCGAAAAGCAGCGGCTCGCCTTTGCGCGTCTGCTGCTGCACCAACCCGATATCATCGTGCTGGATGAAGCAACGGCAGCACTCGATGAGAAGAGCCAGGATAAAATGATGCAGATGGTGATCGATGAATTGCCTGAAGTCACCATCCTAAGCGTCGCGCATCGCGCTGAGCTGGAAGTCTTCCATAGCCGCAAGATCACGCTCGAGCGGCGCGAGGGCGGCGCAAAGCTTGTCAGCGATATCGATCTGATCAAGCGCAAGAGAAAACGGAACTTGCTGTCACGCGTTTTGGAGAAGCGCCGCTCCTCGCCGAAAGGCACTACGACCTCGAATGAAGGCGGCACAGTCCCCAAATAGAAACTCGCCGTTTGGCCACAAAACCATCAATCACCGGGCGAAGGCGCCGCGGTCGCAATTTGATCCAGATTGCCGATCAGCCGCTTGAGCAGATCGACAAGTTGTCCCGCTTCCGCATCCGTGAACCCGGTCAATGCCTCTTTATTCCCTTGAAACAAGACCGTAATCGCCTCCGGCATCCGTTCCTGTGCGGTTTTCGTCAACACGATACGGCTGCTGCGACCGTCAGCCGGGTCGCGTGTCCGCTCGATCAAGCCATCCCTCTCCATGCGTGCGAGCATCTGCGCCATCGGCGGTTGCTCGATCCTGGCAAAGCGGGCGAGGTCGCGTTGCGTGCTGGCCTTGCCATTTTGCAGCGCGACCAGCACCGGCAACTGGCCGACACCGAGGCCGAGCGGTTTAAGGCGTGACTCGCTGAGGCGGGCGAACCCCCGCGCCGCAAGACTGATGAGATGCCCCGGCGTTGAAAGCACGTCTTCGTCCATTCGGCTCACCCCTTGTCCTCGCTTGACCGTAAGATATATATGTACGTATGTATCTTGGTGCGCGGCAAGAGGCAATGGCGTTTCGATGCCGCACAGCGAATGTTTCAATCTCCACCGAGGAAACGATATGTCTGAAAATGACGTCGAAATGATCAAGCGCATCTATGCCAGCTTCAACGCCAGAGACATTGACGGTGTGCTTGCCGTGCTTTCCGATGATGTCACCTGGGCCAACGGCATGGATGGCGGCCACATCAATGGCCGTCAGGCCGTACGCGACTATTGGACACGCCAGTGGGCCGTCATCAGTCCACATGTCGAGCCGGTCGCATTTGCAGAAACCGAAGATGGTGCTGTCGCTGTCGAGGTGATCCAGTCGGTCTTTGACCTCGATGGCCGGCCGCTGGAGGGGCAGGCCCACGGACTGAAGGACAAGACCGTGATGCATATCTTCCGCATGGAAGGCGACAAGATCGTCCGTTTCGATATCCGGGATGCCCTGTAAGCTGGTACTCCCTATGCGGGATGTTGTGACGCGCCATTGTCAGGCCCGCCTTTCGGCCGTCGGGGGTCTGGCTTGTGCGTTCAATTCGCGTTTAGCCGGCGGTATCGGTTCAGAGCTTGCGCGCTTCCAGACGCCGCTTGTCGCGCTCGACATAGTCGGAGCCCAGCTCTGTCAGACGGAATTGCCGTTTTTGAAATTCCCCGCGGATCAAGATGAAGCCTTGCTCCTCGGCTTCGCTCAATGTCTTCAGGCTGGTGCCTTTAGGGGGAGACTGCCAAGCCAGGCCATCGGCGCTGTGCAGCAAGACCATGATCTTTAGAATTTTGTTTCTCCATGGCTGATGCATACAGCCGGGCTGCACCGCTTCAGCAATCCGCTTGTTCCGTATTCTCGATTTGGCGCCATCCAGGAGAAGCCCATTGATTTAAAAGGATTAATTTTGGCCAATCCGGAGTTTCGCAAAAGCTATTGTATAAAAGCTCCAATAGTCTTGGTCAATTCAATCACTCCGTCCCAACAAGTTTGGTCCTGCCTGGCGATTGGCCCGATGGCGCTTATTTCCATTGAATCCTGCCATCAGCGGCGCATAGTGCCGACGTTCCCGGCTTTGCCGGTTGAACGGATGGGGGAGCCGGTGCATGTCAGCAAATCTCGACGATATCCGTAACCAGCAACGTGAGACCTGGGACAAGTTTTCCGCCGGCTGGAAGAAATGGGACAGCTTGGTTCTCAACTGGCTCGCCCCGTTTGGTGACGCCATGCTCCGGCGCGCAAATCTCTCCAACGGTTTCAGCGTGCTCGACATAGCAGCTGGCACTGGCGAACCCGGCCTGACGGCGGCGGCGGCAATCCCCGAGGGTCATGTTGTCGTCACCGATCTCTCGGAAAATATGCTGACTGCTGCCGCCGAAAATGCGGCCAGACGTGGCCTCAAAAACTTCGAAACTCGCCTATGCGATGCGGGAACGTTGCCTTTTGCCGATGCCAGTTTCGACGCCGTCCTATGCCGGTTTGGGTTTATGTTCTTCCCTGATATCGCTGCCGCCGCCGGGGAGATGGCGCGCGTGGCAAAGCCCGGTGCGCGCGTCTGCGCCGCAGTCTGGAGCGTGCCTGCCAAAAATTCATGGGCGACCACGGTCATGGGTACGATCGCCCGCCACGTGGAAATGCCCTCGCCACCACCCGGCTCTCCGGGCCTGTTCCGCTGCGCGGGGGAAGGCATGATGGTCGAGACCTTCAGAGAGGCAGGCCTTCGCGATGTCGCCGAGGAAGAGGTGTCGGCGATGATGGTGCACGATACCCCCGAGCGTTACTGGGACTTCATGACCGAGATCGCCGCGCCTGTTGTCGCCGGACTATCCAGGGCAGATACGGCAACACGGGAGAAAATCCGCGCCGAGGTCCTGGAGCTAGCGCTCCAATCCGTCAGCAATGGCAAGGTTCACCTTCGCTCAACGGCAACCGTCATCACAGGCACGCGATAGCCTCAGAATCTCCTCGACAACGACCGTGAGCGGGGCTGCACTCCTCAGGCGCTGCGTGTCATAACATGATCCCGTATTGCCGCAGCACTTTCGAAAGGCGACATGAACGTCACATCCAAGGTCAGCGCGTGCTCGTGCGGGATATCAAGAACCACGGCCTGTTGGTTTCGTTGTCTTGAAGTCTCGACGTCGGTCGTTTTCAAATGGTCGCGCCGTGCGGGGGAGGAAACGCGACGCGCCAGTTCTTCTTCGGCACACAGCAATCTCACCGGAACAAACATCGCGGCGCGCTGTCCGGCGGCGTCAACGAACTGTTGGTACGTCCGCGCGCTCCGCTCATCGCCTTCGACACCGGCATGGGTGAAGATGAAATTCGCCGACGGGCCGCTATAGGCGGTGATCGCATCCAGGACGGCCTGCCGGACCCTGCCAGTGTACTCCCATATACCCTTAGGCAGCGGAGCAGTCCCCTCCTCGTCGAGGAGACGCAAGATCGGGTTGTTGAACCAATGATTATCAACGATCTTTGCTGAGATAAGCGAGCCGAGTTCTCTAGCGATTGTCAGCTTCCCGACGCCCGGGAACCCCAAGAGCAGCACGAAAACACTCATCGTCCGACAACTTTCCCAACACAATCCACCGCTGTCGAAACACAGCATGTCTGCGTTTCCACAAGCCGAACCGATTAATGCGAAGCGGCCTCGCTTGGAACCGCCGCCCCTTCGCGCTTCTGGCCATGACCGACCGGGATCAGCCAGGTGGTGAAGAAGGTCAGCACAGCGACGACGACCACGCCCCAGAAGCTCCAGTGCAGGGCCGCATTGAAGATCGAGCGGATCGCCGGATCGGCGGCGAGCACGGAGAGCCCGGTCGGCTGGTTCAGCGCCTCGTGCAGGCCGGCCGCCGCCTCGCCGCTCGCATAGTGGTTGATCCCGGCATTGAGGATGGCGCCGAGCACGGTGGCGCCGAGCGTATTGCCGAGGCTGCGGGAAAAGATGATCGAGGCCGTAGCGCTGCCGCGCATCGACCACTCGACACTGTCCTGCACCAGCACGATGCTGGTGAGGCTGATGAGACCCATGCCGAAGCCCATGAAGAAGGAGCCGGCGCCGGCAACGATCGGCGAGCTTTCCTGTGTCAGGAACAACAGGAAACAGGCACCAAAGGGAAACATCAGGCTGCCGACGCGCAAGGTACGCTGGATGCCGAAGGCCCTGTAGAAACGGCCGGAGAGAATCACCGCCAAGGGCCAGCCGACAACGAGCATGGTGAGCGTGAACCCCGCGACAAGAGGCGAGCGGCCGAGCACGCCTTGCACATAGAGCGGCAGGATTGTCGAAAGCCCGATCAGCGCCATGCCGGCCAGCAGCGTCGCCGCATTGCTGGTCGCAATCAGCCTCCGGCTCCAGAGCGGGATCGAGATGATCGGCTCCGGCGCCCGCTTCTCCTGGGCGAGAAAGAGCAGGCCCGCGATCACGAAGACGGCGAAAAGCGAAATCAGGATCCAGGCGCTGGCATCGGTTTCCGTCAGCATGACGAGCAGTGCGACGATCGAGATCGAAAACAGCACCGATCCGAGGTAATCGATCTTTGCCTGCTTGTGCGCCACGTCCTCCTTGAGGAAGATCATGAAGGCGATGATCGAGATGACGCCGATCGGCAGGTTGATCCAGAAGATCCAGGCCCAGGAGATGTTGTCGACGATGATGCCGCCGGCCAGCGGCCCGACGACAGCCGACGTCGCCCAGACGGTCGCCATCGCGCCCTGCACGCGGCCGCGCTCCTCGAGCTTGAAGAGATCGCCGATGATCGTCGTCGTCACCGGCTGGATGGCGCCGGCGCCCAGCCCCTGCAGCAGCCGGAACAGCACCAGCGACATCATCGACCAGGCAAGCCCGCAGAGCAAAGAGCCGACCAGGAAGATCAGGATGCCGCCGATCAGCACCGGCTTGCGCCCGAAAATGTCGGAAAGCTTGCCGTAGATGACCGTCGTCGTCGACTGCGCCAGCAGGAAGGCCGAAAACACCCAACTGTAATAGGAAAAGCCGCCGAGCTCCCCGACGATGCGCGGCATCGCGGTCGCCACGATCGTCGCCTCGATCGCCACCATGAAGGTCGCGAGCATGATGGTGGCGACGATAAGCACACGGTTCGAGCGTTGCGCTGCATTCGACATGACGATCCTCTTCGGGTGCTCCGCAGATGCCGGAAATATCGGCAGGCTGGCGAGATGTGGGGCGATGCGCCGCTTGCGGAGTGATGCCCGCTCTTTTACGTCCTCAGGGCTGAACGGTAAAGCAGTCCGCGACCGGTTTCTGTCGGCAGCCATTGTTTTCGCGTGATGTCAGGGAAGTTTCGGCCGAAAGCGCAGGCCCGGCGCCATTCCGCTCCGGGCCCTTCATTCTGTCAGGAAGGCGAACAATCACCTCATCCTCATTGCGGGCATGCCTCGCCCTGCGAGCCGGTATCCGCGCTTCCGCTGGTGCAACCCGGCGTTTGCTGCAGGTTGGGATTGACCCCGCCGGGATTGATCGTGCTGCGGCCGCTATTGAGATTGACGCCGCCATTGCCGGTGGTGCTGCCGGTGGTGCCGGAATCGGTGCCGACAGACCCTGTGCCTGTTGCACCGCCGCCGACAGACCCAGTGCCAGCCGACCCGGCCCCGGCGGAACCGGCGCCCGAACTCCCCGATCCGCCTATAATCGGTGCCACCGAAAGCCGCCCATTGGCATCCGCACCCCCGGCCGTCTGCGCCAGCGCCGGGCCGGCCAGGCCGATCGAAAGCAGTGATATCGCGATGAACTTGCAGGACATGATTTTCTCCATGCTTGTTGTCTCACGGGAGGAAACCGGCACGGGGGTGGCATTGTTCCTGTCGGGGTTGCGGTTTTCACGGCCGTTTGATTGGGGCAGATAATGGCGCTTGGGGGGACTACTGGACCTGTATCTCCATGATGGGCAGAGAATCGGGCTGTCGAGGCTCGAAACTTTGTTTAAAGGCCAGATCGGCCGCAGCGTCCGAATTGGTTGGATCGTGCTTGCTAAGCAGATCGACGCGCGTCCTCGTGTGTATCTGAATCATCCACACGCGTCGCTGTCAGCTTGTATCCAAGAGCTGCGGCAACACCGATAAGCGTCGAGAGTTTTGGGTCGCCTTTTTCACTGAGAGATTTGTACAGAGCCTCGCGGGTAACGCCGGCATCCCGGGCGACTTGTGACATGCCACGAGCTTTCGCAACAACGCCCAATGCGTGCGCAATATAACCTGCGTCACCGCTTTCAAACGCATCTTCAATGAGATGGGTCTGAGATTCCTCGGTATCCAGAAACTCGGTTGCGTCAAAAGGGATGATTTCAAGCGCCATCTCATATCTCCTTGGACATTTCGATTGCTCGCTTGATGTCCCGCTCCTGGCTGCCCTTGTCGCCCCCGCACAGGAGAATAACGACAACGCTGCCCTGCATTGCAAAATACAAACGATACCCAGGACCGTAGTCGAGCCTCAATTCCCCGATGCCATCGAAGAATTTGTGGTCTCCCAAATTGCCAGCCTCCGCACGAACGATGCGCGCAACAATTCGGTCTCTCGCATTCCGGTCCTTCAGCTTACGTAGCCATTTCTGGAATTCGACTGTCTGGAGAACCGTGTATTTCTGTGAACTATAGTTAACACCCTCCCGCGAGTAGTCAACTTTTTGTTGACCGGAGTGCTGAGACGGCCCTCCTGTCATTCGTCATCCATCAAGAGAAACTCCCGCGCCGCCTGAGGGCAGAGGAGCTTGAACTGCTTGATCAGCGGCGGCATGCCTGAGGCGCACGACACATCTGCGTCCTCTGGTAATGGAAAAGTGACACGCAGCGGTTCTCCACGAGGAGGAACGAAGGAAAGGGTGCCTTCGATGCAATTGGCGGTGGAGCGGTAGGTGTCTTTCCCATTCGCTTTTGTATACGTCGCCACGCACTGCTTTACAGTAAGTTTGCCGCCATGGGCTGTTGTCTCCCATCCTGGGTCTCGCTTGCAATATTCCTGGAAGTCGGCCCGAGTGACCTTTCCTTCCATAACTGCAGTGCTTGAATCGATGCCGGTCTTGCTGACAAGCGTTCCATTCCATCCGGCACAGGAGGCGAGAGGGAAGTCTGCTGCCTGTGCAGCGGAAAAGCTAAATGTGAAAAGCGCGATGCTTAAAAGCGATGTCCTCATAGATCCTCCTAATCGCAAACCTGCTCTCGTTCGATAGATATCGGTCGCGCATATGTAGGTGAAGGGCAGCCCAACCGCCTTGAGTGAAATAGCGCTCAAGCTGTTGAGGCTTTGCCTGCCGAATGGCCAAAGGTGGACGCAGAATTTTAAGAGAGGCTTAAAATGCGGGGTTTCAGCACGCGATGAAAGAAAAATGGTGCCGCTTGCAGGACTCGAACCTGCGACCCCATCATTACGAATGATGTGCTCTACCACCTGAGCTAAAGCGGCCCCTCACGGCCGAAGCATGCGGCCTGCGATTTGCATGGCGCTGATACAGCCATTGTTGGAAGATTTCAAGCACCCTGTCATGGCTTTGGCAAAAAAGAGGGGAGGGACGGCAAGGGCGCCTCAGAGCGCCAGCCGGGTGCGCGCCGCCTTGTATTCGGCCTCCAGCCGGTCGACGAGTTTGGCCACCGGCTCGACCGCCTTGATGGCGCTGATGCCCTGGCCGCTGCCCCATATGTCCTTCCAGGCCTTGGCGCCGCCGACGGCCTGCTCGAAATCCATCTTCGAGACATCGGCTAAGGGGAGATTGTCGGGGTCCATGCCGGCCGCCACGATCGAGGGTTTGAGATAGTTGCCGTGCACGCCGGTGAAATAGTTGGAATAGACGATATCGCTGGCGGCCCCTTCGACGATCGCCTGCTTGTAGGCGTCCGCGGCGCGCGCCTCTTCAGTGGCGATGAAGGGCGAGCCGATATAGGCCATGTCGGCGCCCATCGCTTCTGCGGCAAGGATGGCGCCGCCCGTGGCGATGGCGCCGGCGAGCAGCAGCGGCCCGTCGAACCATTCACGGATTTCCTGGACGAGCGCAAAAGGAGAAAGCGTGCCGGCATGGCCGCCGGCGCCGGCCGCCACCGCGATCAGCCCGTCGGCGCCCTTGCGGATCGCCGAATGGGCATGGCGGTTATTGATTATGTCATGCAGCACGATGCCGCCATAGGAATGCACGGCGGCATTGACCTCCGGCACGGCGCCGAGCGAGGAGATGACGATCGGCACCTTGTATTTGACGCAGAGCGAGAGGTCATGCTCCAGCCGCTTGTTCGACATGTGGACGATCTGGTTGACGGCAAAGGGCGCGGCCGGCCGGTCCGGATGGGCGGCGTCGTGGCGGGCAAGCTCCTCGGTAATCTCCGCCAGCCATTCGTCGAGCTGGCTTTCCGGCCGGGCGTTCAGCGCCGGAAATGCTCCGACGATGCCCGCCTTGCATTGCGCCAGCGTCAGCGCCGGGTGCGAGATGATGAACAGCGGCGAGCCGATGACCGGCAGTCTCAATCTGTCCTTGAGGATCGGGGGCAGGGCCATGGGTCACCACTTCCATTGACGTTTACGAAAACGTCAATCTCATAACAGAGATGAAAAGGCGATAAAAGAGCGGCTGCCATGCCTTCGTCGATTTCAGCCCGAATATATACGTCCGAGAAAGCTAATAGAATAAGGCCCGCAAGCGGTGAAACCTGCCGATATCCCCGCCGATCGATGGCCGCCACCCTCGCAAGGCTTGCGGTTTGCCGCACTTGACGCTACCGAATTTTGATGGAGAACGGCGGGGATTGCAGTCCGATGCCGAATTCAAGGTGAAGGACTGAATGTGAGCGGATTAGAAACGGCCATCAGAACGGCGCTCGAGAATTCCGATCGCGATAATCCGGAGGTTCGAGCGAGGATCTATCAGTCGGCCCGCCAGGCGCTGGAAGCCGGCCTGCGCAAGCAGGATATCACCGACACCGAAGTCGTCGCCCATCACCGCCACCGCCTGGAAAGCACCATCCACGCCATCGAAGGCGAGGAGCGCGACCGCCTTCACCCCCGCCAGAGGCCGCCTGAAGTACCCGTGCCGCCGGTCGTGGAAATGCCGGCGCCGCCGGTTCACCAGGCCGAAGCCGATGAGTTCGATGGCCCGATGGTGTCAGGCGAGACCCGCGCACCTGAGGTTATGCACCGCGGCGACGAGTCCAGCCTCGACGACGTGCATGCCGGCAATACAGATCATCTGGCCGCCGCCCCCGTCGGCGAGGAGCGGCTTGCCCGCGGTCAGCGCGCCACCAATATGGATTTCCGCCCGGAGCGGGCCGCAGGCCGTCGCAAGCCGCGCAAATTCTTTTCGAGGCTGCTCGTCTGGTGCGTGCTGCTGGCCTTCATCGGCATCGGCGCCTGGTGGGCGCATACGTCGGGCCTATTGATGTCGGCGGCCGAGCGCGACACCAGCGTCGCCAATCCGCCGGCAAGCACCCAGCCGGAGGATTTTACCGGCAATGACGACAGCGCCGGGAATGCGGGTTCTCACACCGATGAGCCGGTGACCATCGATCCGCAGAACAGTTTCTCGGCCGATTGGATCCCGCTGTTCAAGCCTGAGGACGCCGACAAGATCCAGAGCGGCCCGCGGGCGCGCACCGAGAAAATCGCCGAGAATGACGGTCCCGCTGTCCGGCTGATTTCCGAAAGCGGTGCGGCCGATGGCAATGTCTCGATCAGCGTGCCGCCATCGGTGCTGCAGCAGCTGGCCGGCAAATCCTCGACGATCGCGCTGACGCTGCAGTCCACCACCGACGAGCCGACCCAGATCACCGTCGAGTGCAATTTCCAGACGCTCGGCAATTGCGCCCGCCATCGCTTCACCGTCACCCGGGAAAAGTCGGATGCGCTGCTGCAGGTGAAGTTCGACCGCTCGCTGGCGCCGAATTCGCCGGGCACGCTGACGATCAACAGCGATCTCGACGGCAAGGCGCGCGGCATCAACCTCTTCGCCATCCGCATCCTGCCGGGGCAGTGATCCCGGTCCCGGTGGAGCCGGTGGCCCGGTCCCGGCAGAGCCGGTGGCCCCGGCTTCGATTGCGGGCCAGCCTGTTCGGAAAGCCCTATTTCAGGAAGCCTAGCCCTGAGCCGATGATCTCCTCGTCGACCGTTCCCAGCACTTTTTTGTCCTTACCGTCATAATCCATCTTGTTCAGCATGTGGCGGATGAGCTCAAGGCGCGCCCGCCGCTTGTCATTGGCGCGGATCACCGTCCAGGGCGCGAAATCCGTATGGGTTTCCTTCAGCATCCGGTTGCGCTTGTCGCTGTAGTCGTCCCATTTGGTCAGGGCGGCGATGTCCATCGACGACAGTTTCCAGACTTTCAGCGGATCGTGCCGGCGGTCGTGGAAACGCTTGAGCTGCATCTCGCGGCCGATATCGAGATAGAATTTGAAGAAGAAGATGCCCTCATGGGCGATGATCTTTTCGAGCTGCGGCGTCTGCTTGAGGAAATCCTCATATTGCTGCGGCGTGCAGAAACCCATGACAGGCTCGACGCCGGCGCGGTTGTACCAGGAGCGGTCGAACAGCACGAATTCGCCAGCGGTCGGAAACTGCGCCACATAACGCTGGAAATACCATTGCCCCTGTTCGCGCTCGGTCGGCTTGGTCAGTGCCACGACGCGGGCAAGGCGCGGGTTCATACGCGCCGAAGAGGCCGAGATCGTGCCGCCCTTGCCGGCCGCATCGCGGCCCTCGAACAGCGCCATCACCCGCTTGCCGGTCGCCTGCAGCCAGAACTGCACCTTGACGAGTTCGATCTGCAGCTTCTCCAGCTCCTCCAGATAGTCCTCTTCCTTGAGCTTCTTCTTGTAAGGGAAGTCGCCGGATTCCAGCGCGTGCTCGTCCACCCAGTTCGGCAGGGCGGGGTCGTCGACATCGAAGGTGCGTTTCTTGCCGCGGATCTCCAGCTCCACGGCCCTGTTTTCGACGTCCTCGTCCATATCAGCCTCCTCAGCCCGATCGCTTCTCGTCCTCCAAGCGAACATATTTACCGTTGAAAATCAAATCTCTCGCGGCCGGCCGGCAATTTTTCATGGGTTTCGGCTGCTGCCTTTCGCTTGGGACGCGGCAACCCGAAAACTTCTGTCATGAATTGCCGCTATCAGGCAGAGTTCAATATAACGAAAAACGAATCGACGCCGCGAGGGCACTTGCCAGACGAAACTCCATGGAGAAAAAGCCTGTTGGCGCGCATAAGGCGCGAACGGCCGGTGCTGCTTGCGGCGATCCTCAGCGCGCTCGCCGCGCTTGCCGCCGGCATGAACAAGTGGGTTGTGCTCGCCCTGCTGCTTGTGATGATCCTCACCGCGCTCTTCAATGAGGCGCCCGTCATCGAGGCAGAACCCGCCCTGCCGGTGGAAATCAAGCCGGAGGCGCCGCCAAGCCGCCTGCCGGAAGTTTCCGCCACACTTTCGGGCCTCGATATCCCCGTCATGCTGCTGTCGGAAGACGCCTCGGTGCTCTTCCAGAACCGCGCTGCCGAAAAGGCCTTCGGCGAGGTGGCGCTCGGCGCCCATATATCGGCCCGTATGCGTTCGCCCGGCGTGCTCGACATGGTGCGCGAAACCATCGCCACCAACGCGCCGAACCAGATCGAGCATTCCGAGCGGCTGCCCTCCGAGCGCGTCTATATCGTGCGCAGCGCCCCCATTGAATTCGCCGCTGAGGACGGTCCGCGTGAGCGCTATTTCATCCTCTCCTTCCGCGATATATCTGAGGTCCGCCGCATCGACCGCATGCGCTCGGATTTCGTCGCCAATGCCAGCCATGAGCTGCGCACGCCGCTTGCCTCGCTGCGCGGCTTCATCGAGACCATCCAGGGACCGGCGAAGAACGATCTGAAGGCGCAGGCGCGTTTCCTCAACATCATGCTCGATCAGGCGACGCGCATGAGCAGGCTGGTCGACGACCTGCTGTCGCTCTCCCGCCTGGAGCTGAAATCGCACATCGCGCCGGATGAGAAGATCGATCTGGTGCCGCTGCTCGGCCATGTCAGGGATTCGCTGGTGCCACTGGCAAAGGACGTCGGCGTCGACATCAACCTGCATTTGCCGGAAGGCAAGGTCGAGGTGCTGGGAGACCGCGACGAACTTGTCCAGGTCTTCGAGAACCTGATGGAAAATGCCTGTAAATACGGCCAGGAGGGCGAGGTCGTCGACGTCTGGGTGAAGAACGGCGCCGGCCAGCCGGTCGAGGTCAGCATCGTCGACAAGGGGCCGGGCATTCCGGCCGAGCATGTGCCGCGCCTGACCGAGCGCTTCTACCGCGTCAGCATCGAGGACAGCCGCTCGAAAAAGGGCACCGGCCTCGGCCTTGCCATCGTCAAACACATCCTCACCCGCCACCGGGCGCGACTGATCGTCAAGTCGGAAGTCGGCAAGGGCACCGATTTTACGGTGCGCTTCTGACGTATGTGTCGCGTGAGGAACGGAGAGGCTGCCGCAAATCTCTTCTCCCCTCGGGGAGAAGGTGCCGGCAGGCGGATAAGGGGGCCACACCGCACACCCTCACGTAAAACCTATTCCGCAACAGCTGCCCAAGGGCCTGACGATGGTCGAGACGACGTCTGCACGGTTGCATGGGTCATAGGAAAGACCGGCTTCGCTGGCCCCCCTCATCCGCCCTCCGGGCACCTTCTCCCCGAGGGGAGAAGAGGGAGTCGAGACGCTGCGGCATGTCCCTTAGCCCCGCGAGCGGAGAGAAGGTGGCGGCCGCAAGCGGAAAGTGCCCGCAACCGATCGCCTATCTGTCGTCAATTTTACAACGCGAGGTGGATTGACCGCCGAGCTTTGCCGGTCGCCCGACACGATCGATCGGTCGATTTAAAAAATAACATTACCAATCAACAGCTTAACCTGTCACAAATGTTTCATCGCTTTGACATAAAAGGACGGTGCTTACAGCGCTAAGAGAGTCTCGCCGATGAAAAAAGGCAATGCGAGGGCCTCTCTAAGGCCGCACTCACACAAGCCCAATGCCGGGAGATTTACATGAACACCTTCAAGCTCACCGTTGCCGCGCTCGCCGCAACTGCTGCTTTCGCTGGCGCTGCCGTCGCCCGCGACCAGATTCAGGTTGCTGGTTCGTCCACCGTCCTGCCTTACGCAAAGATCGTTGCCGAGTCCTTCGGCGAAACCTTCACCAACTTCAAGACGCCGGTCGTTGAATCCGGCGGCACGGGCGCTGGTCTGAAGGAATTCTGCAAGGGCGTTGGCGAAGACACCATCGACATTGCAAACGCCTCGCGTCCGATCAACAAGAACGAAGCCGAAGCCTGCAAGGCTGCCGGCGTAACCGACATCCAGGAAGTCAAGATCGGCTACGACGGCATCGTCTTCGCAACCGACGCTTCCAACCCTGACGTCGCCTACGTTCCTGCCGACATCTACAAGGCCCTCGCAGCCCAGGTCGTCGTCGACGGCAAGCTCGTCGCCAACCCCTACAAGAAGTGGTCGGAAGTCAACCCGAAGCTTCCGGCTGTTGATATCGCGGCCTACATCCCGGGCGAAAAGCACGGCACCCGCGAAGTCTTCGAACTGAACGTTCTCGCTGCCGGCTGCAAGGCCGCTGGCGCACAGGAAGTCATCGCCAAGGAAGTCGCCGACAAGGCTGCCCAGGCGAAGGCCTGCGTCGCAGTCCGCAAGGACGGCGCTGCTGTCGACATCGACGGCGACTATCCGGAAACCCTGGCACGCATCGCCGCCAACAAGACCGGCGTCGGCGTATTCGGCCTTTCCTTCTATGAAAACAACGCCGACAAGCTCAAGGTTGCGAGCATGAGCGGTATCGTTCCGTCCACCGAAACGATCGCCAACGGCACCTACCCGGTTTCCCGCCCGCTGTTCTTCTACGTCAAGAAGGCACATCTCGGCGCTGTTCCGGGCCTGAAGGAATACGTCAACTTCTTCGTATCCGACCAGATGATCGGCCCTGACAGCCCGCTCGTCGAATACGGCCTCGTTGCCGCTCCGGATGCCGAGCGCGACGCAATCCGCAAGGACGTCGAAGCCGGCAAGTCCATGTAATCATTTTGCCGGCGCGGTCCTTCTTGGCCCGCGCCGGCATTGCTTATGTCCCTGCGCGCCGGCGGTTCTGGAGCTGCAGGGTTGGAATTCCTTCTCCATGATTGGAAGCTGAAGGCAGGCTGATGAAGCTGCCGGGCTTTTTGGGGGCTATGGGCCTGGGGACGTAACGAATGAGCACATCCATCATACTTTTGTGCCTTGTGGTGATCGGTGCCGCCGCCTATCTGGTCGCGCGCAGTCGTGCCACGGCGCTTGCCGGAGGCCGATCCTCCGCATTGCATTCACGGCCGGTCTATTACGGCGCCTATGCGGCGATCTGGGCAGTTCTTCCCGCCCTCCTCGTCCTCTGCCTCTGGCTCTCCATCAGCCCCGGCATCATTCAGTCCTCGGTTCGCGGTGCTTTCCCCGACGACATCAAAGCGCAAGCCGCAGTCGAGCAGGATCTCGGCTATTCGACGGTGGCGACGGTTGCCCGCGGCATGACGATGCTGACCTCGGATGAAACTGCCGCGGTCGCCAACGATCCGGCTGCCCTGCAGGCCAAGCTCCTCGAAAAGGGCGTGCCGCTCGCCAGCCAGCCGCTGCCTTACATGCTCGACGCCGCCAAAAAGCTCAACGCGATGAGCATGACGAGCCGCATCGCCATGACGGCGATCGTCTTTGCTCTCGCCGTTGCCGGTGCCTTCTATGCGCTGCGTTCCATCGCTCCGCGCTTCCGCGCCCGCAACCGGGTCGAGCGCGTCATGCTCTGGGGCCTGCTGCTTGCCTCCTCGATCGCCATCCTGACGACGATCGGCATCGTCTTCTCCATGCTGTCGGAAGCCGCCCGCTTCTTTGCGGCCGTTCCCGCCATGGACTTCTTTTTCGGCACCGTCTGGGATCCGCGCTTTGCCGGCGCCGGCAGCTCCTCCTTCGGCCAGTTCGGCTTGATCCCGCTGCTGCTCGGCACGATCTATATCGGTCTGGTCGCCATGCTGGTCGCCGTGCCGGTCGGCCTCTTTGCCGCCATCTACATGGCCGAATACGCCTCGCCGAAGCTGCGCGGCGTCGCCAAACCGCTCCTCGAAGTGCTCGCCGGCATTCCGACGATCGTCTACGGCTTCTTCGCGCTCGTCACCGTCGGCCCGTTCCTGCGCGATTTCTCAGCCCAGATCAGCGGCCTTCTGTCCGGCAACTACAGCAACTTCATCCAGGCGCAGAGCGTTCTGACGGCCGGCATCGTCATGGGCATCATGCTGATCCCTTACGTCTCCTCGCTGTCGGACGACATCATCACCGCCGTGCCGCGGACCTTGCGCGACGGTTCGCTCGGTCTTGGTGCCACACGCTCCGAAACCATCAAGAAAGTGGTTTTGCCGGCCGCTCTTCCCGGCATTGTCGGCGCATTGCTGATGACGGCCTCGCGCGCCATCGGTGAAACCATGATCGTCGTGCTGGCCGCCGGTGTCGCCGCCCGCATCCAGATCAACCCCTTCGAGCCGATGACGACGGTGACCGTCAAGATCGTCAACCAGCTGACCGGCGACCTTGAGTTCACCTCGCCGCAGACGCTGGTTGCCTTTGCCCTTGGCATCACCCTGTTCTGCATCACGCTTTGCCTCAATATCTATGCGCTCTACATCGTGCGCAAATACCGGGAGCAGTACGAATGACGGATATTGTTTCTCCCACATCAGGCGTCACCGTTTCCAAGGCGCCAGTGCGCCGCGATATCGGCATCAAGCGCCGCTATGCCGCCGAGCGCCGGTTCCAGGCCTATGGCATCGCCGCCATCACCTTCGGTCTCGTCTTCCTCTTCATCCTGCTGTGGACGGTGATCGGCAAAGGTTATACCGCCTTCCAGCAGACGGCGATCACCCTGCCGATCGAATTCTCCGAGAAGACGATCGACCCGAACAACAAGCGTGCGACCGACCCTTCGGTGTTGATCGCCGCCAACTATCCGGTTCTCCTGCGCGACGCGATCGTCAAGCAGCTGAACGTCAATGCCGCGAGCCGTCCCGATGTGCGCGATGCATCCGCCATGCTCTCCAAGGGTGCGCCGGTTCAGCTGCGCGACATGGTCGTCGCCGATCCGTCGATCATCGGCAAGACGGTCAATGTCACGGTGCTTGCCGACGCCAATGTCGACAGCGCCAACAAGGGCCAGATCGATCTGTCGGTCGATGAGAAGAACCGCAAGGTCAACGACAAGCAGGTTGGCTGGATGAACGAGCTGAAGGCGAGTGGCGCTCTCCACAAGCAGTTCAACACCGGCCTCTTCGTCAACGGCAATTCCAGCCGCCCGGAGGCCGCGGGCCTGGGCGTCGCCCTGATCGGCTCGCTCTACCTGATGCTGATCGTGCTCGTGCTGGCGCTGCCGATCGGCGTCGCCGCCTCGATCTATCTCGAGGAGTTTGCGCCGAAGAACAAGCTGACGGACCTGATCGAGGTCAACATCAACAACCTCGCCGCGGTCCCCTCGATCGTCTACGGTCTGCTCGGTCTTTCCGTCTTCATCAACTTCATCGGCCTGCCGCGCTCGGCCTCGCTGGTCGGCGGCCTGGTGCTGACGCTGATGACCCTGCCGACGATCA
Source organism: Rhizobium brockwellii (assembly GCF_000769405.2). Lineage (NCBI taxonomy): Bacteria > Pseudomonadati > Pseudomonadota > Alphaproteobacteria > Hyphomicrobiales > Rhizobiaceae > Rhizobium > Rhizobium brockwellii. Next base: position 160,887 of record NZ_CP053439.1, read on the forward strand.
TCATCGCGACGCGCGCCGCCCTTCGCGCCGTGCCGCCGTCGATCCGCGCCGCGGCCCTCGGCCTCGGCGCTTCGAAGATGCAGATGGTGTTCCACCATGTTCTGCCGCTCGCCATGCCCGGCATCCTCACCGGCACGATCATCGGCCTGGCGCATGCGCTCGGCGAAACCGCGCCGCTGCTTCTGATCGGCATGGTCGCCTTCGTCGCCAACGCGCCGACGACACCGCTCGATCCCTCGACGGCTCTGCCCGTACAGGTCTATATGTGGGCCAACGAGGCCGAACGTGCCTTCGTTGAGCGTACTTCGGGTGCCATCATCGTCCTGCTCCTGTTCCTGATCGTCATGAACATGGGCGCCATCCTCTTGCGTCGTCGCTTCGAGCGCCGCTGGTAAACGGAGTTACAAGATCATGAACATGTTGACGGAAGCTGCAGTTGAAAAGGCGCTGGATCACAAGATGAGCAACGTCCCGTATAAGATGATCGGAAAGGATGTCTCGGTTTACTACGGCGAAAAGCGCGCGCTATTCGATGTGAACCTGAACATCCGCGAAAACACCGTAACCGCCCTGATCGGCCCGTCCGGCTGCGGCAAGTCGACCTTCCTGCGCAGCCTCAACCGCATGAACGACACGATCGACGGCTGCCGCGTCACCGGCAAGATCACGCTCGACACCGACGATATCTATGATCCCGATATCGACGTCGTCGAACTTCGCGCCCGCGTCGGCATGGTCTTCCAGAAGCCGAACCCGTTCCCGAAGACGATCTACGAAAACGTCTCCTACGGCCCGCGCATCCATGGCCTCGCCAAGTCGAAGGCCGATCTCGACCAGATCGTCGAGACCAGCCTGCAGCGCGCCGGCCTCTGGAACGAGGTCAAGGACCGCGTGCACGAGTCCGGCACCGGCCTGTCGGGCGGTCAGCAGCAGCGCCTCTGCATTGCGCGTGCCGTCGCCGTCAGCCCGGAAGTGATCCTGATGGACGAGCCCTGCTCGGCGCTCGACCCGATCGCCACCGCCAAGGTCGAGGAGCTGATCCACGAGCTGCGCGAGAACTACACGATCGTCATCGTCACCCACTCCATGCAGCAGGCCGCGCGTGTTTCGCAGCGCACCGCCATGTTCCACCTCGGCAATCTCGTCGAGGAGAACGACACCGACAAGATGTTCACCAATCCCGACGATCCGCGCACCCAGGACTACATCATGGGTCGCTTCGGCTGATTTTGGCGTCACCAAGCCTTTCCGTTATTCGAGGATAAAGCCCCATGGCATCGACACATATTTATTCTGCCTATGATGATGATCTGAAGTTCCTGTCCAGGCGGATTTCCGAAATGGGCGGCCTGGCCGAGCAGATGGTCGCCGAAGCCGTGCGGGCGCTCGTCAACGGCGATACCGCGCTGGCGCAGAAGGTCATCTCCGACGATGTGATCCTCGATCACGCCGAACGCGAAATCGGCGACAAGGCGATCGTCACCATCGCCCGCCGCCAGCCGATGGCCGCGGACCTGCGCGAAATCATGGGTTCGATCCGCATCGCCGCCGATCTCGAACGTGTCGGCGACCTCGGCAAGAACACTGCCAAGCGCGTCATCGCCGTCCAAAGCACCGGCGTTCCCCGCAAGCTCGCCCGCGGCCTCGAGCATCTGTCCGAGCTGGCGCTCGTCCAGCTCAAGGAAGTGCTCGACGTCTACACCAATCGTTCCGCCGACAAGGCGAATGCGATCCGCGAACGCGACAACGAGATCGACGCGATGTACACCTCGCTGTTCCGCGAGCTCCTGACCTACATGATGGAAGATCCGCGCAACATCACCAGCTGCACGCATCTTCTCTTCTGCGCCAAGAACATCGAGCGCATCGGCGACCACGCCACCAACATCGCCGAGACGATCTTTTACATGACGACAGGCGCGCAGCCGGAAGGCGACCGTCCGAAGGACGACAGCGCCAACACCGTCGGCGCGGTCACCGAATAACCGCCTACACCCCGCCGCTTGCGTGCGCGCCCATCCGGGCGCGCAAGAGGTCGCAGCCAATTTCTGAATTTGCGCAGGATGCATTGCTTAAATCACCCTGGTTTAAGGATCATGCGCGAGGAGACCGACACGCATGATCCCGAGAGTTGCAGTTGTTGAAGACGAGGAAGCCCTCAGCGTGCTTCTTCGCTACAATCTCGAAGCGGAAGGCTTCGAGGTCGATACCATCCTTCGTGGCGACGAAGCCGAAATGCGGCTTCAGGAGCGCACGCCCGATCTTCTCATCCTTGATTGGATGCTGCCCGGCGTCTCCGGCATCGAGCTCTGCCGGCGCCTGCGCATGCGGCCGGAGACCGAGCGTCTGCCGATCATCATGCTGACGGCGCGCGGCGAAGAGAGCGAGCGTGTCCGCGGATTGTCGACGGGCGCCGACGATTATGTCGTCAAGCCCTTCTCGACCCCCGAGCTCGTTGCCCGCGTCAAGGCGATGCTGCGTCGCGCCCGTCCCGAGGTGCTGTCGACGGTGCTGAAATGCGGTGACATCGAGCTCGACCGTGAGACCCATCGCGTCCATCGCAAGACCCGCGAAGTCCGCCTCGGCCCCACCGAATTCCGCCTGCTGGAATTCCTGATGTCGTCGCCGGGCCGGGTCTTCTCCCGCTCACAGCTGTTGGATGGTGTCTGGGGCCACGATATCTATGTCGACGAGCGCACCGTCGACGTCCATGTCGGCCGCCTGCGCAAGGCGCTGAATTTCTCCAACATGCAGGACGTCATCCGCACCGTCCGCGGCGCCGGTTATTCGATGGAAGCCTGAGGGCTTTCATCTGAGCCTGCTGGCAAAGCCCCGGCAAAACCCGCGACGTCATCCTCGGCCTTGTGCCGAGGATCTGCGCACGCCAAATTAAGCATTTGAAAATAAAGTTTTTTCTCTCAAGTGGTTGAGGTGATCAGATGCTCGGCACAAGGCCGAGCATGACGGAGGGAAACCTGAGCTTCCATCCGCGCATAAAAAAACGGGCCACTCGGCCCGTTTTCTGCATTCTAACGATGGTCAGCCCCCTCAGCTGGCCCGCGCGGCTGCCCGGCGGCGTTCGTTGACCGGCTGGTAGGCAAGCTTCTGGTGATAGCTGCAATAGGGCGAATTGTCGGGGGATTCGCAGCCGCAGAAATGGAAGTCGTCCTTCAGCGGATCGCCGACCGGCCACTTGCAGGTGCGCTCGGTCAGTTCCGTCAGGCCGAGGCGGCGCGAAATCGGCACCACCACATTGCCTCTCGGCACGTATTCCATTTCCTCGATCGTTTCGATCTCGATCTCTTCCTTCAGCATCGTCGCGCCCTGCTGGCGGGTGACGGTGCGGGTGGTGATCCGAGAGGCGAAGTTCGGCGCGCGCGGCGCCGATGTATTGCGCTTCGGCGTTCGCGCCGCGGTGTTGGTGCCGCCGGCCTTGGCACGGCCGGGAAGGCACAGCCGGTGCACTTTACCGATGACCGCGTTTCGGCTGACACCGCCAAGTTGTGCCGCGATCTGGCTGGCGCTCAGTCCTTCGGCCCAAAGCTTCTTGAGTTTCTCGACCCGCTCGTCTGTCCAGTTCATGCCCTGTCTCCACCTTTTGCGTTGGTGATGGCAGAATCCCTCACCGTTGTCCCGGGAGCTCCGAAACAAGAAACGCTTGATCAATTTTGGTGACTAGTTCCGCCGCATGCAGTCTAGTAATTGATCTTTAACCTAGTGTGAGCCTGACTCCGTGACAAGAGTCGCATGAATCCGGATGAATCGAATTCGTAGTTTTCCCCAACTTGCTGTCCCTGCGTGGCATTTCTGCAATAATGCCTGTTGAAGACTGAAAATGCCGCTGTACACCTGTGCTGCATACGCTAAGGGCGCCGTTTTGTTGACATTGCAGCGCGAAAAGGAAATAGTGCCACTCGCCGCCGCAAGGCGGCATTTTTGATTTTTCGGGCCTGGTTTCCTTAGCCGGAGTCATTGCCCGGCAACTTTGATGGAGATCGCGCCATGGCTGAAGCCGCGCCGCTTTATGACACCTATTCTCGTGCCCCACTGCGGTTCGAGCGAGGCGAGGGCGTATGGCTGATCACCGAAACTGGCGAGCGATATCTCGATTTCGGCGCCGGCGTCGCCGTCACCTCCGTCGGCCACAGCAATCCGCATGTGGTCGGCGCGCTGAAGGAGCAGGCCGACAAGGTCTGGCACCTGTCGAACATCTATGAGATCCCCGGACAGGAGCGTCTGGCTAAACGCCTGACCGACGCCACCTTCGCCGACAAGGTGTTCTTCACCAACTCAGGTGCCGAGGCGCTCGAATGCGCGATCAAGACGGCCCGCCGCTATCAGTTTTCCAAGGGCCATCCCGAGCGCTTCCATATCATCACCTTCGAAGGCGCCTTCCACGGACGGACGCTGGCGACGATCGCCGCCGGCGGCCAGGAAAAATATCTCGAAGGTTTCGGCCCCAAGGCGCCGGGTTTCGATCAGGTGCCTTTCGGTGATATCGAAGCGGTCCGCGCCGCGATCACCGAGGCGACGTCCGCCATCCTCATCGAGCCGGTGCAGGGCGAGGGCGGCGTTCGTCCTGCCACGCCTGAGTTCATGAAGGCGCTTCGCCAGCTCTGCGACGACAACGATCTGCTGTTGATCCTCGACGAGGTCCAGACCGGCGTCGGCCGCACCGGCAAGCTCTTCGCCCATGAATGGTCGGGCATCACACCCGACATCATGGCGGTCGCCAAGGGCATCGGCGGCGGTTTCCCGCTCGGCGCCTGCCTTGCCACATCAGAGGCCGCCTCCGGCATGAAGGCCGGCACCCATGGTTCGACCTATGGCGGCAATCCGCTTGCCATGGCCGTCGGCAGCGCCGTGCTCGACATCATCCTGGCCGATGGCTTCCTCCAGCAGGTGCGCGATGTCGCGTTGGTCTTCCGCCAGGGCCTCGCCTCGCTGAAGGATCGCTACCCCGATGTGATCGAGGATATCAGAGGCGAGGGGCTGTTGCTCGGCATCAAGGCTGCCGTTCCCTCAGCCGAACTGCTGCAGGCGATCCGCGCCGCCCATCTGCTCGGCGTACCCGCCGGCGACAACGTCATTCGCCTTCTTCCGCCGCTCGTGGTCACCGCCGAGGAAGCCCGCGAGGGCCTTGCCCGCGTCGAGCGCGCCGCCGAGAGCATTCGCGCCTCCAAGGTCAAGAAGACGGCTTGAAGAGATTGCCGCCTTCGGGCGCAGCACAGGTAAGAAGACGATATGAGCCCTAAACATTTCCTCGATCTTTCGGCAGTCACATCAGCCGATCTCAGAACCATCATGAACGATGCGCTTTCCCGCAAGCAGGCCTTCAAGGCAGGCCAGGGCGACAAGCCGCTCGCCGGCAAGATGCTGGCGATGATCTTCGAGAAGCCGTCGACCCGCACCCGCGTCTCCTTCGACGTCGGCATGCGCCAGCTCGGCGGCGAAACGCTGTTCCTCTCCGGCACCGAGATGCAGCTTGGCCGCGCCGAGACGATCGGCGACACCGCCAAGGTGCTGTCGCGTTATGTCGATGCGATCATGATCCGCACCACCGAGCATTCCCGGCTGGTCGAGCTGGCCCAGCATGCGACCGTGCCTGTGATCAATGCGCTGACGGATGACACCCATCCCTGCCAGATCATGGCCGATATCATGACCTTCGAAGAGCACCGCGGCCCGATCAAGGGCAAGACCATCGCCTGGACCGGCGACGGCAACAATGTGCTGCATTCGCTGGTCGAGGGTGCCGCGCGTTTCGGCTACCGCATGAACATGGCCGTACCCCTTGGCTCGGAGCCCAAGGATCACTATCTGAACTGGGCCCGCAATGAGGGCGCCGAAATCATGCTCTGCCATGATGCCGACCGTGCGGTCGCCGGCGTCGATTGCGTGGTGACCGATACCTGGGTCTCCATGAATCAGGAACATCGGGCCCGGGGTCACAATGTCTTCCAGCCTTATCAGGTCAACGCGGCCTTGATGGCGAAAGCCGGCAATGATGCATTGTTCATGCATTGCCTGCCCGCTCATCGCGGTGAGGAAGTGACGGACGAAGTGATCGACGGTCCGCAATCCGTGGTCTTCGATGAGGCGGAAAACCGTCTTCATGCGCAGAAGTCGATTCTTGCTTGGTGCCTGGGCGCGATCTGAACCATAATCGGACGTCGCGAGAGACAGACTCGCGACCGCGTGAGCGAAGGGCACGCTGGCCCATCGCTCTGAAACTAGGAGTTAAAAGCCATGGCAGAAGCTGCAGCCGCCCTCGGCCAGTTTGATTTCGCCGGCGATGACCATGTCGTCCCCTTCCAGGTGGAAGGGCTGGATGTGCGCGGCCGCGCCGTCCAGCTCGGCCCGATGCTCGATGCGATCCTCGAGCGTCATCATTATCCCGCACCCGTTGCCCGGCTGCTTGCCGAAGTCGTCGTGCTGACGGTGCTGCTCGGCACCTCGCTGAAGTTCGACGGCAAGTTCACGGTGCAGACCAAGGGCGACGGCCCGGTCGATCTTCTCGTCGCCGATTTCTCGACGCCGGAAAATGTCCGCGCCTACGCCCGTTTCGATCAGGCGCTGCTCAACAAGGCGATCGAGTCAGGCGAAACCGAGCCGGAGCAATTGCTCGGCAAGGGCATTCTCGCCTTCACCATCGACCAAGGCAAGTTCAGCCAGCCCTACCAGGGCATCGTTCCGCTCGACGGCACCACGCTGGAAGATATTGCCGGCGTCTATTTCCGCCAGTCGGAGCAGATCCCGACGCGCGTCCGTCTTGCCGCGGCCGAACTGTTCGACCGTGACGATGCGGGCAAGCCGCGCCATCGCTGGCGGGCAGGCGGCCTCGTCGCCCAGTTCCTTCCGGAAGCGCCGGAGCGCATGCGCCAGCCGGATCTCCACGGCGGCGACGGCGACACCGGCAGCCGCCCGCATGGCGAGGACGATGCCTGGCTCGAAGCCCGTTCGCTGGTCGAGACCATTGATGCCGATGAACTGACCGATCCGCTTGTTGGCACCGAGCGGCTGCTGTTCCGCCTGTTCCACGAGCGTGGCGTGCGCGTCTACGAACCGCGCGCCGTCTTCGACCGCTGCAGCTGCTCGCGCGACAAGATCAAGGGCGTGCTCAAGGGCTTTTCGGCCGAGGAGATCGAAGCCAGCCAGGAAAACGGCGAAATCGCCGTCACCTGCGAATTCTGCTCGACCACCTACCACTTCGAGCCGGCCGAGCTTCAGCCGGCCGAATAGGCTCAGTTCGCATTGACGGCTGCCCCTCACCCTAACCCTCTCCCCGTAAACGGGGCGAGGGACGTGCCTTGCGAGAGGTGGGCGAGGAACGGAGATGTCGGCGGCATGGTCCTTTCTCCCCGTTTACGGGGAGAAAGTGGCGGCAGCCGGATGAGGGGCCGGTATCGGCGATCTCGTGGGCCGAGGTGTCGTACCGCCTGTGGCGTCATACCTCAGTTAAGCACGCGCAGCAGCCCAGGCGAATCCAGCGAGAAGGCGGGGATGTCGACATCGAACATCTCGCCTTCGTCCGTTTCCATCTGGTAATGACCGAACATCAGTCCTGAGGGCGTGTCGAGCGGGCAGCCGGAGGAATATTCGTAGGTGTCGCCAGGGCTGAGCCGCGGCTGTTCGCCGACGACGCCGGGACCGGTGACCTCGTCAACCTGGCCGTTCTGGTCGGTGATGTTCCAGTAACGATTGACCAGCCGAACGGCGATGCCGGAATTGTTGCTGATTACAATCCGATAACCCCAGACATAGCGGTCATCGTCCGGATCGGATTGCTCCTCCAGATAGAACGGTTCGACGACAACTTCGATGTCTCTTGTGAGGGCGCGATACATGCCTTGCACCTTAGTCAAGATATCTTACCCGTATCTTATAAGAGGCCCTGTCCGTCAAGAAACGGAACAATTATCATCGCTGAAATGGCTGTGATCCGAAGGGTTTTCGATCGTTAAGCCTAATTGTCAGTGTTAATTCCGTTTCGGAACGCCGCGGCGGGCAAACTTGTTCCCCCCCCCCCCGGTCTCACCTTGGTGAGATCCGGCCTCACCTTGGTGAGGTCCAGCACGGCCGAACCCCGAGCATGTCGCGCAAAGATCGCGACGTGCTTTGATGAGATCCGGCCGAACCCGCGTGAGATCCGGCCGTCATGACTGTCGATCAGGCCGAGACCTTGGCAAGCGCCTTGGCGAAATCCTCGATCAGGTCGTCGGTATCCTCGATCCCGGCCGAAAGGCGGACCGTGCCCGGAGAAATGCCGAGTTCGGCGCGCGCCTCATCCGTCAGGTTCTTGTGCGTCGTCGTCGCCGGATGGGTGATCAGGCTCTTGCTGTCGCCGAGATTGTTGGAGATCTTGACGATATCGAGCGCGTTCTGCAGCGCAAAGGCCGCATCCTTGCCGCCCTTCAGCTCGAAGGCGACCAGCGTCGAGCCGCCGGTCATCTGCTTGGCGATGATATCGGCCTGCGGATGGTCCTTGCGGCCGGGATAGATCACCTTGGCGACCTTGCCCTGCTCGGCCAGGAAATCGGCGATCTTTGCCGCATTCTCGGTCTGCTGACGCACGCGCAGCGGCAGCGTCTCGATGCCTTTCAACAGTGTCCAAGCATTGAACGGCGACATGGCCGGGCCGGTATGGCGAAAATAATCGTGCAGGTTCTCGTCGATCCATTCCTTGTCGGAAAGCACGACGCCGCCGAGGCAGCGGCCCTGGCCGTCAATATGCTTGGTGGCGGAATAAACGACGATATGGGCGCCGAGCTCCAAAGGCTTCTGGAAAAGCGGCGTGGCGAAGACATTGTCGACGACGACCTTGGCGCCGATCTGGTTGGCGAGCTTGGCGACGCCTGCGATATCGATTACTTCGAGCGTCGGATTGGTCGGGCTTTCCAGGAAGAACACCTTGGTCTTTGGCGTGATCGCCTTTTCCCAGTTCGCCAGATCCCGGCCGTCGATCAGCGTGCAGTCGATGCCGTATTTTGGCGCCAGCGTCTCGACGACCCAGCGGCAGGAGCCGAACAGGGCGCGCGCGGCGACGATATGATCGCCTGATTTCAGCTGGCAGAGGATCGCCGCGGTGACGGCGGCCATGCCGGAAGCCGTGGCGCGGGCGTCTTCGGCGCCTTCGAGCATGCACATGCGCTTTTCGAACATGTCGTTGGTGGGGCTGCCGTAGCGGGCATAGATGAAGCCCTCCGTCTCGCCCTTGAAGCGGGCTTCGGCCGCCTCCGACGTCTCGTAGACGAAACCTTGGGTGAGATAGATTGCCTCGGACGTCTCGCCATATTGCGAACGCAGCGTGCCACCGTGGACGAGTTGGGTTGCCGGGCGCCAGGTCTTGCTCATGCCATCACCTTCACATAAAAAAAACCGGTCGCAAAAGCAGACCGGTTTCAACCCGGTCTTTTTAGCCACTTGTTTAACGTGGCTGCAAGCCGACCGGCCAAATCACCACGGGATAATTCTGCAATACTGCTGTTAGCTGCTTGCGTCAATTCCCCGAGTTTGGTTTTGTCGGCGGCAAATGATGGATGAGGCATGATGGCTCGCGAAACGGGAATTCTGGCGGATCGCGCGATCTCCGCGCTGTTCGAAACGGGGCGTCTGATCTCCGAGCGGGAGCTGGACCGCGACCAGATCCAGCCGGCAAGCCTCGACCTGCGCTTGGGCGGCAAGGCTTTTCGCGTGCGCGCCAGCTTCATGCCAGGCCCCTCGCATCTGGTGTCCGACAAGCTCGACCGGCTGAGCCTGCACGTGATCGACCTGTCCGAAGGCGCGGTGCTCGAAACCGGCTGCGTCTACATCGTGCCGCTGATGGAGAGCTTAGCGCTGCCGGTCGACATGTCGGCCTCGGCCAATCCGAAGAGCTCGACCGGGCGCCTCGATATCTTTACCCGCGTCATCACCGATTACGCCCAGGAATTCGACAAGATCCCGGCAGGCTATTCCGGCCCGCTCTATCTCGAAATCAGCCCGCGCACCTTCCCGATCGTCGTGCGCCGCGGCTCACGCCTGTCGCAGATCCGTTTCCGCGTCGGCCAGGCCCTGCTCGGCGAGCCGGAACTGTTGAAGCTGCACGAGAGCGAGACGCTAGTCGCCAGCAAGCTGCCGAACGTATCAGGCGGCGGCATTGCCCTGTCGATCGACCTCGCCGGAGACAAGGACGGCCTGATCGGTTATCGCGGCAAACATCACACTGCCGTCGTCGACGTCGACAAGAAGGCCGAGCACGACCTCTTCGATTTCTGGGAGCCCCTCCACAGTCGCGGCCGCAACGAGCTGATCCTCGATCCCGACGAATTCTATATCCTCGTCTCGCGCGAGGCCGTGCACGTGCCGCCGGATTATGCAGCCGAGATGACCCCGTTCGATCCGCTGGTCGGCGAATTCCGCGTTCATTATGCCGGCTTCTTCGATCCGGGCTTCGGCCATGCGCCTGCCGGCGGGCGCGGCAGCCGTGCCGTGCTCGAAGTGCGCAGCCACGAGGTGCCCTTCATCCTCGAAGACGGCCAGATCGTCGGCCGCCTCGTCTACGAACATATGCAGGAAAAGCCCGCCAGCCTCTACGGCTCCGGTCTCGGCTCGAACTACCAGGCCCAGGGCCTCAAACTCTCGAAGCACTTCCGCATCTGAGCCTTCCCGACCGCCGCGACTTGACAGCGGCCCACATCTGTTGGAAATCTCGCTTCATCGCGGGTGTAGCTCAATGGTAGAGCAGCAGCTTCCCAAGCTGAATACGAGGGTTCGATTCCCTTCACCCGCTCCAGCTATTCATCCATCGATATTAGATAACGGCGGCTGGCGACCCAGTTAAGCCAAGGCTTTCCAGTTTTTCTTATGTTTCCGGCAGAACTTGCTGGGGACCGGTGAAAGCTGGTCCCCATCGACTTTCGGAGAAGCAAGCTGCAACTCGCTGTGCTTGAACGAGTTGGAAACCTTCGGCACTACCTCACTTCGGCAGTTGAGATTTACACGCCGACCAAGACCTAATCCCCGAAAAACCGGATCTGCTTGTACCGACGATGCGCGATGGTCACGCTCCTGTCGGGCCAGATGATATAGGCTTCCTCCACGTGCCGGCGCTATTAGTCGATGAAATCATGCGGAAAGGCCGAGCGTTGCGGCCCTTGTAGCCGGCATCGGCGACGATACGGGAAAGCGTTGCAACACATTGTCCGATGCAGCGTGCCGGCTTAAGGATGCGCCCGGTCATTCCGGGGAAGAACGATGGACGGCAAATTCGAAAGTTACGATGCTGAACAGCGGGCCATGATAGATTGGTTGACCGGCCGGTCCCCCGATGCTCGTCATGCTATTGCGCAAGATCTGAACTTCGACTTCGCTGAAGATGTGTTCGAGTGGATCCTGACGCAGCCGGACTGCGATCTGGCAACTGCCGCAAGCTATTTCTGGCGGACAGAACCTTTCGACCTTCTCGAAAATTCTGCCTACAGGAGCGAAGACAGCATGACGGTGCAGCGGCTGATAGACCGCGTCAATGCGGGTTTTTATAGCCGGTCGGAGATTTTTTATGGCGGGCAGGAGCCGCGAGAAGGCGAAGAGGTGGACAGCTCGACACTTGAAGAAGCCGAACTGCTTCGAGAGTTTGCGCACGACCATAAGGCTTCCAATCTTCCCTGGACTTTACCTGAGGCGTTAGTGCCGCCGTTTGGGCATCGCGCAGTTCGCATCTCGGATGAAGAAGATCCCGATAAATCGGAAGAGCTCAGAAAGCTCTTTGCCGGGCTCGGGACAGGTTCCGGACTAATTCCAGCAGAAGCGATGGGGGCGGATCAGCCTCCAGGAAAGATGCCGCAGCCGGCGCAACAATTCACCGTCGGAAAAAAGCAGCAGCGTCGAGCAGGTCGCCTTTCACGCCGTTCTACCTTTACATCGCATTCGTTGCGGCGGGATGGGGATTGAGCTACGTCTTCGACCCTCCCAGGCACGTATATACGGTGATGCTCTGTTGCTGTCTCGGGTTCGCCCGCGCCACGTTCACGCAAGTGCGATTTGGAATGAAAGAGAAGGCTGACAAACGAGTGCAGACAGTCTCAATGGAGAGAAGCGTGGGTACCGCCAGGGTGAAGCCTCAAGGAATTTACATACTCGATTCAAATGAAAATTATGGCTGGGAGTTCGCGAACCGGAAGAGGCTGCAGCCAGATAGCGGCCGCCTCGGCCTTAATCACTTGGGCGTTCCGTGGCCGAGTAGCATGCTCGATTTGCCGCGTGGCCCGTGGCGAATACCGGACTATGCCGAAACGCCAAAGCTGATATTTGATCCGAAGCGAAAGGTGCAAGACATTTATGCGGTAGAGTATTTCCTCTTCATCTCCGACAAAATGAAGAGCTTGCTTGAGGAATTTGCTCCAATGTCATGCGAATATCTGCTTTGCGAGACCGAGTTTTCGAATGGAAAAGCCGGCCCGAGAATCTGGCAGTGCAGCGTTGTCGATTCATACCGCAAGGCAGTGGATGTCGAGAGTTCCCCCTTAATTCGCGTCACTCAATGGGGCGGCTATATGATATCGGGCGGAGCTGACTGGCATTTTCTGCCTGATGTCCTCAAGGGCACGCAGCTCTTCCGCCTGGTTGAGTATGCGGGGTCAATTTTTTGCGATCAAACATTCAAGGACCTTTGCAAAGACAGAGGTATTAAAGGCACCTCTTTCCAACAGGTCGGCTTTTTACCGAAATAGGGGCCTCAAACCCCGAAAAACCGGATCGGCTTGTAACGGCGATGCGCGATGATCAGGCTTCTGTCGGGCTGGATGATGTAGGTTTCCTCCACCTGCTGGCCGTATTGATCGATGAAATCATGCGGAAGGCGGAACCAACCGGTGATTTGGTCAGTTTGGTGCGCGGCTGGCTATAGGTCATGCTTCCAGGGATGGGCTCGAGGCCGGGGCCGTCCGTTCGCCGCCTTTTGAAGGCGCTTCGTGATCTTTTATGAAAAGGGTTGCGCGCAGGCATCGGCTCCTACAAGGAAACAGATGGCGCCTCGGCCGCGCGCAACCCCTAGCTTCGCCTTTATTTGGTCTTACTGACGCTCGTCTCAATCCTCCCCAATTGAGAGCTCACGTAGTCGCCATGGCGAAGCTTAGCGAATTCGTCGGTGGCTTGTGCCGGTGCGCTCTTGAAAACGTACCATTCACCGTCCGGTTCGCGTTTCTGATAGATCAGGCCGCCCTTCTTGCGGTGGCTGAAGCAGGTGATTGCTGTCGCCGTTCCGGTCTTGGCGTGCCAGTCGGCGTTGAAGCAGAGTTTACCCGTCTCCGTGATGAACCAGCGGCCCATGCCGAAGGACGGCGAGCCATTTTCCTGCGACCAGGCGGTAAAGCGACGCGCCTTTGCGGAGAAGTAGCCGGCGCCGGCTTTCCACATCCAGGAATTCTGGTTGTAGAGCCGATAGATTTCCGCGCTGCTCATCGGCTTTGCGGTCTCGATCCCCGCAGGCTCATTGGTTCCGGAAGCCGACGCGGCCGTGGCGATACCGCTGGTCAGGGCCACGGCCAGGAACATTTTTTGAAGCATGGACATGTTCAGGTTCCTTCTTGTTCAATTGATGCTTTCGCGGACGACCCGCCAGTCGGGGCGGCCATAGCCGTCCGGCCACGGATAGACTTCACGGTCGTTGAAGTAGATAACGGCGCTGAGCGCCGGGAACTGGGGATAGCGTTTCGTTACGCTCTCAGCCCAGTTTCGCACGAAGGAATCGCCGCCTTCGTAGCCGAGTTCGGCAACCATAATGGGCTTGCCGTAAGCGGCGACACGGGCGTATCCGGGCGCAAGGTGCTCGGCAAACGTCTGGTCACGGCCAGTCTTGTCCCTGTCGTATTGCTCCAGGCCAAAGACCGAGAGCCCGATGAGATCGACGACATCGTTGCCGGGATAAAAGGCTTGAAGCCCCTCATTGCCCTTCGGTGACCACATGTATTTGGCCGTCTTCAGGTGGACCTTGCAGACCTCCACCATCCGGCGATAGGCCTTGGCATAATCGTCGCCCTGCCAATGCGACCAGGAGAACTGGCTGTCGGTTTCGTCCATTTCCTGTCCCCAGCGAACGATGACCGGACTTTTCAGCTTGGCAGCAGTCGAGCAGACGGCGGCCATGTTCGCATCGCGCGAACCGTTGAGGATGCTGTGCAGCAGTTCCTGCGAGGTTTGGCGCGAACCGGTCGACCAGGTCCAGGGCTCGACCGAGATCAGCAGGGTGCGGCCACGCGCTTGCGCATAATCATCGGCGAGGGCGAGCGTGCCCAGATCGACATCTTCCCAGGGCAGGAAGAGGTGTTCGATCTTCGAATCGGGCGAGGCGCCCAAATCTCCGTGCGGATCATAGGCGCCGAACGTGATCGACTCCTTCGTGACGACCGGCATTTTGGTCGGCGGCGCAATGGACGATGTCGTCAGCGGCTGCCCTTCGGCAAAGCTGCCCAGAGCGGTCGGCAGGACCGCGACTCCCGACAGCAACAGGCCGGTTAACGACAACAGGGCTATTTTGGATGGGCTATGCATTGTGTATTTCCTCCACGCTCGGCCGCACATCCGGGTGAGCGGCATCCGTTCTCAGTTGGATCTCCTCCGGATCGGAAATCCATCGTGGTTTGAAGAAGATCGTGCGCAGCGCGGTCCCGCCCCGGCCTGCACCGGAGGCGGCGTAGCGCTCTTCGAACAGCTGAAGGCGGCCGCTGCCCCAGGCGAGTGCCTCGGTCGCATCCTTTCCGCGCATGACGGTTGCAACCCCCGGCAGCGCGACGAGCGCAAGAAGCACGGTCGCCATCGCCGGACGGTAGAAACGCGGGGCCGCCGCAACAGTATTTTCCTTCGAATGGCGCCCGACGATGACCAAAAGCAGCGCGCAGTAGATTGCCGCGTTCAGAATGGTAAAGAAGTAACCACCCTTGGAGGCGCCGGCATCGCCGATTGCCAGCGCAGGCAATACCGCCATCAGCGCCAGCAAACCGTAGGGCGCCAGGACACGCACCGGCAGCAGATCGACTTCGGACCGCCCTTTCGGCGTGACGCGGAAATCGACGAAGGAGCCTGTCACAAAATCGTGCACCGCCGCCAGCGTGCCGGCGAGCGCCCAGGGCCAGCGCGCGAAGAGAAAGAGCATGCATTCCCAGCTCAGGATCTTGGCGTCGTAGGGGCGAAACGAGCTGCTGGCGCGCCAGCGATAGGCCATGACCACGAGAGCGATAGAAAGCGGTGCGAAATGCGCCAGGAAATCGGGATAGGTCACCGTCACGAAGTTCTGGCCGCGCACGAGCGCGATGATCGGCAGCGCAAACATGAGCAACATAAAGAACGCAAAAAGCGGATACCAGAGTTGCGAAAAGAGGAACTGGAACTTGAGCCGGGGCGGCAGCCGGCCGACGAGGCTCGGCGAGTACCGCAACAGCACCATGACCAGGCTGCGCGACCACTGGAATTCCTGCGTCACGAGGTCGCTGAAGGTTCTGGGGCCGTCACCATGGGCGATGGCATCCAGCGCATGCACCCCCCGCCAGCCATCGGCATTCATCATCAATGTCGTCGAATGGTCTTCAGCCAACTCCGGACCGAGGCCGCCGATCTGTTTGAGGGCGACGGTACGCACCGCGTAATGCGACCCTATGCACATCGGCGCCAGGCCGCCATTGTAACCGGCTTGGAGCGAGCCATGCATGCTGGCCTCGGCATAGAGCCTTCCACGTGCCGACCAGCTTTCGGAAGCGTTCTTGTCGCAAATGCTGGGGGCCGAGACATAGCCGACCTTTGGATCGGCGAACGGACGCAGCATCTGGAAAAGATAGTCGGGCGCGGGAACATGATCCGCATCGAGTTGCGCCACGAAATCGTAGCGGCTGTAGCCGTAGTGATCGTAGAAGAAGGCGAGGTTGCCTTCCTTGCACCGCGTGCGTCGGGGCCACGACGTCCGATGATAATCGGATCGCCCCTTGCGGGTCGAGACGAGGACCCCGTGACGGGAGCACCAGTCGAGAGTCTCGGGGGAAGGGTCTTCGTCGGCAAGCCAGGTGTCGTGTTCCACCTCCTGGGCAAGCATCGCCAGCAGGGTTTCACTGACGACCGAGAAGGGTTCGGCCGGCGCCTTGGTCACGACCATGGCCACTCGACTGCCCGCCGGCAGGCGCAAGGGACCGTTCGGTCTTGCCGCCCGATAGAAGACGACGATGAAATAGGCCGGCAGAGCGGTAACCCAGGCAAGAACGAGGCTCACCGTAATTGTGCCGAAAGCATCGACGTGATGGCGCGGCTCCAGCCACCAGATCCAGAAATAGGCGAAGGCGCAGGCCCATACGGCCGCCGAGAACAGATATTCGGTCCGCCGATGTCCGGTCAGAACCGGGACAAGAAGCGGCTCGTGGGAGGGTTCCGGAGCATGCGTCGCTTGGATAATCGCAAGTTCGGTCACGCGCGCGCCTCCAGTCCGAAGAACGGAGCCGCCGTCCGCACGATGGTTTCGAGGTCGGAATATCGAGGCTGGAAGCAGAGCGTCTCGCGGGCCAGGCTGGCGTCGGCGTAGAGGCTGGGCGGATCGCCCGGCCGGCGTGGATGAATGACGACCGGGACTTCGCAGCCGGTCGTTTCCTGGATCACGCGCAGCACGTCCCTGATGGAAAACCCCCGCCCCGTGCCGAGGTTGACAGCGAGATTTGCTCCGCCTTTGGTGAGATGGGTGAAGGCCTGAACATGGGCACGCGCCAGATCTGCGACGTGAATATAGTCCCTTATGCAGGTGCCGTCAGGGGTGTCGTAATCATCGCCGAATATCTCCAGGTGCGGAATCCGGCCGGCCGCGGCCAGCAGCGCCCGCGGAATGAGATGGGTTTCCGGAACGTGCCATTCGCCAAGCTCGCCGTCCGGATCGGCTCCACAGGCATTGAAGTAACGCAGGGCAACATACCGCAGGCCGTAGGCCGCCGCATAATCGGCGAGCATATGCTCGAAGATCAGCTTGGTCTTGCCGTAGGGATTGATCGGAGCCTTCGGCAACGTCTCATCGATCGGCAGCACGGAAGGGACGCCGTAGACGGCACAGCTCGATGAGAAGATGACGTTTTGAAGCCCCGTCTGCCGGCAGGCATCGATAAGCGACAATGCACCGCAGACATTGTTATTGTAATATTTCGCCGGGTTTTCCACGGACTCGCCGACGTAGGCCGAGGCGGCAAAGTGGATGACGGCATCGGGAGCATATTTCTCGATGACCTCGATCAGGCATGACGTGTCGAGGACGTCACCTTCGACGAAAGGCCCCCAGCGCACGGACGAACGGTTTCCGGTCGTGAGATTGTCGTAGACGACAGGCTCAATCCCCTCCGAGCGGAGGAGCTTGGCCGTGTGGCTGCCGATATAGCCGGCACCGCCCGTGACCAGGACCCGGGGCGCATCCATCAGACCGCCTCCAGCTCGCGTGCCGGACGGGTGAGAACGCCATCGAAATAGTCGATCGTCTGACGCAGGCCGCTCGACAAGTCGATCTTCGGCCGCCAGTCGAGTTCCTGCATGGCAAGCGAAATATCGGGGCGACGCTGACGGGGATCGTCAACCGGCAGAGCGCGATGGATGATTTGCGACCGGGAACCGGTCAATGCGATCACCTGCTCGGCCAGCTCCCGGATCGTGAATTCGCCCGGATTGCCGAGATTGACGGGCCCCGTCAGCGACGACGGCGAGGCCATCATGCGGACCATGCCGCCGATGAGATCATCGACGAAACAGAACGAGCGGGTCTGGGAACCGTCGCCATATATCGTGATGTCTTGCCCCGTCAGGGCCTGGACGATGAAATTCGAGACGACGCGGCCGTCGTCCGGACGCATCCGCGGGCCGTAGGTGTTGAAGATGCGGATGATCTTGATCTCGACGCCGTGCGTGTTGTGGAAGTCGAAGAACAGCGTCTCGGCGCACCGCTTGCCCTCGTCATAGCAGGAGCGCGGCCCGAACGAATTGACGTTGCCCCAGTAGCTTTCGACCTGCGGGTGGACGTTCGGGTCGCCGTAGACTTCGGAGGTGGATGCCTGAAGGATGCGTGCGCCGGTGCGCGCGGCCAGCTCCAGAAGGTTGAGGGAGCCCAGCACGCAGGTCTTTGTCGTATGGATCGGATCGGCCTGATAATGCGGGGGCGATGCCGGGCAGGCGAGGTTATAGATCTCGTCGACTTCCAGATCGAGCGGGTGGACGATATCGTGGGCGACGACATTGAAGCGATCGACTCGCTTCAGATGGACGATATTGCGCCGCATGCCGGTGGAAAAGTTGTCGAGGCAGATCACCTGGTGTCCGGCGGCCAAAAGCGTGTCGCACAGATGCGATCCGAGGAAACCCGCACCGCCGGTGACAAGAACTCTCTTGGGAGCGCGAGATATTCCGGATGAATAATTTGTATCACGAGCCGAAGCTTGTACAGAGCGCGCACGAATCCTGCCAAGATAGTTCACGACTACCTCCCGTGTTTTCAGATTTTGCTATGGGATCTTCGATCTTTACTTCGACATCTCGCGAAACCAAGTCGTTCGATCATGCGAATATTTTATTCGTCCGGTTTTTCTTTTGGAATGAACCGATGCTTATTTAGATACAGCTAAGAAAGGCAATTGTCGTTATCCTCACGTCCTGGAAATTATCGCTCCGTACATTTCAGAGCGAAAAGGTGTATGGTAAACAACTTATGGAGGAGAATCTTCGGGCAATTCCGCTTTTTCAGACGGAGTTCTGCGGAGATTTCAGCCGCAAAACAATTGCTTTTCTCAATTTCCATGGCTCGGATTGGGTTATGCGCTGGAGGAATTGGATGGCTAAAGGGTCTGAATCCGACGATGATCCTGCCGCGGAACAGGAACGGCCGGCGCATATGGAGCGGCGGCGCTGGCCGCGTGAACCGGCCATGCGCAAGGAACGCCCGCCCCACGCCTCCCCTGCACTCGTGCCGCTGCGATTCTCGACGCAGGACCTGCCACCGGCAGAACAATTCCAGGCCTGGCGGGCACATATGGCGCCGCTCGTGGATGTTCATCTGCCGGAGGGAAAATCACCGGAAGACGGGTTCCTCGCGGAGCAGATCGGCTGGCATCTCGGCGATATCCTGATCGTCCAGCAGCGCGCGCATGCCCACAGATATGTCCGCGATCAGGCCATGCTTCGATCGAGCCCCATCGACCATTGGAACGTCGGCCTGCAGCGCAGCGGCCAAGCCTGGACCGAGGTCAACCGTCGTGTCACCGAGACCAGTGCCGGCGAGATACTTTTCATCTCTCTCGGCAGCCCCTATCGCGGACGGATGACCGATACCGAAGCTTTGCTCGTGTTCCTGCCGTATGAGCTGCTGGCTCGCGATGCGAGCCTTCTCCAGAGCGCCGGCAACACGGTTCTTTCGGGCAGCCACGCCGAGTTGCTCACGGGCTATCTCACGGGCCTCGAAACGAACCTCGGGAATCTGACGATAGAGGAAGTGCCCCGGATCATCCAAACCATCGGCGATATGGTCGTTGCGGGCGCCGCGTCGTCCACAAGGACTGATACAGGTCAAAACCAGACCAACGTGGGACTGATGGAGCGGGCGCACCGCTACATTCACGTCAATCTCCATTCGGAAAACTTGACACCGGACATGATGTGCCGCGCGTTGGGGATTTCGCGTACGCGGCTTTACCAGCTGTTTGAGGCGAACGGGGGCGTGCTCAATTATATTCGCAAGCGGCGATTGCTGCAGGCCTATGCGGATCTCAGCAATTCGGCCGACCACAGGCCGATTTCAGAAATCGCAGAAGCCGCCGGTTTCGAGGTCGCCGCCAATTTTACGCGCGCCTTCATCCACGAATTCGGGCTGAGCCCGCGTGAAATCCGAAGGACGATGGCAACCCAACAGCGGCCGGCTCCGGCCATCCGCTCGACGCGGCGTTACGGAAAAACGATCGGTGATTGGCTGGCCCTGACGAGTTGACCCGGCTCGGGCTGAAATCCGGACTCGAAGTCCGTTCAGCGGCGGTCGACGCGCTTGCCGAAGACACAGCGGACTTGATCCAGACCCATGGCCTCCGTTCGCAATTGAGGGAATATTTCCCTTCACCCGCTCCATCTCCCGCAAACCACGCCGACCAGGAAAGGCTCTAATCCCCGAAGAACCGGATCGGCTTGTATTGCCGATGCGCGATGATCAGGCTCCGGTCGGGCTGGATGATGTAGGTTTCTTCCACTTGCCGGCCGTATTGGTCGATGAAATCATGCGGGAAGGCGGAACCAACCGGCGATTTGGTGAGCTTGGTGCGCGGTTGGCCGCTATAGGTGATGCTTCCCGGGATGGGTTCGAGGCCCGGGCCGCTGTAGCTGACGGTGTTGCATCCCGCGAGAACGAGCGTGCCGACGAGGCCGATGATTGCAGGTTTCATATCCATCCCTCCCAATGCCGTGAATTGTGTCACTCTACGCCTTGCCGGAGAGAGTTCACGACACAAATGCCCATGCCGCTCCTCAATCCTTTGGGAAGCATTCCCGGGGACGTCGTGATCGAGCGGCCGGACGCAACATCACCTATGGATATTAGGGTGAGAATCCCGTTCCTCCAGATGCGCCGACGCATCCATTGCCGAAACCGGTGCTGTCTGCTAGATCGGCATCGTCGAAAAAGGCAGGATCGGTTGAGGTAAGCCCGGTCCCTTCCGTAAAGCGTCAAGAGCGCTCTCACGGAAGCTCTGCTCCGTGCCATGGCACGAGAACCCGCGACGTGATCCGCATGAAGATGCGGGATCCCGGCGGCGTGCGGAGACGGCAAAAAGCAGTCCCGGGATTTTTTCGAACGGAGACTGTCATGCGCTTGAACCATCTCGATTTCCACGTTCCCGACATCGCTGCCAC
Organism: Rhizobium brockwellii; assembly: GCF_000769405.2. Lineage (NCBI taxonomy): Bacteria > Pseudomonadati > Pseudomonadota > Alphaproteobacteria > Hyphomicrobiales > Rhizobiaceae > Rhizobium > Rhizobium brockwellii. The sequence continues at coordinate 181,758 of NZ_CP053439.1, forward strand.
GGCGGATTTCTTCATCTGCCATTTCGGTCTGAAGCTTAAGGATATGCGCGGTCAGAACGGCCTCGCGATCCTGGAAGACGATACCGGCCTCGAAATCGTCCTCAGCCACGCAATCGCAAAATTCGGCACCGCCGATCAGGTGGAGATGGGACGCCAGACCTATCACATCGGCTTCATCCTGCCCGAAAGGGCGGATGTCGATGCGGTCCATGCCGGGCTTGCGGCCACCGGTGCTGACCTGTCCGGTCCGCCGGCCGCCATGCGCGGCGGCTGGCTGTTTTATTGCACGGCGCCCGGAAACATCCTCGTCGAGATCGGCTGGCGGCCGGGTTAGACGATACCCAAAAAGGAAAGGGCGGCCGAAGCCGCCCTTGCCAATGCCTGTTTTGGCCGGCTTAGAATTCCGTCCAGTCGGGATCCTGGCTCGGCGATGTGCTGCTGCCGGCGCCGAAGGCGTTGGCGATCTTCTGGCCGAGCGCGCGGGCCGGCGAGGCGGCCGGGCGGGCGGTGCCTTCGCGGGCGACGCAGATCGGGGCTGCCCTGGTTGCCGGGCGGGCGGCAGCGCGTGGTGCTGCGGCGATTGGCGCACTCGTGGTGAAGCCGCCGGTGCCGGTCAGCCTGAATTGGCTAAGCAGATTGTTGAGCGCTGCCGCTTCCGTTGCCAGGTTATGGCTGGCGGCTGTCGATTCCTCGACCATCGCCGCATTCTGCTGCGTGCCCTGGTCCATGGTGTTGACGGCGGTGTTGATCTCCTGCAGCCCGATCGATTGTTCGCGGGAGGCTTCGGCGATCGCGTGGACGTGCTGGTTGATCTCCTGCACCTCTTGGACGATCGCGTCGAGCGCCTTGCCGGTCTCGCCGACCAGCGAGACGCCGGTCTGCACATGCGAGCCGGAGGTGCTGATCAGCGCCTTGATCTCCTTGGCGGCCTTCGCCGAGCGCTGGGCGAGCTCGCGCACTTCCTGGGCGACGACGGCAAAACCCTTGCCGGCATCGCCGGCACGGGCAGCTTCGACGCCTGCGTTCAGGGCCAGAAGATTAGTCTGGAAGGCGATGTCGTCGATGACGCCGATGATGTTGGAGATTTCGCCCGAGGACTTCTCGATCTGCTGCATGGCGGAGACCGCCTTGCGGACGACCTCGCCGGATTTCTCGGCGCCGAGGCGGGTGCGGGCGACGAGCTGGCTTGCCTCCTCGGCCCGCTTGGCGGCGTCGCGCACCGTCGTTGTGATCTCCTCCAGCGCCGCTGCCGTTTCTTCGACGGAGGCCGATTGCTGTTCCGTCCGCTGGGAAAGCTGGTCCGCGGAGGAACGAATCTCGTTGGCGCCGGCACCGATCGCCCGGGCATTGGCGCCGACCGTATGCAGGGTCTCGTTGAGCTTCTCGACCGAGTTGTTGAAATCCTCACGCAGCGCATCGAGATGCGCGACGAAGGGTTCGGCGATATGCGAGGCGAGATCGCCGGCGGCAAGGCGGCGCAGGCCGTCGCCGAGCGCGGTGACGGCGCGGTCGAGTTCCGATGCTTCGCGGGCCTTCTGCGCCTCGCGGTCGCGGCGCTCGCTGTCGCTGACGTCGCGGTCTGTTTCGGCGCGCGCTTCGATCCGGGCGCGCTCGATCGCATTGTCGCGGAAGACCGAAACGGCCTTTGCCATCTGGCCGACTTCGTCGCCGCGGTCGAGGCCGCTGACATCGCTTGTCGTATCACCCTCGGCAAGCCGGGTCATGCGCAGGCGCAGCTGCGTCATCGGGCCGGCGATGCCCTTCTGGGCGACGACCACGCTGAAACCGACGGCGGCGAGAACGGCGATACCGATCAGCACGAAACAGAAGACGATTCGCCCGTTGACGGAAGCAGAGAGTGCGTCGCCGCCGTCGTTGAGCATCGCCATCATCGCATCATTGTTGGCGATCATCTTCGGCGTCAGCGCATCAAGCTTGGCATTGATCAGGGCAACATTCGAAAGCGCACCGGCGCTGTCCTTGGCCTTGCTCTGTTCGATGATCTTGTTCGCCAGAGTTTCGATCTCATCGATGCCCGCCTGAATTTCATCGATCGCCGGCTTGCGGCTGGGCACCAGCGCCAGCGCCTGCTTCATGCGGTCACGCGCCTGCGGCAGCTTGCTCGGTGTGGCGAGCGCCGTCTGGAATGCCGGCGTATCGGGCTTCATGTCGGCAAGCAGGGTGACCTGCAACACCGAGGCCACCGCCGATGCGCTGGCGCGCGCGCTCAGCATCGAGGCCTGCGCCTCATGATCGATGAAAGCGCTGTAGGCAGCGTCCGCTCGGCGGAACTCGGAAATGACGTAGATCAGCCCGGCCATGGTGATCAGCCCCAGGAGCGCCACGACCGATATGATTTTGGTGCGGATTTTCAAATGTTTCAGCATGGAAATGTCACCCGATTGACTGGGCGTGCTCGCGCGCCCGGTGCTTTTGAAATCAATTGCTGCAGAAAAAGTGCTGCTTCAATATCGCGGTTTAGGGATTACGTTTGGGCTGACGCTTGCATCATGCGATCGGCTGGCGGGGTCCGATGTCGTCGCAACAAATAAGAGGCGATATTCTTTAATTCCGCGCTAACACGAGGGTGATGGATGACTGTGATTTTTAAGGGCTGAATTGTCGTCTCGGGTACGTTGCCATGGCGGGCATTACGGCGTCGGATCTCTGCAAGGAGCGGCGTTGCGGCGTGTCCTTCGAGGCTCCGGCCCTTGGCCTCCGCACCTCAGGAAGAGGTGCGTCAGAGGGTGGCGCGCTGCTACGAGGCCGATGAGTTCGTGACCGTCATCCGCGGCCCTTACTCCCACGCATATTCCCCGCCAGGCATGACTCTGATACATCTTGCCGACGCCGCACGCTTCGCGCTTAACCCAGAGACCAAGATCACGATGATGCAATCCAAGCTGGCATCCCTGACTCTGAAGGGTTTTTTCGCGCTCGGCCTGTTTCTCGGCGCGCTCTTTTCGAGTTTTGCCGCATCTGCCCAACAGGCGTCGCCCTCGCTGCCGCTGCTCTTCGATGCGCGCGAACGTCTTGCGAGACCCGATCTCTCCTCGCTGGTCCGCTTGCGTTTCCTGACGTCGGTCGATTTCCCGCCCTTCAATTTCACCGATCAGAACGGCAAGCTCTCCGGCTTCAATGTCGACCTCGCCCGCGAAATCTGCAGCGAGCTGGAGATTTCAGACAAGTGCCAGATCCAGGCACTCCCCTTCGCCGACCTCAGGGATGCGCTCGCCGCCTCGCAGGGCGATGCCGTCATCGCCGGTTTTGCCGTGACGCCGGAACTCCGCCGGCAATTCGTCTTTTCCAGACCCTATCTGATGCTGCCGGCGCGCTTCGTGCGCAATCTCGCCGTGCCGCTCGACGGAAGGACGGCTTCAGCCCTTTCCAGCCACCCGGTTGGTGTTGTCAGGGGGACGGTGCATGAGTCGATGCTGGCAGCCTTTTTCCCCACGCTCAAGGCCGAGCCGTTCGACACGAAGGACGCCCTGCTTGCGGCGCTCAAGGATCGCAAGGTCGATGCCGCCTTTGCCGATGCGCTGCAGCTTTCCTTCTGGGTTTCTTCGCCGGCCTCAGCCAAATGCTGCGCGCTGTTCGACGGCCCCTATCTCTCCGAGCATTTCCTCGGCGAGGGCATGACGATCATGCTGCGGCAGAAGGACAGCGTGCTGACATCAGCCATCGACCACGCGCTCGCCACGCTGTCGCGCAACGGCCGCCTCCAGGAAATCTATCTGCGTTATTTCCCCTACGGGCTTTATTGAATTATGCAGCAGTCCAAAGCTGATGCATTCAGCCCTTGCGGAAGCGGGCAATCGCGCTGCGCTCGATCGCCGCGCAGGTGAGCTTGTCGAGGCCGAGCCGGTCGCGCAGCAGGCTGAGCAGCCGCAACTCCTCCGCCTTGACCGAAAGATCGGCGGATGCCACCTCGACGGCCAGCGCATAGGCCGTGTCGTAGAGCTTTGCGGGGAGGGTGTCGCGCACGGTTTCGAGAACGACGTCGAGACCTTCCGGCCCGGCCAGCAGCGAGGCGCAGTCGCGCGCCACCGCAATCAGCTTGTCGTCATCGAAATCCCGGAAAACAGGCAGGAATCCGATCAGTTGGCCGATCCTTTCCATTTCCCTGTCGTTCATCGTGCTGTCGACGGCGGATGCCATCACCATCACGTAGATCAGCGCATCATGGGCGGAAAGCGGCTTATTCATCTCTGATTCCTTTTTCGATCAGCCGAGATTAGGAATTGGCGACAGCCATTACAAGGGATCGGCCCGATCCGGGACTGCCCGATCGCTGTCATGACTGCCGGTTTAATGGCGGCGCGGGTCGTCGCCGTAAAGGCCTTTTCCTGCCTGCCTGGCCTTTTCGGCGGCCGCCGTAAGCGGCGAACCCACTGCTGCTTCCGCCCAGCCGTTTTCTGCGAGCCACGCGCCGAGATCCTCTGTGCCGAGCCGGCAGGCAGTCGTTACTGTTTCCTTCCATTCCACCGTCTCGAGATCGCAGCTGACGCTGCGGTTACGCAACAACAGGCGCAGCGCCGTCTTCGCCAACATGCCGCAGGGCCATTGCCGGCCCGCTGGCCCGCATATCCTGTCGACAGGCGTCGGCACGATGCCGGCAATCTGAAGCCGGCGCTCGCCGAAGGAAAGCATGCCGGCATTGTCGACCATCGGCCGCGCCAGCTCCGTCGCCTTTTTCGCGGTCGGACTTGCCGCTTGCCCGGCCGCCGTCTCTGCTTGTTGCGGCAGATCGGCCGGTTTGGATGTCACCCCGTCGCCTGGCGCCGGAGAGGGCGGAGCCGCCGGTTCCGCTGAGCGAGCAATCACTTCGGCACGGTCGTCCGAGATTGTCGCACCTTCGCCGGCGTCGGGGGCAGCATCCGCCGCTGCCGTCGCCGTCTCCTCTGCGGACGCCGTCTCTTCGCCGGCTGTTCCGCCGCCAAGCCTTGCTTCGCCTGCCAGCAGCAGGCCGGCCACCACCGCCATCCCTGTGATACCTGTGATGAAGGCGGCAGGACGCATGGAATATCTTCCTATTGGCTGGCCCAGATGATGCGGGCGATCCAGTCGACGTCGGAAAGCTCGAGGGTGCGGTTGGGATGTTCGGGATTGAGCGACAGCAGCTCGATCGATCGCGGGCTCTGGCGCAGCAGCACCTTGGCCATCACCTCGCCCTCGTTTGTGCGCACGACGACACGGTCGTTGCGGCGCACCTGCGCCCCCGGCTCGACGATCAGCACGTCGCCGTCGCGATAAAGCGGCATCATACTCTCGCCCTGCACCTCCAGCGCATAGACACCGGCCTTTTGCGACGGGGCAGCCGGAAATTCCACCACGTCCCAGCCCTGGCCAGCCGGAAAGCCGCCATCGTCGAAGAAGCCGCCAGCGCCCGCCTGGGCGAAGCCGAGCAGCGGAATGGAGCTGCCTTGTGGCGGAAACACGTTTTCCTGCTGCCCGGCCGGCTGCTTGGAAAGACCGGCGTCCGGCCGCATGAAAGCCAGAAACTGATCCATGCTCGCCCCTGTGGCGTCGAGCACCTTGGCGATCGACTCCGTCGAGGGCCAGCGCAGCCGCCCATCGGCGGAAAGCCGTTTCGATTTGTTGAAGGAGGTCGGGTCGAGGCCGGCGCGGCGCGCAAGTCCGGATGGCGTCAGCTCGTGCCGTTCGGCAAGCCTGTCGAGCGCTTCCCAGATCTGGTTGTGTGACAGCATGCGCGCGATTCCGTCGCGGCATTCAACGCCGCGCTTCAACCATGTCGAATATTAATCGACCGTGCCGTCTGAGTAAAGATGAAAGAGGAATAAAATCCTGTTTCCAAAGGGAAATGTATCGCTCAGGCGACCATCGCCATGTTGATCTTGCCGAGCTGGATGACCGCCTGCGTCCGGCTGTCGACGTCCAGTTTCAACAGGATCGCCGAGACATGCGCCTTGATCGTCGCCTCGGAGACGCCGAGTTCATAGGCGATCTGCTTGTTCAGCAGCCCTTCGCCAAGCATGGTCAGCACCCGGCTCTGCTGCGGCGTCAGCGTATGCAGACGGTGGATCAGGTCGGCGACATCGGGATCCTGCTCCTGCCCGTCGCGATAGCTTTCCGGCGTGGCGATGTCGCCGGCAAGCACGGTCTGGATGCTGCGGCGAATATCCTCGATGCCGGAGGATTTCGAAATGAAGCCGGAAGCGCCGAGCTCCAGCGCCCGGCGGATGGTCGTCGCATCGTCGGTTGCCGAGACGATGACGATCGGCAGGCTGGCGAATTCGGAGCGCAGCGCCATCAGGCCGGAAAAGCCGCTGACCCCGGGCATGGCGAGATCGAGCAGCATCAGGTCGGCATCCGCATGGGCGCCGGCGACCCGGCGCGCGGCAGCGAAATCGCCAGCCTCGACGATCGATTGCCGGCCTTCCATACCGATCACTGCCTGGCGCAGCGCGTCGCGGAAAAGCGGATGATCATCCGCAATGATGATGGTGTGTTCGTGCATCGAAAACTCCCTCCCAAGAGCCCGATCATGCCTGCATGTGACGCCATCCCTCCGCGTTTCATGCCAGCTTGCTCGTATGGACTATATCAGATCATGTCTTCTGCGGAAGGGGATTGGTGTTTTCCTCAGCCTGGAACTCCTTCACCATCCCCATGAAACTCTTCATCATCCGCTCCATGATGCTGATCGAACGGTCGACCTCGGCATCGCTCGGCAGCGCGCGCTGGGCGACATTGCCCTGTTCGAGAGCCGTCACCCGCTTTGCCAGCCGGTCGAGTTCGTCCTCATAGGCCGCCCGCTCGTCGGCCGCCATCCGGCAGACGAGGGCGCCATCCTTGTCCTGGCAGATCGACATCGCGCCGGTCTGCCGGTCGAGCCGGATGAAATGATCGCCGCTCTTCTCCAGCTGGAAGCGTCCGGCATCGGCTTCGGCCGCCGCGGCCGCCAACGGCATGAAAAAAACGCCAAGCGTGATAACGAATGCCTTCATCGTCTCATCCTCCGGATTTTCAGGAGCATGATGCCGAAAAGTGTGCGCGGTTTTCGGACGACATCATGCTCTAATTCTGTTCCAGCTGTCCCGTTTTTCGGCGCCGGGGCGTGGACATCGCCGCCTCTTTCCGGCAAAGCCCTCGTGACCAAGGAACAGCCCATCGTGAGGCCATGATGACCCTGACACCGACCCTTTACAAGATCGTGACGGAAACACTCTGGCAGCAAGCCAGACAAACCGGCACTTTTCATGGCGCCGGCATCGATCTCAAGGATGGCTTCATCCATTTGTCGACGGCAGGCCAGGTAAAGCAGACCGCTGCCCTGCACTTTGCCGGCCAGTCCGGCCTGCTCCTGGTTGCCGTCGATGGCCGCGGCTTCGGTGACAAGCTGGTCTTCGAGCCCTCGCGCGGCGGCGATCTCTTCCCGCACCTCTACGCCGATCTGCCGCTTGCGGCCGTGCTCTGGGAGGTGCTGCTGCCGCTCGACGAAGCCGGCGCCCATGTCTTCCCGGAGCTGCAGCCATGATCGATCCCTTCAAGCGTCTCGCCCGCAAGGGTCTCTTCCTGTTCGATCCGGAAACGGCGCACGGCATGTCGATCGCCGCCTTGAAATCCGGCCTCGTGCCGGCCTGCCAGATCACGTCCGATCCGCGCCTGCGCCAGACCGTTGCCGGCCTTACCTTCGAAAATCCGCTCGGCATGGCCGCCGGCTACGACAAGAATGCCGAGGTGCCGGAGGCGCTGCTGAAGCTCGGTTTCGGCTTTACCGAGATCGGTACGGTGACGCCGAAGCCGCAATCCGGCAATCCGCGCCCGCGCATCTTCCGCCTGGTCGAGGATGAAGCCGTCATCAACCGCCTCGGCTTCAACAATGAAGGCCATGATGCCGCTTTCGGGCGCCTCGCCGCGCTGAGGGGCGGTGGCATGATCGGCGTCAATATCGGCGCCAACAAGGATAGCGAGGATCGCATCGCCGATTATGTGGCCGGCATCCGCCGCTTCTATTCGGTCGCGCGCTATTTCACCGCCAACATCTCCTCGCCGAACACGCCTGGCCTGCGCGACCTGCAGGGGCGCGAAAGCCTTGCGGTTCTGCTGTCATCAGTGCTTGCGGCGCGCGACGAGATGGCGGCGGCATCCGGCCGGAAGATCCCGGTCTTTCTGAAGATCGCCCCTGATCTGACCGAGGAAGGCATGGACGATATCGCAGCCGAGGCGCTTTCGCATGCGCTCGACGGGCTGATCGTCTCCAACACCACGCTGTCGCGCGACGGCCTTAAGGACCAGCGCCAGGCGAAGGAGGCGGGTGGCCTTTCCGGCGTGCCGCTTTTCGAAAAGTCGACGGCGGTGCTCGCCAGGATGCGCAAGCGCGTCGGCCCTGATCTGCCGATCATCGGCGTCGGTGGCGTCTCCTCGGCCGAGACCGCGCTGGAAAAGATCAGGGCGGGTGCCGATCTCGTCCAGCTCTATTCCTGCATGATCTACGAGGGGCCTGGTCTGGCCGGCGATATCGTCCGCGGCCTGTCGAAACTGCTGGACCGCGAAAAGGCCGGCCCGATCCGCGAGCTGCGCGATAGCAGGGTCGATTACTGGGCCGCGCGGAAGGTCTGATCGGCCCGCGACCGCACCAGCATCGCCAGGAAGAAACCGCGAAAGAGCAGGAAGGCGTTCATCGCTAGCCACAGGCCGTGATTGCCGAAGAGCGGCACGAAGACCGCGAGCATGAGGAGATAGCCGGCAAAAGATATCAGCATCCGGTTGCGCATGTCGGCCGACCATGTGGCGCCGATGAAGACCCCGTCCATCACGAAGGCGAGCGCGCCGGTCATTCCGGTGACCGCCGCCCAGGGCAGATAGGTTTCGGCCGCCTGCCGCACATCGGGTGAGGTCGTCAGCACCGAGATCAGCCAGGGGCCGGCGAGGAAGAAGACGGCGGAGCCGAGCGCCGCCAGTCCGAAGGACCACAAGGTCGTGAGCTTCAGCCCGCGGTCGAAGGCCGGCCGGTAATGCGCGCCGATCGCCCGGCCGATGATCTGTTCGGCGGCATTGGCAAGCCCGTCGAGGTAATAGCCTGATAGTAGGAAAAAATTCATCACCACGGCATTGGCGGCAAGCGTCACCGCGCCGAAGCTGGTGCCGATCCGCGTCATGATGGTGAAGGCGCCGATCAGCACGAAGGTGCGGATCAGGATGTCGCGGTTGAGCGCAAAAAGCTCGGCCAGCCGGTGCCGGGAAAAGACCTCGGACCATGCCGGTCGCGCTGCCTTGCCGAAGCCGCTGAGCACGATGAAAAGCCCGGCGAGCGCGCCGACGCTTTCGCCGGCCATGGTCCCCCAGGCGACCCCCGCCACGCCCCAATTGAGCGTCAGGCCGAGATAGATGGAAAGCAGGATGTTGATGCCGTTGATGATCGCCTGCAGCAGCAGTCCGATCTTGCCCTGTCCGCGCCCGAGCACGAAGCCGAGGATGGCATAATTCGCCAGCGCTGCGGGTGCGGCCAGCATACGGATCGAGAAATAGGTGCTGGTTGCCTCGGCGATCGCTCCTTCCGCCCCCATCAGCCTCAGCCCACCGGTGATTAGCAGCGGTGAAAGACAGAGCAGCGCCAGTCCGCAGCCGAGCGCCGAAATCATCGCCCGGGAAAAGACCGCCTGCTGCTCGTGCTGGTCATGACGGCCATAGGCCTGCGCCGTCAGCCCGGTTGTCGAAGCGCGCAGGAAGTTGAAGCTGCCGAGGATCAGATCGAACAGCATCGCGCCGATCGCCAGCCCGGCCAGCGCCTCCGCATTGCCCATGCGGCCGACGACGGCGGTGTTCGTCAGCCCGAGCAGCGGCGTCGTCATGAAGCCGAGCGTCATCGGAAGGGCGATCGACAGCACCATCCGGTGCGTCACGTCGAATGCGAGCGCGTTGCGATTGCTGCGTGTATCCATGCCGGCCTCGTCGCGACGGCACGACGCGTCGTTTCAGACGCGCAACCGACGCTGCATCACTTGAACTGCTGCAGGCGGAATCACCTCAGCTGGAAAGCACCATGGCCCAATAAGGCAGGTTCCTGGAAGATGTATTGTGGGCGACGGCGACGCCAAGGCCGCCATAACGTCCGAGCATGTTTTCCAGGTGATGCGGCGAGTTGATCCAGGCCGTCACCACGGCATCGACGCTCTGCTGGCCCGACGCGATGTTTTCGGCCGCCGGCAACCGGACGCCGCTCGCCTTGACGCGCGCGCCGAAACTGTCGGTCATGCCCATCAGATGCGCCATTTTGCCCGCACTCGCCATGCGTTTTGCCTGGAACAAGGCGGCAGTACTCGCCGCCGGATCGATGGTAAGTGGCGGCAGGCCGTTTTTGGCCCTGAGCTGGTTGACAAGCGGCAGCACGCTCGCCGTCTCGTCCTCGCCGTCCGACGGCGTGCCGGCCATCCGCGGGGTCGTGGTGCAGCCGGCGATGCCGGCGGCAAGCGCAAGTCCGGAAAGGCGCAGCAGGCCGCGCCTGGAAAGATCGATGGATGTCATGTTACCGGCGGTAGCTGAAAAGACGAAGGATGATGAAGAGCGGGATGACGATCGTCGCACCGAGGAGGAGATAGTCGCCGACGCGCCCAAGCGCCGAGAAGCCGCGGTACCAGATCTCCAGGATGAAATCACGTATGCCGTAGATGATGCCCCACGGCGTCAGGCCGAAGACGGTCATGACGAAACCGACGATCAGCGACACCACGATAAGCTTTATCAATGTGCGGCCGATTGAATCGCCGAGGAACCTGTTCGCCTGATCGGACATAAGCCATCTCCTGTTTGCCCTTGGAATAAGGTTGCGGCGCGGCGCCCGCAAGCCCTTTCCGGAATTGGCCGCTTCGCCTCTGAAATAGGACTTGAGTTTTTTTGTGGCCACCGCCAAATGCGGGCCAACCAACAGGTCCTTTCATGCAGCCTCACCAGCTTTCCTCAGGCGATGTCATCGCCGACCGCCGCGCCGATTATGCCAGGATGCTCGAAGAAGGCGGCGAGCCGGAAGCGGCTGCCGAGCTGATGGAACAGGCCCTCGAGCTTGTGCCTGCCTGGGCCGCCGGCTGGTATCGCCTTGCCACCTATCTGGAAAAGGCGGGCAGGGGCGAGGCCGCGATCGAGGCCTATCGCAGGACGCTTGCTCTCGGTTCCGATGACATTTTCGGCGCCGCCCTCAAGCTCACCCTTCTCGGCGACGCGGCCACGCCCGACCTGCCGCCGAGCCGCTATGTCGAGCGCCTCTTCGACGACTATGCCGACCGTTTCGAATCAGCGCTTGTCGAAAAGCTCGACTACAGCGTCCCGCAGAAACTGGCAGCGCTCATCGCCTCCACCGGCAGGCGCTACCAACGCGCCGTCGATCTCGGCTGCGGCACCGGCCTGCTCGGCCCGGAGATCCGGGCCAATGTCGACCACCTCGAAGGCTTCGATCTCTCGCAGAACATGCTGGCAAAAGCCGCCGAGAAACACGTCTATGACAGTCTCGCCCAGGCCGATCTCTCGCTCGCGCCCGATCTCTCCGGCGTCTTTGCCGATGCCGCGCGCCATCGCGCTGACCTGGTGACGGCAGCCGATGTGCTGATGTATCTCGGCAATCTCGAGAGTGTCTTTGCCATCGTCGGAGAGCTCGCTGCATCAGGCGCCGATATCGCCTTTTCCGTCGAGGATGCGGGGGAGGGCGACGGCTTTCACCTCGCCCCGTCGCTGCGTTACGCCCATTCGGAAAGCTATGTCAGGATGCTTCTTGCCCGTCACGGGCTGGAGATCCTCAAGATCGTCAAATCGGTCATTCGCAAAGATGGCGGAAAACCGGTTTCCGGCATTCTGTTCCTTACGCGCAAGCCCGCCTGAGCGAACATTTCTTGCGATTTTTTAATAGGTCAGCATTGCTTACCTATTTCGCTTGATCGGAAGACCGAAAAACCCGATACTGCACCGCATCGGCAGAGAGCCCGGCAATATTACGCCGAGGCGCTCGGGCTCCTTTCATGATCCAAAATTCCGTCGCGCCCGGGTCTTCCCAAGCGCGTTCTTGAACTCGTCTGCCGTGGAGACTGGCGACATGACACAGCTCATCAATGCCCTTGGCTTCTGGAATACGACTGCGACGCGCCACACGCCGATCGAAGACGTGCAGGGCATATTCTCCGGCAGCCTCGTTGCCGCTCTCGGCCTCTACGTGCTCGCCAGCGCCGGCCTTCTCACTGGCAGCACGGCCGGCGTCGCTTTCCTCCTGCATTATGCCTTCGGCGTCAATTTCGGGCTTGCCTTCTTCCTGCTCAACCTGCCGTTCTTCTATCTCTCCTGGAAGCGCCTCGGCATGGCCTTCACCATCAAGACCTTCATCGCCATCGGCCTGACCTCGGTGATTGCCGACGTGCAGTCGCGCTTCCTGTCCATTTCGAGCATCCATCCAGCCTGGGCGGCCCTTCTCGGCGGCCTGCTGCTCGGCTTCGGCCTGCTGGCGCTCTATCGCCACCGCGCCAGCCTCGGCGGTGTCGGCATTCTCGGTATCTACCTGCAGGAGCGGTTCGGCATCCGCGCCGGCCTCGTCCAGCTCGCCATCGACATGTGCGTGCTCGCCGCCGCCTTCTTCGTCACCACGCCGCCCGTCGTCTTCTATTCGGTGCTCGGCGCCGTCGTCCTCAACCTCTTCGTCGCCATCAATCACCGCGCTGATCGCTACATTGCGCTTTAGTTTTATGCATGACGTTATCGCAAAACCGCCGCACACTTTTGCGCGACATGCTCTAACATTACCAATCGGTAAGCCATTCTAAATAAAACGTAACTTGCCTGTGATCGGCCTTGGCGCGAAACTCATCTCGCGCCGGATTTGATGAGGTGAGCTATGTCAGATTTGGAAAAACTTGTCAGACGCCGTATGCAGGAAGAATATGCCAAGGGCGCTTCCGCGGAAGAAATTGCGAAAGTCGTCCGAGACCTATTCAACAGCATCGACCTCTCGGGCAATCGGTTTGACGCCGTTGCCGTACAGGCCACTCGGGATCACGAGTGATATTCGACCGACCCGAGATTTTCGGGTCGGTTGCACGGATGTTTTCCTCTCAGCAGATATCTCAGGCGGCCTTCGCTGCCGCATCAATCGGATGCTGCGAGCGGAAGCCGACGGCAAGCCGGTTCCAGATGTTGATGGCGCCGATCGCCACCGTGATCTTCGTCATCTCTTCTTCTGAAAAATGTGCCTTCAGCGTCTCGTAGTCGGCATCAGGCGCGCCTGTTTTGGCGATATTGGTCACCGAATCCACCCAGCCGAGCAGCGCCCGTTCGCGGCCGTCATAGACCGGCGATTCCCGCCAGACGCACATCAGGTTGATCCATTGTTCGGAGAGCCCATCATGGCGGGCTTCCTTCACATGCATGTCGACGCAATAGGCGCAGCCATTGATCTGCGAGGCGCGCAGCTTGATCAGGTGGATGAAGCGGCGCTCCAGCCCGGAGGACTGGACATATTGCTCGAGCGCGGCGACTGCCTTGTAGGCATCGGGAGCGGCTTTGGCGAAGTTGAAACGCGGTTGCATGCTCTTTCTCCTGTGTTATGGCTCAACGAGCCGTCTTGCGTTCATGGATTTCAAGGAAGGCGCAGCCTCTAGCTGCGATCGATCCGTCGTCGACGGTGGCAAGTTCGATGCCGATATCGGCTAGGCTCGTCTTGGCGAGTTCGGCGCGATAGACCCGTTCGGCCTTCAGCATCGCCGCGTTGATGGTGCAGGGCTGGGCGAACAAGCGATCGGAGACCGGGTTCGGTCCGCGCTGGCGGATTTCGGCGCAGCGGAACGCCGGCGCAGACCCCTCGACCGCGAGCACGATGTCGAGCAACGAAATCTCCTTCGGCGCTTTTGCCAGCCGATATCCGCCCTTCGGCCCCGGCACGGTATCGAGGATGCCGGCGCCCGACAGCGCCTGCAGATGCTTCAGCAGATAGCTCGTCGAGACGCCGTGGAATTCCGCCAGCGCGGCCGCCGACAGCACGCCGCCTTCGGAGAGGCCGGAAAGCATCGCAACGCTGTGAATGGCCTGCTCGACCCCATCGCCCATCTTCATCCAAGTGGCCTCCTCAATTCATGGATAAAAAATATCCATGATTAAGCTAGCTGTCAAGAGGTGTCCTCGCTGCTGCCACTTGCCTTTATCCTGACCCCGGATAGAAGACGGAAACGCCGACAGGGGAACATCATGGCATCCAACGCTTTCGCAGGCATTCTGAATTCCAGCGCCGACCGTCATTCGCTCTTCGACGACGCCCAGGGCATCGTCGCCGGCAGCATGCTCGCCGTGCTCGGCGTAACGCTTCTCTCCAGCGCCGGGCTGCTTGCCGGCGGCACGGCGGGCCTTGCCTTCCTCGCCCATTATGCGACGGGCTTCAGCTTCGGCCTCTGCTTCTTTGTCGTGAACTTGCCCTTCCATTATCTCGCCTTCCGCCGCTTGGGCCTCGCCTTCACCATCAAGACCTTCGCGGCCATCGCGCTGACCTCGGTCCTGTCGGAATTCGTCCCGGGCTTCATCAGCATGGCGCATGTCGATCCCATCGCCGGTGCGCTCTTCGGCGGCCTCGTCATCGGCGCTGGCATGCTGGCGCTCTTCCGCCACCGCGCCAGCCTCGGCGGCATCGGCATTCTCGCCCTCTATATCCAGGATCGCTTCGGCTGGCGCGCCGGCTTCGTCCAGCTCGGCTTCGACGGCATCATCCTGGCGCTCTCCTTCTTCGTCGCAAGCCCCTTCATCATCGCCTGCTCGGTGCTCGGTGCGATCGTTCTCAACCTCACGATTGCCATCAACCACCGCAAGGACCGCTATATCGCCATGTGAAGGCTCGCGGCTCTTCTTTTTCCCCGGCATTTCACTACCTTCCAGGCGTGGACCAGATCGATTCCGAAGCCCGTACCCTGCTTCCTGCCGCCTTTACCCGCTGGTTTGCGGAAAAGGGCTGGCGCCCGCGCGCCCATCAGCTGGAACTGCTCGCCCGCGCCGAGGCCGGCGAAAGCACGCTGCTGATCGCCCCGACCGGCGCCGGCAAGACGCTCGCCGGTTTCCTGCCCTCGCTCACCGATCTCACCCGCCGTGGCAAGATCCCGCCGGGCTCCGCCTTCACCGGCATCCACACCCTCTATGTCTCGCCACTGAAGGCGCTTGCCATCGACATCGAGCGCAACCTGATGAAGCCGGTCGAGGAGATGGGCCTGCCTGTCACCGTCGAAAACCGCACCGGCGACACGCCGAACGCCAAGCGCCAGCGCCAGAAGCTCAACCCGCCGGATATTCTGCTGACGACGCCCGAACAGGTCGCCCTGCTGCTGGCAAACCGGGAGGCCGAGCGCTTCTTCAAGGACCTGAAATATATCGTCCTCGACGAGCTGCATTCGCTGGTCACCTCCAAGCGCGGCCATATGCTTTCGCTCGGCCTAGCGCGTCTCCGCCGCCTTGCCCCCGGCCTCAAGACCATCGGCCTGTCGGCCACCGTCGCCGAACCCATGGATCTGCAGAAATGGCTGGTCGGCCAGCAAGAGGGTAGCGAACATCATGCCGGCCTCGTTGTCGTCGAAGGCGGCGCCAAACCCGATATCTCGATCCTGTCGACCGAGGAGCGCATTCCCTGGGCCGGCCATTCCGCCCGATATGCCATTCCCGATGTCTACAACAAGCTCGTTGAACATCGCACGACGCTGCTTTTCGTCAACACCCGCAGCCAGGCCGAAATGCTTTTCCAGGCGCTCTGGACGATCAATGACGACAACCTGCCGATCGCACTCCACCACGGCTCGCTCGACGTCGGCCAGCGCCGCAAGGTCGAGGCGGCGATGGCCGAAAACCGGCTGCGCGCCGTCGTTGCCACCTCCACCCTCGATCTCGGCATCGACTGGGGCGATGTCGATCTCGTCATCCATGTCGGCGCGCCGAAGGGCGCCTCGCGCCTTGCCCAGCGCATCGGCCGCGCCAACCACCGCATGGACGAGCCCTCGAAGGCGATCCTCGTGCCTGCCAACCGTTTCGAGGTCATGGAGTGCCAGGCCGCCCTCGACGCCAATTATATCGGCGCACAGGACACTCCGCCGGTCGGGCGCGGCGCGCTCGACGTGCTCGCCCAGCATGTGCTCGGCATGGCCTGCGCCGAACCTTTCGACCTGCTGGAACTCTACGATGAAATCATCAGCGCCTCGCCCTATGCCGATCTGAGCTGGGAAACCTTCGAGCGTATCGTCGATTTCGTCGCGACCGGCGGTTATGCGTTGCGGACCTATGAGCGTTACGCCCGCATCCGCAAGACCAAGGAGGGCCGTTGGCGCGTCTCCAATCCGGCGGTCGCCCAGCAATATCGCCTCAACCTCGGCACCATCGTCGAAAGCCCGATGCTGAATATCCGCATGGTCAAGCGCGGCGAGGGCGGCAGGATCGGTCGCGGCGGCGCTACCTTGGGGAAGGTCGAGGAATATTTCCTCGAGCAATTGTCGCCGGGCGATACCTTCGTCTTCTCCGGCAAGGTGCTGCGCTTCGAGGGCATCCGCGAAAATGAGTGCCTGGCGTCGCAGGCCTTTTCGCTCGATCCGAAGATCCCCTCCTATAATGGCGGCAAGTTTCCGCTGTCGACCTATCTCGCCGAGCAGGTGCGGGCGATGATCGCCGATCCCGATCGCTGGCGCCGCCTGCCGGATCAGGTGCGCGACTGGCTGTCGCTGCAGAACGACAAGTCGATGCTGCCGAGGCGCGACGAGTTCCTGATCGAAACTTTTCCGCGCGGCAGCCGCGGTTATATGGTCGCCTATCCCTTCGAAGGCCGTCTCGCCCACCAGACGCTCGGCATGCTGCTGACCCGCCGGCTGGAGCGGATAGGCGCCAAGCCCCTCGGTTTCGTCGCCACCGATTATTCGTTGGCCGTCTGGGGCCTCGAGGATATGGGCCTGATGATCGGCAATGGCCGGCTCAGCCTCTCCGACCTCTTCGACGAAGACATGCTCGGCGACGATCTCGAAGCATGGCTCGACGAATCCTTCCTGTTGAAGCGCACCTTCCGCAATTGCGCCGTGATTGCCGGCTTGATCGAGCGCCGCCATCCGGGCAAGGAAAAGAGCGGCCGCCAGATCACCGTCTCGGCCGATCTGATCTACGACGTGTTGCGCAGCCACGAACCGGATCACATCCTCCTGCAGGCGACGCGGCAGGATGCGGCGACGGGACTTTTGGATATTGGCCGTCTTGGCGATATGCTGAGACGAATCAGGGGCCACATCACCCACCGCGCTCTCGATCATATTTCCCCGCTCGCCGTGCCGGTGATGCTGGAAATCGGACGCGAGGCGGTGCCGGGTGAGGCCCATGACGCGCTCCTGGCCGAAGCGGCGGACGATCTGATCGCCGAAGCGCTCGCTTGACGAGAATTGGACCTGATGAGAATTAGGGCCTGACGATTTAGGAATGACGACCGTGATGAACCGCCTGGCGCTGGCGCGCGACATATCAGGACTGGCCGTGATGCCGGGCATCGAGACATCGGTCCATGGCATTGCCGCCGTCTGCGATCCGCTCGGCGCCCTCTATCTGCCCGATGCCGGCTTGCTCGTCGTTTCCGACCTGCATCTGGAAAAGGGCGCAGCCTTCGCCCGTCGCGGCATGATGCTGCCGCCTTACGATACGCTGGCGACGCTGACCGTCCTTGCCGCCGTCATCTCGCGTTATGATCCGAAGCTCGTCGTCTCGCTCGGCGATAATTTCCACGACCGCATCGGTTCGAAGCATCTGCCGGAGAATTTCCGCACGCTGATCGTCAATATGGCCCGCGGCCGCGAATGGATCTGGATCAATGGCAACCATGATCCGGATGGCATCGTCGATCTACCGGGCACATCCGCCGACGAGATGCATTATGCCGGCCTGACCTTTCGGCACGAGCCGAAGAACGGCTTGCAGAGCGGCGAAATCGCCGGCCACCTGCACCCGTCGGCGACTGTCCGCCGGCGTGAAAAATCCGTCCGCCGCCCGTGCTTCGCCACCGACGGCGCCCGCCTGCTGATGCCGGCCTTCGGCCTCATGAGCGGCGGCCTGGATCTCGGCCATCAGGCAATGAAGGGCCTGTTCGACAAGGCTTTGCTGGTGGCGCATCTGCTCGGCAAGGACCGGATTTATTCTGTCAGGTATGGGAATTTGTGGGGGTAGTACCCTTCATATTTGGACGGCTTACGCGGGCGCCCTTCAATACCCTCAATCGCACTCCTGCAGCTGCCGCTGATACGTCCCGGCCATCCGCGCAAACTTCTGCGCCGTCTGCTGCAACTGCCCGTTCGAGCGCCAGTCGCCGCGTTTGTATCCCGTCGGCCCGGAGTAATAGGCGAGATAGAGATTATAGGCATCGTTCAGCGGAATGCCGGTCTCCACGCTGTTCTGGTAGTGATACCAGCCGATGAAATCGATCGCGTCGGCGAAGTTCGCCCGCCGCGCGGTCCAGTTCCCCGTCTGCGACTGGTAGTGATCCCAGGTCCCGTCGAGTGCCTGCGAATAGCCGTAGGCCGTCGAAGGTCGGGTCCAGGGAATGAAGCCAAACAGCTTGGTGCGCGGCGGCCGCGCATAGGGCTGGAAGCCGGATTCGGTATACATCGTCGCCATCAGGATCGGCACGGGCACGCCATATTTCTTCTCCGTCCGCTCGGCGGCACTCTGCCAGCTGGAGAAGAGCCCGTCGCGCTCGTCGAAGACGGCACAGATGTTCCTCGTCTGCTTCGGCGCCGTCGCGCAGCCGGCAAGCAGCGCGAGACCCACGGCCGTCAGAACGATACGAGTACGCATGACAAAACCTCTCGTTTCCGAGAGATTACTAACTCGTAAATGTTAAAAACCGGTTTTTAGTCGAATGCGAACTTCCAGGCTGCTCTCTTGTGCGACCAGGGATGGATACCCTGGCCCGACCATCGGGACGGCATCGCACATCAAAATCCCTAAGCCTTGACGGGTTCGTAGCGCAGGATTACCGCGCCGCCCTCCGTCGTCGAGGATTCGATGAGCTTCAGCGGCACCTGGCCCTCTGCCTGTTTGAAAAGCGGATTGCCGCCGCCGAGAATGACCGGCACCAGGCAAACCCTGATTTCATCGATAAGCCCCGCTTTCAGCAGGCTGTCGGCAAGCTCGGCGCTGCCGAAGATGAAGATCGTCTTGCCGTCCTCCTGCTTCAGCCTCGTCAGTTCGGGGATCGGATCGCTGACGACGCGGGCATTGTTCCAGCCGGGCTCGGTCATCGTCCGCGACACGGCGATCTTGGCGATGCCGTTCATATAGGCTTTGATCTCACCTTCGCCCTCGGCGGTCGGCCAGTAGGAGGCCATGCCCTCATAGGTTTTGCGGCCGAAGACCAGCAGATTGCCTTCCTTCCCGAACTGTTCGGCATAGCGCTGCAACTCCGGGCCCCAGGCGAGATTGTGGAAGTCGATATCCCACGGCTTCGTGCCTTCGAAATAACCATCGAGCGTCATCAGGTTCCAGACAACAAGCTTCCTCATTTCCATCCTCTTTCTGAATTGCCAACCAAGATAGAACCGATTGCGTTAAGCAACTGGTTGAAAACTAGATTAACTGATAGCAAAATGCAATCGGTTTTTGGGGCATGGATAAGCTACCGCCAAAACATCCGAGCAAGCAGCAGCTGCCGCAGGCCTTCGCGCTCAGCGCCTTGCTGAGCCTATTTTCAGGAAGAAATCCGCTTGAGCGCCTTGCGGCAGGTCAGTCCTTGCGGAAGATCAAGCTGGCACCCCAGCCGGTGATCACGGCGAGCAGCACGGCCGCAAAGCCGTAAAGGATCGGCTGATCATGCGCCGCATCGGTGATCGTCTGCTCGATGCCGGTCTTGATGACCCGCAGCGGCAGCGATTTCTCGGTCACGAAAAGGCCGCTCTTGAACAGATAGGCGCGCACGCTGTGCACCCCGTTCGGAATGTTTGCCGGCAGGCGCAGGCTCGCCTTGAAGAGATTGGAGGAAACGAACCGCACGCCGCTCGGGTTGCGGTCGTAGAGCCCGCCGCCCTGCTGCAGCCGCCGGAAGGCGTCGCGGAACTCGCCGAGATTGCTGCCATCGCCGACGAAGCCCACCGGCGTTAGCGGAATGTGGTCGATGCCGATCCCCTGATCGGTCAGGTCAAGCGGCGTCACGATGTCGTCGATCATGCGCGAACTCGACATCGAATAGGAGTGCGGCACCGATTCGAAGGTCATCGAGCGGGTGTTCACCCAGATGCCGAAGACGCGCTCCTTTTTGCGCACCGTCGCATCCTCGCGCGGGCCTTCCAACACCACGACCACGTCGTATTGGCCGACGGCGAGCAGCAGCTGGTCGGTGTTCGAGAGCGCTCCGAAGATGGTCAGATCCGCGCCGTGGAAATCCGAGGTGATGGCGATTTCGCTGGTCGACGTGCCGATTTCCAACCCTTCACGCACCGCCTCCGTTGCCTGCCCCGGCAGCCACTGGGCTCCGGCAGAGGCCGGCAGCAAGCAAAGCAACGCGATGACAGCGGCAGCCAGGCGCATCAATTGCCCGCTCCCATCACCACCGAATAGACATCGGCCGGCGTCACCACCAGAGCGATGGCAAGACGCACGCCGACGGCGAGCACCAGCAGGCCGAGCAGGGCGCGCAGCTGTTCGCCGCGCAGTTTTTGGCCGACGCGCACGCCGTATTGCGCGCCGATGACACCCGCTACCATCAGGATGAAGGCAAGCACGATGTCGACGGAGAAGTTCGTCGCCGCCTGCACGATCGTCGTATAGGCGGTCACGAAGATGATCTGGAACAGCGAGGTGCCGACGACGACATTGGTCGGGATGCGCAGCAGATAGATCATCGCCGGCACCATGATGAAGCCGCCGCCGACACCCATGATCGAAGTGAGGATGCCGATCGCAAAGCCGAGTGCGACGATTGGAATGACGCTGAGATAGATCTTCGATTTCTTGAAACGCACCTTCAGCGGCAGCTTGTGCACCCAGTGCTGGTGGCCTGGCTTGCGCGGTGCAGGCGGCTCGTTGCGCGCTGCCCGCCGCATGGCATTGATGCTTTCGAGCAGCATCAGTCCGCCGACGGTGCCGAGGAAGACGACATACATCAGCGAGATGATCAGATCGAGCTGGCCGATGGCGCGCAGCAGCGAGAAGATCCAGATGCCGACCGTCGCACCCGTAAGACCGCCGACCAGCAGCACCGTGCCGAGCTTGACGTCGAGCGAGCCGCGGCGGAAATGCGTGATCGCGCCCGATATCGACGACGCCACAACCTGGTTGGCGCCGGTCGCGACGGCGACAACCGGGGGGATGTTGTAGAAGATCAATAGCGGGGTGATGAGAAAGCCGCCGCCGACGCCGAACATTCCAGACAGGAATCCGACGGCCGCCCCCATGCCGAGAATGATGAAAATGTTCACCGACAATTCTGCGATGGGCAGATAGATTGTCACAGCCGACCCCGAATGATGACCGCTCCTGCCGGGCGGTTTCTTGTCACGTCCCCGTTCGAATGCGCACCATACTGTGAAATCGTTGCCAGAGGCTTTCGATCGGCCCCGTGATTAGCCATAGAGATTGGCGGAGAGATCGGTGGCAGAGGATTCGCCGGATGCGCGGATCGATATGTCCGGGCATAATCCGGCTTTTTTCAGGTTTTGTGACAGGCGACGGCAAAATTGAAAAAAGCCTTGCGGCATAGTGCCGCCGGGCGTTTTTCATTGCCCGGAACAAAGAGTCGAGACGATCCCGCGTCGATGCGACGCGCCTCAGATCGCCTTGCCGGCCTGCTTGTTGCGTTCGAGCAGCGCCTTCACGGTCGCGTCGGTCACCCTGCCGTCCGGCTCCTGGCCGACCGACTTCTGGAAGTTTTTGATCGCGGTCACGGTCTTCGCGCCCATTTCGCCGTCCGGCACGCCGGCGTCGAAGCCGTTATTGTTGAGGATCGCCTGGATGTTGCGGACCGCCTTCTTCATGTCGACGCTCGCCGTCTTCGCGCCGGTGCCTGCCCATTCGTCGGGGATATCGATGGCGTTCGTGCGGTGGTCGACCGGCTCCGGCTTCCAGAGATCGGCCTTGGCGCGCGCCCGTTCGAGCTGGTCGGGCTTCATGGCTTTGGCCACTTCGTCGCGCTTCTGCGCCGCATCCTTGTCGCCGCCCTTGGCGGCGATCGCAAACCATTTGTAGGACTCTTCGAGATCCGCCGGGACCCCGTTGCCCCTAGCGCAGAGGATCGCCAGGTTGAACTGGCTGTCGGTGATGCCGAGGTTCGCTGCCTTGGTGAACCACGAGGCGGCCGTTGCATAATCCTGCTGGCCAAGCGCGCCGGAGGCGTAGAGCACGGCGAGATTGTGCATGGCGCTGGCATTGCCCTGGTTGGCCGCCTGCTCGTAAAAACCCTTCGCCTTGGTGATGTCGCGTTCGACGCCGTTGCCCTTCTCGTACATGCTGCCGAGCCGGTATTGCGCGGGCGCAAAGCCCTTGTCGGCCGCAAGCTGGTACCAGCTCGCCGCCTGCTTCTGATCGACCGTCATGCCGTTGCGGCCGTCCGAATAACGCGCGCCAATCTCGAACAGCGCCAGCGCATCGCCGCTGCTCGCCGCATCGGCAAGCGATTTCGGCTGGACGGTGTCGGGAATGGTGATGGCGGCCTGCGGTGCGGGTGCGGCAACGAAGCCCGATGTCTCCTGTGCCGCGCCGGACGGAGCGGGAGGGGCAAGGGTCGCTGCCCCTTCGCCGTCAAGCGGCACCATATCGGTCAGATGCTCGCCGGCGACCGGCGGGGTTGCTTCCGGCTCCGCCTGTTCGGCGGCGAGCGGTACCGCTTCCGCTGCCGGAGCGGTCGTTCCGAGAGCGGCGGCATCCGGCTGGGCAGGTGTCGCTTCGGGCAAGGCCGGCGCCGGGTTTTCCGCAGCACCGGTCAGCGCGGAGACTTCGGCTGGCGGCTGCGGCGCGCGCTCGCCGCTCGTCAGCGTTCGGGCGAGCGGAAAGGCCATGATGGCGAGCAGCACGGCGCCGACGGCCAGCAGGATCGGCCGCCGGTAGCGCGAAAAGGCGCTGGTCCTGCCGGTCTTGTCGGAAGCCTTGCCGGCCTTGTCGGCGGTCGCGCCCTTCTTCTCGGCCTTGCTGGCTGCCTGCTTCGGATTGGCATCCACCTCCATCGCGGCCGCCTGCGCCGCACGGCGTGCAGCAGCGATATAATCGGCGCGATCGGTTTCGCCGGCAGGTTTGCCGCGCGCCGCACTCTGGCTGGCGCGAACCCGTTCAAGGATCTTCTTCACGTCAGGTGCGCCCGAGCCCGGCTCGAGCAGTTCGTTTGCCGCATCGGTCGGCACCACGTCGGTGGGATCGATGGACGGCGCGGGGTCGATCATCGGACGTTCGGTCGCCCGGCTCTCGGCTTTCTTGCCGGGCAGCAGCCGCTTGCCGAGGCTGGCGAGCAGGCTGGCCTTTGCCGGTGCCTGTGCCGCTGTCGCAGCTTCCGTCGTCCTGGTCGCGGCTTCGATGGCGATCGCGCTCGTTCCGCTCATGGCGGCGGCTTGCGCCGGGGCGGCAGCTTCGGCTGCGACTTCGGCCGTACGGATAACAGGAGAAGCCTTTGCCGCCGGGACAGCGGCCGGCGTCCTGTTCACGTCGGCTTCGGCCACCATCAGCGCATAGGGATCGACATCGAAATCGACGTCGGCGACCGGCATCTGGGCGAGTGGCCGGCCGCGATCTTCCATGCCGTCGAGGCGGTCGGCGATATGCACCAGCGTCTCGTGCAGCGCCTGGAAAGTCTTGTGTGTGCGTTCCTCGCTATCGCGGCTGAGATCCTCGAGGTGGCGCAGATCCTCGGCCAGCGCCGTCAGCGCCGACATGTCGGCGGCGGGCATGACACCCTGCGGACCGCCATGGCGCGAATAGGCTTCGACCACGGCCTCTGCCGCCTGGCGTGCCGCCTCGATGATATATTCATCGCTCGTCGCCATATAGTCTTCGATCGCGCCCATGCGCTGGTCGAGCTCGGGGGGTATCGCAGCGCTCTCGCGCGGCGCGCTCATCAGCGCCGACAGATTGGCGATCTGGTCTTCGAGGTTCTTCAGCGCCCGCGGATCGGTCGGCGCTGCCGATGTGCTTTCCTCCAGGCGGGCGGCGATGTCGCTCAGCCGTCCTTCGAGACGCAGGAAAGCGCTGTCGTCGACTACCGCGGCGGGCGCCGGCGCCTGCTGCTGATAGGCCATCTCGTCGATGCGCCGCGCGAGATGGTCGAGCCGCTGCGCCAGCACGTCGTTGACGGCGCCATTCTCAAGCGCGTCGATTTTGCGGGAAATGTCGGACAGCGTGCCGGTGAGGTCGGGCTGCGGTGCCGTCTCCTGCGTGCGCTCCAGCAGATAGGAAAGATGTTCCAGCCTTTCGTCGAGCCGCGACGTCGCTTCCGCCTTCGTCATCTCCTCGACGCGTCCCGTCAGCGCCTCCAGCCGCATCGCCAGCTCGTCGGCCGGGTTCACGCGGTTGGCCGCATCATGGCTCATCAGGTCGATCTGGTCGGCCAGTGCCGACAACCGGTTTTCCAGCCGCTGCATCAGGCCCGGATCATTCGCAGTGGCCGTGCGCCCGCTTGCCGCGATCGCCCGGCTGATCTCGTCGAGCCGCATATCCATGGCGGCGAACTGTTCGGACATGACCCGGTCGTGCGGCTGGATCATATTGCCGAAATGCTCCATCGCCGTGGCGATCGAGATCAGCTTGTCTTCCAGCGCCCGAACCGCCGGGCTCTCGCCCATGCCGCCGATATGGCGCTTGATGTCGTCGAGCCGATAGGCAAGCGAAACGAGCTCTTCCTGCAGCCCCTCGGTATCGAGCGCCGCAAGCCGGTTTTCGAAACCGTCCCAGCGGTTTTCCATATGGCGCAGCGAATCCTCGCGGGCCAGCCCGTCCATCAGTGAGCGCAGCTCCTCGAAATCCTCGCGAAGGCCCGTGGCCTCCGGTGCGACGGAGCGGCCGGTCAGTTGGGTGATGCTGTGGGCAAGGCGGCCCATATCGGCGCGCATGTCGTCCGCGAAACGGCCGTCTCCGGCATTTGTCTTGATCTCGCGCAGCTCGGTGCGCAGCGCGTTCATCTCGCGGGTGACACCCTCGGAAATGTCGCGCTTCAGGTCCTGCCGCAGATTGACGAGCGCCTGGGCGATCTCCGTCATCGTATCGTCGCCGGCGCGCAAGACCGGTCCCGGCACTGGGGCAGCGGCGCGAGGAGCAGGTTCGCGAAGCTGCGGAGCCTGCTCGCGTGCGTAAGGCCGCTCGCGGCCGGCTTCAAGCGCGCGCTGGCGTTGACGAATTTCGGCAAGCGGATCCGGCCGCGGCTCGGGCGGGGCCTTTGCAACCCGGGGGGCATGGGAAGCGGCATAAGCATCGCGCTCGGCCGTTGCCGTGCGCGGCCGCTGTTCGCGCCCGCTGCCCATCAGCCCTTCGATACGCGCCTCCAGCCCTTCGATCGTGCGGTTCAGCGCATCGAGCGAGGTCCTGTCGGACTGTCGGGAAGGATTTGATCGCGATCCGTTCATCTTCTTGCTCGCTTCGACTGCTCGACCCCTCGTCAGAGCTCGATCGTTGGCTTTTCGTCTGCTGCCCGCTTTACGCGGACCTGAGCGCACCATTCATAAGACGATAGTCAATTAGACTTTCCTCAGGCTGAACGATGTAGCGGCATCCTTAAGGAACGCGGGACGGGGAAAAGGAATGCGGATCACTACTGCTCAATCCGCACCTTTCACGAAACGTGGTAAACAAGCCGTTAATGCCGATGGGAATTTTTTAACGTTTGTGTTCAAAACGCCATTTTTGGCGGCAATTGCCCCCGAACGCGTCACATCGAATGGCCACTCGCGCGCTCAGGCGGGCCTGGGATATTGCAGCTCGATTTTCACGCCTTCGGGTCCGTAGACGAAGACCTGGCCGAGATCGGTGTCGGGGATATCGTAATATTCGTAGCGATAGCCGCCAGCCTTGATGCGTTCCAGCGCCGGCCCGAATTCATAGAGGCTGAAGGCGACATGATTGAAGATGCCGGGCGGAAAATCGGTGCTGCGCGATGTCAGGCTGAGATGAATGACCGGGCGTTCGTCCAGATAGAGCCAGTGGCCGGGCGAGGCGAAGGGCGGCCGATAGCCTTCCCGAACGCCGAGTACCGCTTCCAGGAAGCCGATCATCTGAGGCGCATCGCGGGTCTCGATGGTGACGTGGTCCAGGCGCGGCATTGGTGTCCTCCCAGCCAGCGTTGACGGCAAAGTCTAGCCCGTTTGAAACCGCCGCGAAAGTCGCCTCGTCCGCCTATAACAGGGGCTCAGAAGCTCTCCGTCCAGGGCCGGACTTCCACCTCCAGCGACCACGCGCTGCGGTGCTGGCGAAGCACGTCGATGTAAGTCTGGGCGATCGAATCCGGCAGCAGCGTGCCATCCGGCTTCTCCACCCGGTCCGGCCGGATCTGCGAGCGCACCGCGCCGTCGATGACGAAATGCGCGACATGGATGCCCATCGGCCCGAGTTCGCGGGCTGCACTCTGGGCAAGGCCGCGCAGCGCGAATTTGCCCATCGCGAAGGGGGCCGACTGCGCAAAACCCTTCACGCTTGCCGACGCGCCTGTCATGAGGATGGCGCCGCGGCCGCGCGGGATCATCCGCCGCGCCGCCTGCTGCACCACCAGGAAACCGCCGAAAGCGGTGGTCGCGATGGCCTTCTCGACCTCGGCGGGATCGAGTTCGGCGAGCGGGCCGCGCTGACGGGCGCTGGCATTGAAGATCACCACGTCAGGTCCGCCGATTGCGGCGGCAGCCTCTTCGAAGAGTGCTGCGACGCTCGCAGGTTGCGAGACATCCGTTGTAAAGGCGCTGGCGCCGGTCTCCTCGATGAGCCCTTGCAGTTTCTCGATATTGCGGGCGGCGAGCCCGACCTTGACGCCGTGCGCCGACAATTGCCGGGCAAGCGATGCGCTGATGCCCGAGCCCGCGCCGACGATGAGTGCGCTCTCATAGGGAAAGTCGGTCATGATGTCTTCCTCGATGGATCGTCCCACAGACGTAGGACGTCGGAACGACTTGCGCCACTGCCCGGCCGATACTCTGTTCTGCGATGGACAAGGAAGATGAGATGGCGTCTGCTCTCCAGTACTTCATCGCGGCGGATTCGTGCTCTCGAATTTTTTCAAGAAAAGACGGCACCAGCGCAAAATTTGACGTTTACGCAAACGTCAATATTTTGTAAGACAGTGCCCAAGGCCGGCGCAACCCGGTCAGCCGAATGGGAGGAATTTGAGAGATGCCAGTCTACAAGGCCCCGGTGAACGATACGCTTTTCGTCCTGAACGACGTGCTGGGTCTCGAACGCTACAACAATCTGCCCGGTTTTGCCGATGCGACTCCCGATATGATCGAAGCGATCCTCGGCGAAGCCGGAAGGGTTGCCGAGGAAGCTCTCTTTCCGCTGAATTATTCCGGTGATCAGCAAGGCTGCACGCGCCACGACGATGCGAGCGTCTCGACGCCCAAGGGTTTCAAGGAAGCCTATAAAGCCTATCGCGAAGGCGGCTGGATCGGCCTTGCGGTGCCGGAGGAATTCGGCGGGCAGGGGCTTCCCTATACGCTGCATACCGCCGTCGGCGAATATACCTCCGCCGCCAACATGTCGCTGATGATGTATCCGGGCCTGACGCAGGGCGCGATCGCCGCACTCCTCGTCCACGGCTCCGACGAGCAGAAGGCCACCTATCTGCCGAAGATGGTGGACGGCACGTGGTCCGGCACCATGAACCTGACCGAGCCGCATTGCGGCACCGATCTCGGCATGCTGCGCACCAAGGCGGTGCCGCAGGCTGACGGCAGCTACAAAATCTCCGGCCAGAAGATCTTCATCTCCGCCGGCGAGCACGACCTGACCGACAATATCATCCATCTGGTGCTGGCCCGCATCGAGGGTGCGCCCGAGGGCACCAAGGGCATCTCGCTCTTCATCGTTCCGAAATTCCTCGTCGGCAAGGACGGCGCGGCCGGCGCCCGCAACGCTGTCTCCTGCGGCGCCATCGAGCACAAGATGGGCATCCACGCCAACGCCACCTGCGTGATGAATTACGACGAGGCGACCGGCTTCCTGATCGGCGCCGAAAACCGCGGCCTCAACGCCATGTTCGTGATGATGAACGAGGCCCGTCTGATGGTCGGCCTGCAGGGCATCGCCATTTCCGAGATCGCCTATCAGAACGCCGCCAGCTACGCCCGCGACCGCATCCAGGGCCGTTCGCTGTCCGGCCCCAAGGCGCCGGACAAGAAGGCCGATCCGATCATCGTCCATCCTGATATTCGCCGCACGCTGATGACCATCCGCGCTTTCAACGAGGCCGGCCGCGCCTTCCTGCTCTGGACCGCGCTCAAATCTGATATCGCCCACCGCGCTAGCGACGAGCAGGAGCGCCAGACGGCCGACGATATTCTCGGCCTCGTCACCCCGATCCTCAAGGGCGTGATGACCGACAAGGGCTTCGATCATGCCGTCATGGCCCAGCAGGTCTTCGGCGGCCACGGCTATATTGAAGAACACGGTATGAGCCAGTATGTGCGCGATGCCCGCATCGCCATGATCTATGAAGGCGCCAACGGCATCCAGGCGCTCGATCTCGTCGGCCGCAAGCTGGCCTTGAACGGCGGCCGCGCCGCCATGGCCCTCTTCAAGGAAATCGGCGATTTCTGCGAGGAGAACCGCAGCAACGACAAGCTCTCCTTCTTCACCAAGCATCTGAAGAAGGGCTTGAACGACGCCCAGGGCGCGACCATGTGGTTCATGCAGAACGCCATGGCCAAGCCGGACAATGCCGGCGCCGGCTCGACCGACTACATGCACCTCTTCGGCCTCGTCATTCTCGGATATATGTGGGCGAAGATGGCCAAAGCCGCCGAGGACGGCCTTGCATCCGGCGATGCCGCCCGCGAGGATTACCTGAAGAACAAGCTGGTCACCGCCCGCTTCTTCATGGAACGCCTGATGCCGGAAACCGCGCTTCGCAAGGCCCGCATCGAAGCCGGCGCCGACACGATGATGGAACTGGCTGCCGAAGCGTTTTGATTGTGTCCCCTTCTCCCCAGCGGGGGTCCGAAGGACGGGTCGAGACCGGTGGCTCGACCCAGGCAGAGGTGGCCCAAAGGGCCGGATGAGGGGGGCGCGCCGCAGGCGCGTCTTTCTTCTGGCTCCGGCTTTGTCGGACCCCCTCATCGCCTCGCTTTGCTCGGCACTTCTCCCCGCTGGGGAGAAGAGAAAAGATACGCATTCACCGGCGCCGCCGCGCCGTCAGGGAGATGAGACAATGACCGAGGTTTTCATTTACGACCACGTGCGTACGCCGCGCGGCCGTGGCAAGAAGGACGGCGCCCTGCATGAGGTGCCCTCCGTCCGCCTCGCGGCAAAGACGCTGGAAGCGATCCGCGACCGCAACGGGCTGGACACGGAAACGGTCGACGACATCATCATGGGCTGCGTCGATCCGGTCATGGATGCCGGCGCCGTCATCCCCAAGGCCGCCGCCTTCGAAGCCGGTTACTCCACGAAGGCGCCCGGCATGCAGATCTCCCGCTTCTGCGCCTCCGGCCTCGATGCCGTCAATTTCGGTGCGGGCAAGATCGCTCAAGGGGCCGACGATATCGTCATCGCGGGCGGCGTCGAAAGCATGTCCCGCGTCGGCCTTGGCATGTCCGGCGGCGCCTGGTTCATGGATCCTTCCGTGAATTTCCCGGCCTATTTCATGCCGCAGGGTGTCTCGGCCGATCTGATCGCCACCAAATACGGTTTCAGCCGGACCGATGTCGACGCTTATGCGGTGGAGAGCCAGAAGCGTGCCGCCCATGCCTGGGAAAAGGGCTGGTTCGACAAGTCGGTGGTCCCGGTCAAGGACCAGAACGGCCTGACGATCCTGGCCAACGATGAGCACATGCGCCCCGGCACGGATATGCAGGCGCTCGCCTCGCTCAATCCATCCTTCCAGATGCCCGGCGAGATGGGCGGCTTCGAGGCCGTCGGCATCCAGGCCCATCCGGAGATCGAGCGCATCAACTATGTCCATCATGCCGGCAATTCCTCCGGCATCGTAGATGGCGCCAGTGTGGTCCTGCTCGGCTCCAAAGCCGGCGGTGAGAGCATGGGCAAAAAGCCGCGCGCCCGCATCAAGGCTTTCGCCAATATCGGCTCCGATCCCGCCCTGATGTTGACCGGGCCAGTCGACGTCACCGAGAAACTGTTGAAACGATCAGGCATGAGCCTTGCCGACATCGACCTCTTCGAACTGAACGAGGCCTTCGCTGCCGTGGTGCTGCGCTACATGCAGGCCTTCGACATCGACCATGACAGGATCAACGTCAATGGCGGCGCCATTGCCATGGGCCATCCGCTCGGCGCCACCGGCGCGATGATCCTTGGCACCGTGCTGGACGAACTTGAACGCCGCGACCTCAACACCGCGCTGGTGACGCTCTGCATCGGCGCCGGCATGGGCACGGCAACGGTTATCGAAAGGGTCTGACGATGGGCTTCAACACCGGCACGATCGAAACCGAATATGCCGAGGTCAGCGAGCACTGGTCGCCCCGCGTCATCGCCGATCTCAACGGCCAGAGCGTCAAGCTCGCCAAGGTTAAGGGCCAGCTCGCCTGGCATTCCCACCGCGACGAGGACGAGCTTTTCCTCATCTGGAAGGGGTCGCTTACCATCGAATATCGCGACCGCCCGCATGTGCATCTGAAGGCCGGCGATTTTCATGTGGTGCCGAGGGGCGTCGAGCATAATCCTGTTGCCGAAGAGGAATGCTGGATCGTGCTTTTCGAGCCGTCGCTGACCAAGCACACCGGCGATGTCGTCACCGAAAAGACGAAGACCTTAGACGCGCAGCGCAGCCATTTGCCGGCCTGATCGGGGAGGAAACCCAATGACCTACACCAATTTCACGCTCGAAACCGACGCCGACGGCATCGCTCTCGTCACCTGGGACATGCCCGGCAAATCAATGAACGTCTTCACCGCGGAGGTGATGGCCGAACTTGACGCGATTATCGACGCCACGACCGCCGATGCGGCCGTCAAGGGCGTCGTCTTCACCTCCGGCAAGTCCTCCTTCTCTGGCGGCGCTGATCTGTCGATGATCAAGTCGATGTTCAGTTCCTACCAGGAGGAGAAGGCAAAGAGCCCCGAGACGGCGGTGCAGAACCTCTTCGGCCTGGTCGGCCGCATGAGTGGCCTGTTCCGCAAACTCGAGACATCGGGCAAGCCCTGGGTGTCCGCCATCAACGGCACCTGCATGGGCGGCGCCTTCGAACTGTCGCTCGCCTGCCACGGCCGCGTCGCCTCCAATGCCAAGAGCGTCAAGATCGCGCTGCCCGAGGTGAAGGTCGGTATCTTCCCCGGTGCCGGCGGCACGCAGCGTGTGCCGCGGCTGGCGAACGCCCAGGATGCGCTGCAGATGATGACGACCGGCCAGTCGCTGACCGGCTCCCGCGCCAAGGCGATGAACCTCGTGCATCAGGTGGTCGAGCCGGATCAGCTCATCCCCGCCGCCAAGCAGATGATCAAGGATGGCCTGAAGCCGGTCGCCCCCTGGGACGAGAAGGGCTTCAAGGCGCCCGGCGGCGGCATCTGGACGCCGGCTTCTGCCCAGCTCTGGCCGGCAGCTCCGGCGATCCTGCGCAGGGAAACATCGGGCAATTATCCGGCAGCTCTTGCCATCCTGAAATGCGTCTACGAAGGCCTGCAGGTGCCGTTCGACACCGGCCTGAAGATCGAGCAGCGTTATTTCACCGAGGTGCTGCAGACCCGCGAAGCCTTCTCGATGATCCGTTCGCTGTTCATCTCCATGCAGGAGCTCGGAAAAGGCGCCCGCCGCCCGGCAGGTCATGCGAAGACCGAGCTGAAGCATGTCGGCGTCGTCGGAGCCGGTTTCATGGGTGCCTCGATCGCTTATGTCACGGCCGCCGCCGGCATTCCCGTGACGCTGATCGACCGCGACATCGAAGCGGCGACCAAGGGCAAGACCGTCTCCGAAGGCCTGGTCAAGGATTCTGTCGGTAAGGGGCGTCTTACGCAAGATGAGGCGGCCGCATTGCTCTCCCGCATCACACCCTCGGCAGACTATGCCGACCTCGCCAATGCCGATCTCGTCATCGAGGCGGTGTTCGAGGATCGTGAGGTGAAGAAAGCGGTCATCGAGGCGGTCGAAGCCGTGCTGCCGGAAGGCGCGATCTTCGCTTCCAATACTTCGACCCTGCCGATCTCAGGTCTCGCCAAGAATTCGAAACGCCCCGCCGATTTCATCGGCATCCACTTCTTCTCGCCTGTCGAGAAGATGATGCTGACCGAGGTCATCCTCGGAAGCGACACCGGCGACAGGGCGCTGGCCGTTGCTCTTGATTATGTCTCCGCCATCAAGAAGACGCCGATCGTCGTCAATGACACCCGCGGCTTCTTCGTCAATCGTTGCGTGCTACGCTACATGTCGGAAAGCTACGACATGCTGATCGAGGGCGTGCCGCCTGTGATGATCGAGAATGCCGCCAAGATGGCCGGGATGCCGGTCGGTCCCCTGGCGCTCAACGACGAGGTCGCCATCGACCTCTCGCTGAAGATCCTCAAGGCGACGGTCGCCGATCTCGGCGAAAAAGCCATCGACCCCAGGCATATGGAAATCATTTCCCGCATGGTGGAAAAGGAGGGACGTTTCGGCCGCAAGAATTCCAAGGGCTTCTACGACTACCCGCCGAAGCCGGCGAAGAAGTCCCTCTGGCCCGAACTCAAGTCCTTCTATCCGCAGAAACCGGCGGACGAGGTAGACGTCAACGTCCTGAAGCAACGTTTCCTCGTCACCATCGCGCTCGAAGCCGCCCGCACGGTTGAGGAAGGCATCGTCACCGATCCGCGCGAAGCGGATGTAGGCTCGATCCTGGGCTTTGGCTTCGCGCCCTATACCGGCGGAGCGCTGAGCTATATCGACGGGATGGGTGCGAAGGCCTTCGTGGAACTGGCGGAAAAGTTAGCCGGTACTTACGGAATCCACTTCAAGCCGACGCCGCTGCTGAAGGACATGGCCGCCAAGGGTGAGACGTTCTACGGCCGGTTCGACCCCTATGAGAAGGTGGGGAAGGCGGCTTAGGCCGCCTTTACCATCCTGCCACGGCACGACGTCAAAGAATCCTCCATCGGCCCGCTCGACTTTCCCTAGCTGCGGCCTTGTCACGGACACAATTTCCGATTACATATCCGCGCATCGATCTTGCTAGATGAACTTTGAAACGGCCTCGTGTCGTTCCTGGCGAACTTCCTCCAAAATCGGTTTTCATCGCCGCTCGGTATTTATCCGAGCTGCAGTCTTCTATGAACGATTCGAAAAGGATATCGTCATGAGCACAGGTACCGTAAAGTGGTTCAACGCAACCAAGGGCTTCGGCTTCATTCAGCCGGATGACGGCGCAGCCGACGTTTTCGTCCACATCTCTGCCGTTGAACGCGCTGGCATGCGCGATCTCAAGGATGGCCAGAAGCTGTCTTACGAGCTCGTCCGCGACAACAAGTCCGGCAAGATGTCGGCAGACCGCCTCCAGG
Source organism: Rhizobium brockwellii (assembly GCF_000769405.2). Classification (NCBI taxonomy): domain Bacteria; kingdom Pseudomonadati; phylum Pseudomonadota; class Alphaproteobacteria; order Hyphomicrobiales; family Rhizobiaceae; genus Rhizobium; species Rhizobium brockwellii. The sequence continues at coordinate 215,334 of NZ_CP053439.1, forward strand.
CGGCCTGAGCCTTAAGGCTCTAAATATCATCTCCGGATCGTGACCACGGATGTACTGGCACGGTTCGTTGAGATAGCAGGGAAGGTCGGGTTCACCCGGCCTTTTTTTGTGTCTGGCCGGTTGATGCCGTGCCCGATTGGCGGAGTAGCCGGCATCGCCTTGGCACATAGGTCGTGCCGTGTAAGCCCCCCTCTGCCCTGCCGGGCATCTCCCCCACAGGTGGGGAGATCGCAAGTGGCTTGAACTTCGTATCCATCTATCGTTTCGTCGTGCTGGACGCCGATTGTTTGGGGAAGCCAGTGAGCCCAGCCAATCTCCCCACCTGTGGGGGAGATGCCCGGCAGGGCAGAGGGGGCGGCCACGGCATGACCTTAGAGAATCTTTCGCATCGTCAAGCCGAGTGCGTCGCTAACGACAAAAGTCGCTCAACCTTCTGGCGCCTCGCCACCCTCAAGCATCTCCATCACCCGCGCCATCACGATCCGCGCCGCATCGAGTTCGGCTGACGTAAACGCGGCGCCGAGCCCGTCGGCCCATCCGGCTTGCGCGAGCTCGATAACGCCGAGCCGCGCCGCCCCTTCTTCCGTCAATCGTACCAGCTTGGCGCGCTGGTGCTGCGGGTTGTCGGCATAGGCGATCAGCCCTTCATTCTCCAGCGCATCGGCCAGCCGCTGCACGCCCTGGCGGGCGAGGCCGAGCGCACGGGCGATCTGCGCCACCGACATGTCGCTCCGTCGTGCCGCCGCCAGCACCTGCCAGCGCGCGCTCGTCTGTCCTGCCGGCTTTGCCAGTCGGTCGCCGGCGGCCGTCAGATGGCCGGCGAGACGAAGGGCGGTGATTGCGAAAGCGGAAAAGGCATCCCCTTCCATTGTCCGCTCCGGTCGATTTTGTTTGACAACATGTTGTCGATTTTGTATCTCATCCATAATGACAACATATTGTCATATCCGGAAACTGAAGGCAACGCCGAAGGAGGAGAGCGCCATGAAGAAAACCTACAGAGGAAGCTGCCATTGCGGCAAAGTGCACTATGAGGTGGACATGGACCTCGAGGAGGGCACTGGCCGCTGCAATTGTTCGATCTGCGCCAAGCGGCGCTATTGGGGCGCCAACGTCAAGCCGGAGGATTTCCGGCTGATGTGCGACCAGGCGGAAACGTCCGACTACCAGTTCAACACCATGAGCGGTCATCACCGCTTCTGCCGCACCTGCGGTGTGCCGGCCTATGGCGACGGTTATGTCGAAGCGATTGGTGGCGCCTATGTCTCGATCAACATCGCCTGCCTCGACGATATCACCCCTGAGGAACTGGCAGCACTGCCTGTCCGTTACTCCGACGGCAGGCACGATGCCTGGTGGAACGAACCGGCGGTGACGAGTTATCTCTGACGCAATTCCAAAAGTGCGCAGTGGTTCTATCGCTGATGTCGGATCGTCGTCCTCCCCTTCGTCCTCTGTCCATAACGGAGAAGGAGAACGACCGTGAAAGACGAAGCGAATGCGAAGATCGAGGAAGAGGCGATCATCGCCATGCTGATGATGCGCGCCAAGGCGCTGGGCGAAAAGAACGCCAAGGACGCACTTTCCTACGAGACCGAGGATGAAATCGAATTTTCGCTGGCGCCGCCGCTCGTCTACCACGGCCAGGACGAAGCGGGTCTGCAGGCCTGGTTCGATACCTGGGAAGGCCCGATCGGCGGCGAGGTGCGCGATGCCAGACTGACGGTTGGCGAGGATGTCGCTTTCTGGAGCGGCCTCACGCGCATGAGCGGGACCAAGACCGACGGCACCGCCGTCGATCTCTGGTTTCGCCAGACCCTCGGTCTCGTCAAGCAGGATGGCCGCTGGCTGGTTGCCCACCAGCACGCCTCGGTGCCCTTCGCCATGGATGGAAGCGGCCGGGCACTGCTCGATCTCAAGCCGTAAAGGAATGTCAGGCAGCACTCCCCGCGACCTTCCGCCGGTCGGCGCGAATGCTCACCAATCCGACGCCCATCAAAAGCAGGATCGCCGTCGCATAGATATCCGTCGTCAATGCGTAACCGGCCGATTTCGCTAGGAACCCGGCCAGAATCGCCGGCAAGCTGAAGGCGAGGTAGCTCTGGACGTAGAAGGCCGATAGCAGCCCGGCCCGCTCGTCCGGTTTGGCGAGCGGCATGATGGTGCCGATAGAACCGAGGAAATTGGTGCCGAAACCGACGCCGGTGAAAATCGTGCCGACGAGCAGCAGCGGTACATTGGCAAGATGCACGCCGGCAACGACGGTCAGGATGCCGAGCGTCTTGGCCGATACGCCGAAAACCAGATTGGCCGAGGCCGTCTTGCTGCGCCTGAAATAGACGGCGATTGCTCCGCTCACCATCAATGCGGTGACGACAGCCCCGCCCGTCAGCGGCGCGGGGCTGCCGGTTGTGCTGGCGACCAAGGACGGGACCAGCGAGAGATAGAAGCCTGCAAGCGTCCAGTTGGCGATGTTGATCGGGGTCACCAGCGACAGCGGCCGCTTCACCTGCTTGGGAATGGTGACCCGCGGTATCAGCGAGCCGAGAGCGCCCGGTCGCTTGGCCCCGGTCTCGCCTGTCAGCCAGATGGCAGCTGCCTGCAGCGTGAAGGCGACAAACAACAGCGCATAGACCAGATGCATCGGGAAGGGGCCGTATTGGATCAGGGCGCTGGTGCCCACTGCCCCCACTGCCATGCCGCAAAGCGGCGCGATCGAATTGACGATCTGTCCCTTTGCCCGGTCGACATCGACGAGCGCTGCTCCGATCGAGGCGCCGGCGATCCCGGTTGCCAGCCCCTGCACGATCCGCGCCGCGATCAGCCAGGCGGGACCGCTCGCGACGACGAAGAGGCCCATCGCGGCGATTTCGAGCACGAGGGCGAAAAAGATCACCGGCTTGCGGCCGAGATGATCCGAGATCGAACCGGCGATCAGCAGCGCCGCCAGCAGCGCGAAGGCGTAGACCGCGAAGATCACCGTGATCAGCACCGGCGAGACGGAAAAACTTTCCTGATAGATCCGGTAGAGCGGCGTCGGCGCCGCGGAGGCGGCGAAGAAGGTCGCGAGCGTCAGCGCATGAAAGCCGATCGAGGGACGCAGCGAATTCTCGGTGGATTTGGCTGCGGCGAACATATATAAGCCTCTTAAAGCTAAGCTGTTGCGTTAGCTTATGTAGAGCAGGCATTTCGTAAAAGCAAATTCTTTGCATTAATAGGTCTGTCAAAGATTTTGAACCATCGGTGTCAAAGGGCGAAAGTCGGGTTGCGCGCATGACAGTGAAAGAGAATCTCCGTCCGGGCGGCAGAAGCGCCCGGGTTCAGGCATCGGTGCACAAGGCGGTCCGCGAGCTGATGGCCGAGATGAGCCGCGCCGAGGTGACGATCCCGCTGATTGCCGGCAAGGCGGGGGTGACGCCGTCGACCATCTATCGCCGCTGGGGCGACCTGCAACAGCTTCTCGCCGATGTCGCCGTTGATCGGCTGCGGCCGGATATGCAGCCTATCGATGCCGGTAGCGGCAAGGCCGATCTCGAAACCTGGGCCGAGCAATATGCCGAGGAAATGTCCTCCGGCCCGGGCCGCGAAATGATCCGGGACGTGCTGGCGGCGCAGGCGGGCGCGAATGCCTGTAAATGCGCTGAATTTACCCGCCAGCAGATCGACGTCATCGCCGAGAGGGCCAAGGATCGCGGCGAGGCCTTTCCGGATGTCGAACGCGTCATGGACCAGGTCGTGGCGCCGATCATGTACCGCATCCTGTTCGGCGATGTGCCGGCGACAGCCCGTGTGCGCGATCTCGTCTCGCGCGTCATAGGCGCGGCGCTTTAAGCGTGCCTTTCACTCTGCGGCGGCGCGCTTGAGGCCGGAAATCTGGGTGATATAGGCGCGCAGCGCCGCCGGCCGCACCGGCTTGTGCTGGACGGCGATACCATGTCGCTCGGCCTCGCTGCGCACCTCCGGCGTGCGGTCGGCCGTGATCAGCAAAGCGGGGATATCGGCGCCGAACTGCCGGCGCAGATGCAGGATTGCGGCAATGCCGGTGCCGTCGCCGAGATGATAATCGGCGATGACGATGTCAGGCGGTCCTTGCTGGCCATCGAGGGTGGTGACGTCGGCGAGGCAATCCAGCGACTCCACCTCGCAACCCCAGCCGCTGATCAAGAGCTGCATGCCTTCGAGGATCTTCGGCTCATTGTCGATGCAGAGGATCTTCAGCCCGCTCAGCGCCTGGCCGGGACGGTCGGCGGGCGCAACCGCTGCTGCAGCCGCGGCCGGGCGTGAGACGTCGAGCGGCATGGCGATGCGGAATTCCGTGCCCTTGCCATGCGTCGACTGCAGCTCGACCGGATGGTTGAGCACGCGGGCGATGCGGTCGACGATCGAAAGGCCGAGCCCGAGGCCGGAAGCGGTTTTCGCACCCTCGTCCAGCCGCGCAAATTCCTTGAACACCGTGCGGAATTTCGACGGCGGAATGCCGATGCCGGAATCGATCACCTGGATGATCACCTGGTTGCCGCGCCGCCGCGCCCCGACCAGCACCTTGCCTGAAATCGTGTATTTGATGGCGTTGGAGACGAGGTTCTGCACAAGCCGGCGCAGCAGGTTAGGATCGGAGCGGACCCTGAGCGACGTCGGCATGACCACCAGCTTCAGCTGTTTTTCGCGGGCGATCGGCGCGAAATCGGTCTCGATACGCTTCAGCAGGTCGGAGAGCGCGACGGAGGCAAGCCGCGGTCGCATGGCGCCGGTATCGAGCCTGGATATATCGAGCACCGCGCCGAGAATGGTCTCGACCGATTCCAGCGCGGAATCGATGTTGCGCACGATCAGGCTGTTCTCGGATTGCGCCATGCGCTCGACCAATGCCGAGGAATAGAGCCTGGCGGCATTGAGCGGCTGCAGGATATCGTGGCCGGCGGCGGCGAAAAAGCGTGTCTTGCCGATATTCGCCTCATCGGCGGCGGCGCGCGCCTCGCCGAGTTCGCGGTTGACCCGGGTAAGCTCGGCCGTGCGTTCGGCGACGCGCTGCTCCAGCGTTTCATTCGCCTGTTTCAGCGCCTGGTCGGCGCTGACGCGCTGGGTGATGTCGGTGAAGGTGGCGACGATGCCCTTGTCGGGCATCGCGTTGGAGCGCACCTCGATGATCCGCTCGCCGCCGCCGAGCACCAGCGAAAAGGGCTTGTCGAGCGTCAGGAAATGCCGCACCGTCTGGCTGAGATCGCCGGGCGCGATGTCGCCGCGCTGGCTGAGCGTGGTGACGATCTCAGACAAGGGGAAACCGACCTGGCCGGCACTTTCCGGCAGGTCCAGCAATTGCCGGAAGCGCCGGTTCCAGATCGTCAGCCGGTTGGAACTGTCGAAGACGGCAATGCCCTGATCCATCTGCGAAAGTGCCGTCTGCAGCATGTCCTGGTTATATTGCAGCGCCTCGCTCGCCTGATCGAGCAGCCAGGCCGTGTCGGAAGAAGCATCCTCGATCTTCTGCAGGATCAATGACAGCACCAGCCGCGCCGAGGATGAGCCGATGGCGCTGCCGAGCAGCTGTTCGCTGAAATGGATGAGCGCCATATCGGCCGGCTGTTCGTCCTCCAGCTTGCGGCCAGAGCTTTGTTCGTAGGTTGTGAAAGAACGCTGCATGCGTTCTTCGCCGAGATAACGTGAGATCGCCGCTTTCAGATCGCCGACGCTGATGCGGGTCTTCCAGCCGCGTGTAGCAAATTGCGAGCGAGAATGCCGCTTGACGAAGATGCCGGCCTGAATGCGTTCCAGCGGCTTGGCGTTGCGGGTAAGCGAGCCGACGACGAAGAAGGCGGTGTTGACGAGCAGGCTCATCGCCGTCGCATTGACCAGCGGATCGGCGTCGGGGGCCGTAAACAGCGTGGTCCCGGGAAAGATGAAGCCGAGCACGGCGCTCGCCACATAGGAATAATCGGGGCCGCCGAGCGAGGGCAGGAACAGCAGGTAGACCCAGATGACGAAGCCGGAGGTCAGCCCGAGGATCGCGCCGCGCGCATTCGCCCGTCGCCAGATCAGCCCGCCGAACAGCGCTGGGGCGATTTGCGCGATCGCGGCAAAGGAAAGAAGGCCGATCGAGGCAAGGCCGGCGGTGCTGTCGGTCGAGCGGTAATAGGCGTAGCCGAACAGCAGCACGGCGAAGATGGCGCTGCGGCGGATGTTGAGCAGCGTCTTGGCAAAATCGTCGCGCTGGCTGGCGCGGCCGGCGAGTTTGCGCCTGAGGAAGATCGGCATGATGATGTCGTTCGACACCATGATCGACAGCGCGACGGAATCGACGATGACCATCGCCGTTGCGGCGGAGAAACCGCCGATGAAGATGATCAGCGACACGACCGGCATCTGGCCGGCAAGCGGCAGCGACAGCATGTAGAAATCGGCATTGCCGGTGCCGCCGAAGGTCAGCAGTCCGCCGATCGCCACCGGCAGCACGAAGAGATTGATTGATATGAGATAGGTGGGAAACAGGAAGCCTGCGAGTTTCAGCTGTTTCGGGGTTCGGTTTTCGACAACCGTCACGTGGAATTGCCGCGGCAGCAGGATGATCGCGAAAGCCGACAAGATGATCAGCGTGATCCAGCGGCTGATCGGCGTATGGTAGCTGAGCGCCGACATGACCAGCTCATTGTCGACGGTCTTGCGCCAGAGATCGGTGGGGCCATCGAACAGAAACCAGATGACGCAGACGCCGGCCGTCAGGAAGGCGACAAGCTTAACCACCGATTCCATCGACACTGCGAGAATGAGGCCATCCTGATGCTCCGTCGCATCCGTATGCCGCGTGCCGAACATGATGGCGAAGCAGGCAAGCACCAGCGTTGCGACGAGCGGCAGGTCGAGGAAGTAGAGATTGCCGCTGCCGATGCCGTAATCGGACGGATTGACCATGGCGCTGACGGTGCTGGAGATCGCCTTGAGCTGCAGCGCGATATAAGGAATGGCGCCGATCAGCGAGATCAATGCGACGATCGTTGCGACCGTCGAGTTCTTGCCGTAGCGCGCGGCGACGAAATCGGCCACCGATGTGAGCTTCTCCGCCTTGGCGAGCTCAATGATGCGGCGAAGCAGCGGCATACCGAGCGTGAAGACAAGGATGGGACCGATATAGATGCCGGCAAATTCCAACCCGCGCTGCGCCGCAAGCCCGACGCTGCCGAAATAGGTCCAGGAGGTGCAGTAGATCGCAAGGCTCAGCGCATAGACCACCGGCCAGCCGCCTTCCAGCGTGCGCGGGCCGAGCGCGCCCTGGCTGCGGTTCTTGCGGTCGCCATAGCTTGCCACGGCGAAAAGCAGGAGCAGATAGCCGAAGGCAGACGCGAATATGACCCAGCCTGGAAGCATTGACCCTCCGCCGGCGGAAAACACGCCGGGACCTCCCGCAACGTGGGTAGCTTAAGTCATTTCAGACGCTTTGAAAATTGCTGGCCGTCTAGGCCTTAAGTCAAAGACCGCGGGAGAGGTATTGCTGGATAATTGCGATTGCCGATTGATTAATCGCAATGAAGATGTAGCTAATAAATTCCATTGCATATGTTTGAAATGGATCAAAGGGAGACGGATCCGATGCTCAATGAGTTCAAGGCCTTTATCGCCCGCGGCAATGTCATGGATCTTGCAGTCGGCGTCATCATCGGCGGCGCCTTCGGTGGCATCGTCAAATCTTTGGTGGATGACCTCATTATGCCGATCGTCGGCGCCATTTTCGGCGGTTTCGATTTTTCGAATTACTTCCTCCCACTGTCGTCGGCCGTCAACGCACAGTCGCTCGCCGCCGCCCGCGAGCAGGGAGCGGTGTTTGCCTATGGCAGCTTCCTCACCGTGCTCATCAACTTCCTCATTCTCGCTTGGATCATCTTTCTGATGGTCAAGGGCGTGAACACCCTGCGTGCCCAGGTCGAGCGCCAGGAAAAGGCAGCACCGGAAGAGCCGCCACCGCCACCGGCAGACGTTCAGCTGCTGACGGAAATCCGCGATCTTCTCGCCAAGCGCCCGACGGCTTGATCCGGGCTGGAGCCCGTCCGCTGCGGCCGGGCTCATTCATCACCAAAATCGATATGCCATCACTGGTTATCATGGGATTTGCCGGCGCAAATCCGCTATGAAGGCGGAAACCGGAGATATGCATGTCGATCGTCAGCAGCCTTAGCCCGCGCGCCCTGGCGGCGCCCGAAAGCGGGATCGTCGAACTCGTCAACTATGCCCGTGGCCGCGAAGGCCTGCTTCCGCTCTGGGTGGGTGAGGGCGACCTGCCGACCCCTGACTTCATCAGCAGGGCGGCGATGGATGCGCTTGCTAGCGGCGAGACCTTCTACACCTGGCAGCGCGGCATTCCGGAGCTTCGCCAGGCGCTTTCCGATTATTACGACAGACATTTCGGACTCCGGCTTCCGGTCGAGCATTTCTATGTCACCGGTTCCGGCATGCAGGCGATCCAGATCGCCGTGCAGGCGCTGACCTCGCCTGATGACGAACTGGTTTACCTCTCGCCTTCCTGGCCGAATATCGCCGCCGCTCTTGAAATCTCAGGTGCGCGCTCCGTTGGTGTCGAGCTGCAGTTTGAAGGCGGCAAATGGGCGGTCGATCTTGACCGCATCGAAACCGCGATTACGCCGAAGACCAAGGGCATCTTCATCAACACGCCGTCGAACCCGACGGGCTGGACGGCAACGAAGCAGGATCTTGGCGATCTCCTGGCGCTTGCCCGCAAGCACGACCTCTGGATCATGGCGGACGAAATCTACGCCCGCTACTATTTTGCCGGCGGCCGCGCCCCCTCTTTCCTCGATGTGATGGAACCGGACGATAAGATCATCTTCGTCAATTCCTTTTCGAAGAACTGGTCGATGACCGGCTGGCGCGTCGGCTGGATCGTAGCACCCCCTGAAATGGGCCAGGTGCTCGAAAACCTCATCCAGTATTCGACATCGGGGGTGGCGCAGTTCATGCAGAAGGGCGCCGTCGCAGCCCTTGATCAAGGCGACGATTTCGTCGCTGCCAATATCGCCAAGGCGGCCCGCTCTCGCGACATTCTCTGCGATGCGCTTGTCGCCACCAACCGCGTCGAGACACTGAAACCGGACGGCGCGATCTATGCCTTCCTGAAGATCGACGGCGTCACTGAGAGCCGCAAGGCAGCGCTCGACATCGTCGACAAGACAGGCGTCGGGCTTGCCCCCGGAACAGCCTTCGGACCGGGCGGCGAACTCTTCCTGCGCGCCTGTTTCCTGCGCGACCCCACGCAGGTGGCGGTCGCCGCCGAGCGCCTCTGCGACTATATCCTCAAGCTCTGAGAAGCGTCGGCCAAGTCGATTTTGTGCCGGAATCGCCGGATCGATAAAACTCTAGCAAAGCCCGAAATCGGCCTCTAACCACGACTCCAAACTTACCGGTTCAAAGGCCTTCCAAACGCCGTTCGATAAGAAAATTGGAAAGAAAAACCGGCGCCTGATGCCCCTGCTTATAAAAAACGAAAGCAGGGATGCGGGACATGGCAGTTTTGGTGACGGGCGGGGCCGGTTATATCGGCAGTCACATGGTTTGGGCGCTGCTCGATGCGGGCGAGGATGTGGTCGTGCTCGACCGCCTCTCCACAGGCTTTCGCTGGGCCGTGGCGCCGGCGGCGCGTTTCTATCTCGGCGACGTTGCCGATCCCGACATATTGAAAAAGGTCTTCATCGAAAACGACATCGAGGCGATCATCCATTTCGCCGGCTCTGCCGTCGTCCCGGTCTCGGTCGCCGATCCGCTCTCCTATTACGACAACAATTCCGGCAAGACCCGGGCGCTGCTGAGCGCTTCGGTCAAGGCAGGTATCCGCAACTTCGTCTTCTCCTCGACGGCGGCCGTCTACGGCCAGCAAAAGACCGACCTGCCGGTGAAGGAGACGGCCCCTCTCAATCCGGAAAATCCCTACGGCCAGTCGAAGCTGATGACCGAATTCATGCTGCGCGATGCCGCCGCCGCCTATGATTTCAACTATGTCGCGCTTCGTTATTTCAACGTCGCCGGCGCCGACCCGCACCACCGTGCCGGCCAGTCGACCTCAGGCGCCACCCACCTGATCAAGGTCGCCTGCGAGGCAGCGCTCGGCAGGCGCGACAGCGTCAATGTCTACGGCATCGACTATCCCACCCATGACGGCACCGGCGTGCGCGACTACATCCATGTCAGCGATCTCACGGATGCACATCTGAAAGCGCTGCAGCACCTGCGCAGGGACAAGGGCTCGCTCGTGGCCAATTGTGGTTACGGCAGCGGCTATTCCGTGCTCGATGTGCTGAACATGGTCACCCGCCTGCACGGGCATTCCTTCAAGATCCACATGGCGCCGCGCCGCGCCGGCGATTCGGCAAGCGTCGTGGCGGACGCTTCGCTCGCCCGGCAGGTGCTCGACTGGAAGCCCAGATACGATTCGCTCGAAACCATCGTCCAGAGCTCGCTCGATTGGGAACTGTTCCTGTCGAACAAGAATGTCGACGACCTGCACAGCATCCACCGGGCACTCGCCGCCGCTTCGTTCTGATCCGGGAACCCGTTTACCATCCCCGCGCCTGCGGGGGCGCATGCGTTACGTGAATAAGGAAAATCAAGCTTTCTCTGGCTGGCTCTGGCCAACGGAAAAGAGAAGATGAAGAACTTTCTGGCCTCATTGCAGCTGCAAAAAGACAATCCGACGCTTCTGCTGGCGCAGTTCCGGGCCCTGTCGTCGCAGATTCCCATTCTCTATGTCCTGTTGATTATCAACGCCCTTGCCGTGGCGATCACCCACCTAAAATCCGCCCCCCTTTGGCTCTCGCTCTACATTCCCGTGACCTTGAGCGTCGTCTGTGTCTTCCGTCTCTGCTGGTGGGAGATCAGGGGCAAGGAAGATGTGACCGCCGAGCGGGCCTACAGGCTGATGAAGATCACGATGGCAGGCGCCGGTATCCTGACCGTCGCTTTCGGCGGCTGGGCGATTGCGCTTTACCAATATGGCGATGCTTCCCAGCAGGGCCAGATCGCCTACTTCCTCGTCGTGACAGGCATTTCCTGCATCTTTTGCCTGATGCATCTGCCGATGGCGGCGGCGCTGACCACGGTCATCACCTTCTCGGCCATGGTCGCGACCTTCATGTTTTCGGGCAATCCCGTTTTCGTCGCGACGGCCATCAGCGGCCTCTTCCTGATCCTGCCCTTCCTCCGGGTGATCAACAGCTATTTCCAGAATTTCGTCGGTCTCGTGCAATTGACCGAGGAGCTGAAGCAGAAGCAGGCGGAAGCCGAGGAGTTGAACCTCGTCAACAGCCGCAACGCGCTGCATGACCAATTGACGGGCCTTGCCAATCGCCGCAGCTTCTTTCTCTCGCTGGAAAAACGGCTGCAGAAGGATCCGTCCTCGCCGCCCGTCCTCGGCATTCTCGATCTCGATGGCTTCAAACCTGTTAACGACGTCTTCGGCCATGCCGCCGGCGATCTCGTGCTGAAGGAGACTGCCCGCCGCTTCGTCGCGCTGGTCGGCGAAGAGGGCATCGTCTCCCGTCTCGGCGGTGATGAGTTCGGGATCATCTTCCCCTGCTCAATGACACGCCAGGCGATCGCCGATCTCGGCCAGGCGCTCTGCGCCGCCGTCCGCGACCCTTTCGAAATCCCCGACGGCTCGGTCCGCGTCTTCGGTTCCTGCGGCATCGTCTATCCCGATATCGGCGAGTACACCGCCGAGGATCTCTACGAGAAAGCGGACTTCGCCCTCTACCAGGTCAAGAGCAAGCGCAGCAGCGGCGTCGAATTCTTCTCGGCCGACCACGAGAAGATCCTGACGCAGCGCCACCTGATCGAACTCGAGCTACAGGCGAACGATTTCGCCAAGGAATTGAAACTCGATTATCAGCCGATCGTCGAATTGAGGAGCGGCCGCGTCGTCGCCTACGAGGCGCTGGCCCGCTGGGACAGCGCCCGCTTCGGCCGCATCAGCCCAGACGCCTTCATCCCCGCTGCCGAGCGCACGGCGGTCATCGGCCGCATGACCCGCATCCTTTTCGCCAAGGCGCTCGAAGCGCTGGCAATCATTCCACGGCATCTCAGGCTGTCCTTTAATCTCTCGGCGCGCGATATCTGCGACCACGAGACCTCGATGGCGCTGCTCGCCATGATCACCCGCTCCGGCATTGATCCGAAGCGCATCGAATTCGAGATTACCGAGACCGCGCTACTCTCCGATTTCGACACCGCCGACCAGGTGATATCTATGCTGCGCGCTGCCGGCATCTCGATTGCGCTCGACGATTTCGGCACCGGCTATTCGAGCCTCAGCCACATTCATCGCCTCGCCTTCGACAAGCTGAAGATCGACAAGTCCTTCGTGATGAACTTCGATCGCGACGCCCGTTGCATGAACATCACCCGCTCGGTCGCCAATCTCTGCCAGAACCTCGGCATTGCCTCCGTCGCCGAAGGCGTCGAAAGCGAAGAGATTGCCGAGGGATTGAAGGCGATGGGCGTTCGTCTGGCGCAGGGCTATCATTTCTCGCGGCCGCTGCCACTCGAACTTGCCATCGATTACGCCGCCCGGTGCGAGGCCGCAGCCTCTGCCCGCAAATCGCTGTCTGCCTGAGCTACCTTAAATCGACTGGAGCGATGCGTCATCGTCGTCTATTCATGGTCGTAGTAGATGAGGTGAACCATGCAGGACGGCGAACGGCAAAATGAAGTCATCATTGAACGGCGGGGTACCGCAGGCGTCATCCGGCTCAACCGGCCGCGAGCACTGAACAGCCTGACGTTGCCGATGATCCGCACGATCACCGCGGCCCTTCACGACTTTGCCGGTGATCCCGAGGTGGCGAGCGTCGTGGCGACGGGAGAGGGCGAACGCGGCTTCTGCGCCGGCGGCGATATCCGCGCCCTGCATGAGAGCGCCCGCGCCGGCGATGGCCTCGCAGGTACCTTCTGGCGCGAGGAGTTCCGCCTCAACCATATGATTGCCGCCTATCCCAAACCCTATGTCGCGCTGATGGACGGCATCACCATGGGCGGCGGCGTCGGCCTGTCCTCGCATGGCCGCCACCGCGTCGTCACCGAGCGCACGCGGCTGGCCATGCCCGAAACCGGCATAGGCTATGTCCCGGATGTCGGCGCCACCTGGCTGCTGCCGCGTGGCCCTGGCGAGGCCGGAACATGGCTCGGTCTGACAGGGCTCGATATCGGTGCTGCCGATGCGATCCACGCTCGCCTTGCCGACCTTCAGATCGCCTCGTCGCGGCTTGGCCAAGTGATCGATGCTCTCTCGGGCCTGCCGCGTGGCAGTTCATCCAGCGACGTCGATGCAGTGTTGCAGGGGCTTTCGGAGCCTCAGGGAGAAAGCCGGCTCAGGCAGAACGCGGCGGTGATCGATCGCGCATTCCGTTTCGACAGCGTCGAGGAGATCCTGGCGGCACTCGCAGAAGAGGAAGACGAATTCGCTGCCGAGACGCGCCGGGTGATGCTGACGCGTTCGCCGACCAGCCTGAAGCTCGCTTTGCGGCTGCTGAGAGCCGGTCGCCGCAGCGCCTCGCTTGCCGAATGCCTCGGCCGCGAACTCGGCGCCTGTCTGCAGATGCTTGATAATCCCGATTTCTTCGAGGGCATCCGCGCCGCCGTCATCGACAAGGACCGCAATCCGCAATGGTCGCCGGCAACTGTCGAGGCTGTGCAGGCATCAACGGTCGAGCATTTCTTGAAACCGGCCGAGCCGCCGCTTTCACTCTGAACGCTATCCAGTTATCGCCACATGCCGCGCATGCGGGCGCCGACATCGATGCGCACCTGCCGCGCCTGCGCTTGCGCGGCCTCCGATTTTCCTTGCGGCCAGCTGCAAGCTTCGAAGAACTGCAGCAGGGTCGCGGGAATGAAGCGGCTGCGTGAGGCATAGACATGCCGGTCGCCCTGCGAGTTCTGCCCGTAGGTGAAGAAGCGTTGCGGCACGACGAGGTCGAGACCATCCCGGGCGCGTGTCATGGCGACATAGAGCAGCCGGCGTTCCTCTTCGATTTCGGCGGTGGTGCCGACGGCGAGATCGCTCGGTATACATCCGTCGACGACGTTCAGCATGAAGACCTTCGTCCATTCCTGGCCCTTGGCGGAATGAATGGTCGACAAGATGAGATAGTCTTCGTCGAGAAGCGGCACGCCCGCCTGGTCGCTGGTCGCATCCGGCGGATCGAGGGTGAGTTCGGTCAAAAATCGCTCGCGCGAGGCATAACCGCTAGCGATCTGCTCGAGCTGCAGCAGGTCGGCCTGCCGCGTCGTCGCATCCTCGTGCAGCCGTTCCAGATGCGGCGCATACCATTGCCGCGCCAGGCCGATCTCTGCCGGCCAGCCGGCCTTGCCGGTCTTCAGCTCCTGCAGCATCGAAACGAACATTGTCCAGTCCTCGCCGGAGCGCGGCGGCGCTGGCATGGCGCCAAGAGCAGTAATCGGGCTGGCATCCTCGGCCATCAGGTCGAGCGTCTTCTGCGCCGTCGACGGGCCGACGCCCGGCAGGATCTGCATCAGCCGGAAGCCCGCCACCCGGTCGCGCGGATTCTGCGCGAAGCGAAGGGCGGCCAGCATGTCCTTCACATGCGCGCTGTCGAGAAACTTCAGCCCGCCGAATTTGACGAAGGGGATGTTGCGCCGGGTCAACTCGACCTCCAGCGGCCCGCTGTGATGCGAGGCACGAAAGAGCACGGCCTGCTGCTTGAGCTTCAGGCCTTCCTCGCGATTGTCGAGCACCATGTCGGTGATATACCGCGCCTGCTCGGCCTCGTCGCGCACGGTGACAAGGCGCGGCCGCTCGGACGATTGCCGCTCGGTCCAGAGATTCTTGGTGAAGCGCTCCGAGGCGAGATCGATGACGGCGTTGGCGGCGGCGAGGATCGGCTGCGTCGAGCGGTAGTTGCGGTCGAGCGTGACGATATTGGCGGCCGGGCTGAAGGCGGCGGGAAAATCGAGGATATTGCGCACCGTCGCGGCGCGGAAGGAATAGATCGACTGCGCATCGTCACCGACGACGGTCAGCCCCTGGCCTTGGGGCTTCAGCGCCAGCAGGATCGAGGCCTGCAGCCGGTTGGTGTCCTGATATTCGTCGACCAGCACATGGTCGAAGCGGCTGCCGATATCCTCCGCAATCATTTCTTCGCCAACCATCTGCGCCCAGTAGAGCAGCAGATCGTCGTAATCGAGCACGTTCTGGCTCTGCTTGGCCTCGACATAACTGGCGAAGAGTTCGCGCAGCTGTTTCTCCCACGTCGCGCACCAGGGAAAGACGTCGCGCAGCACGAGGTCGAGCGCGGTTTCCGAATTCACCGCCCTGGAATAGATGGCAAGGCATGTGCCCTTTGTGGGAAAGCGGCTTTCCGTCTTCGAGAAGCCGAGGTCGTGCCGGATGAGGTTCATCAGATCGGCGCTGTCTTCGCGGTCGTGGATGGTAAACCCAGGATCGAGACCGATCTGCTCCGCATAATCGCGCAGCAGCCGGGCGCCGATGCCGTGGAAGGTGCCGGACCAGGAAAGCGCATCCGCCATCACGCCGGCATTCGCACCAAGCACGTCGCGGCAGATGCGCTCGACGCGTCGTGCCATCTCGGCTGCTGCCCGGCGCGAGAAGGTCATCAGCAGAATGCGGCGGGGATCGGCGCCTTTGACGATCAGATGGGCGACGCGATGCGCCAAAGTATTCGTCTTGCCGGAGCCGGCGCCGGCAATGACCAGCAGCGGCCCGGCAATATGGCTGCCGTCGATGAGCGTGCCGTGCTCGACGGCCATGCGCTGCTGCGGATTGAGCTTTTCGAGATACATCCAGCCGTCCGGTCGGGCTCCCGCAGAATCACTGGGGAAAGATTAGATGTTCCTTGAATGTTCGCGATTGCCGCCTCTGTCAAGCGCCACGGCCCCCGAAGGCCTCAATCGGGGAAATCCGGGCCGATCTCGCGCCGCACCAGCTTCAGGCTGCGGTCGGGCTGAAGGATATAGGTTTCCTCGACGCGCTGGCCCGTCCCGTTGTAGAACTGGTTGTAGACGGCGCTGCCGACCGGCGACTTGCTGAGCTTCGTTCGCGGCTGGCCGCCATAGGTAATGCTGCCGGGAATGGGTTCCAGCGCCGGCGTATCGGCCGAGGAGCAGCCGGCAAGCATTGCCCCGGCAAACAAGGCGGGCAGAAACGCTTTCATCGTCATCATCCCTCTTTCGACTGCTGCCAGATATGGAAGCCGCGGCGCCTTTCGCCAAGGGGTGCCCATGCCACCGCGCACGTATCGCTGTCGAACAGGCTCTTCTTTTCCCGGGGACGCAACGAAATGCGTCGCTGCGGCGTTAACAGTCATCAACCAACATCAGGAAACGTTCACGGTGCTCGGCTTTCCAGCATTCACGGGGCATGGCGAGCCCCGCCGCCAGGGTCACAGCGATGCGGCGACGCGCGCCTCGGTGGAGAGCGCCCTTCATGCGGCCGCCGATATCGAAGTCGGCGAAATCACCGTCAGCCTATCGGGCTCCTATGTCATCCTGGAGGGCTTCGTGCGCCGGCGGGGCGATGTCGAGCGGGCGATCGAGATCGCCGAGGGCGTCGTCGGCCGAGGCTATGTGCGTGCTCGCTTGCTGCGAAGCTAATGCATGTCGCCTAAAGGTGTGCAGCGGTTTTAGGACAACGACCTGCATCAAATAAAAGTCCGGTGAAGGAGATGCTCCGCCGATCTGCGCGCTCATCTCTTTGCGATGCATGAAGGGAACCAAAATGCTCTCTCGCGTGTTGAAAGGCCGGACCTAAACGCTGGAGACTCTCATGCAGTTGCTTCCTCGCCTGTGGGCAACGACCTTGATAGTGGGGTGTGGTGTCTTTGCCGGCTCCGCCCATGCCTCGCTGGAAACCGGCACGAATTATTCCGCTTTGCCGAAGGACCAGATCGCCCTCAACGAATATACCTGGACCGTCGCCTGCCAGCCGGTAGAGCCTCACTATCTCCCCTCTTTCATTCGCGCGGCAGATGGCACGATCATCGGCGTCGGTTATGTCGAGATCGAGAATGAGAGCGGCGCGGATTGCTGAAAAAGGCGGTCCTGCTCGGACGAGGCTCGCCTGCGTTTCCGCAGAGAGTACGAGCCTTTAACCATCATCATGATGGCTGGGCATCTTCTATGAAGACACCTGTATTGGGCGCAACGCCTGTTGCATCAAATCCCGGCACGCATTTGTTGCAGGGTTAAACCAAAATTAAAGCCCAAAATTAAAGCATTATCCCGTTCCGGCACGCTTGCGCGCCCAGAAGGCGAAAATCGCCCGAAATTCCTTGCCGAAGTGCAGCGCATAACCCCGAAAATCGGAATCGATTTTCGGAAAGGATTATGCGCCAGTTCAATGCAACTTCAGCTTCGCCTCTTCGGCGGCCGCCAGAAACTCGGCTCTTGCTTCTTCCACGCTCTTGCGCCCATCGAGCGCTGCCCGGCAGGTGCTGCGGGCCTTGATATAACGAAGCCCGCGCATACTCGGCCACAGATCCGCCAGGCACTTCAGCGCATCGAACGGACCATTGACCGTTCGCGCATCCGCACCTTCGAAACCAACCTTGACCGGGCTGTTCCATCTTTCAGTTGCCATTGACGCTCCTCCACGATTGTCGACAGAACGAAGCGCAGCATCTCCCAGTTCCTCCGGGGAGACTTTGCGATAGTTAATACTCTAGCGTGATTTTTGCCGTCAGCAATGGTGAATCGTTGGTTGCTAATGAGGCGAAATGTCAGCTTGCGGGTGAGGTTGCGTGCGCACGCACGCCAAGAGGAATTTTTATCGGTCGCAAATAAGTTGTATAGCGCCGGCGCGCTGCCATCGCTACCATGTTCGGCAAGCTGAGGGCTCGACATGCGTTTAGATCGACAATTGATCCAGGCTGCTTTTCTCTACGGCGCGCTGGCAATGCCGGCCCTCGCCGGCGGCACGGCGCCGTCTGCTGAAGACGCTTTCTTCGCGCGTCTCTCCATCGAGGCCATCCCAAGACTGCAGCGGGAATATTTACGGGCGACCCTGCCTCGGCACGGTGAAGGGACGGCGATCGACCTCACTTCCCGTTTCATGTCGGAGAATGCGCCTCGCTGGTATATCGAAGGCATTGATGATGGAGTGTCCCCGCGACCCCACGCGCCGATTCCAGGCGAAGAAATGGTGGTAACCGGAGAACTGTTCGAACTGTGGCAGTTATCCCCGTTCATACCTTATCATCTCGAAGTAAGCGAGCTTCCCGATTGCGCTGCGTGGCTGTCCGGTTCATGCAGATGGCTGCCCCTCACCCTAACCCTCTCCCCGTAAAAACGGGGCGAGGGGACGTGCCCTGCGAGAGGTGAGCGGGAGACGGAGAGGTTGCGGCATATCCCCTTCGCCCCGTTTACGGGGAGAAGGTGGCGGCAGCCGGATGAGGGGCTGGTCTCGCCGATCTACTAAGTCGGAATGTTGCGTGTGACGTTAAATAACGCCCTCCGCCCAGTCCACACTTTTACAGCAGCGAACTGTTGTCCAGTTGTCGCCCGCCTCGCTGAGGAAGAAAAGTGATTTCCCGATATCTAAGAGAAAGCTGGTGCTGCCGAGTGGGATTGAACCACCGACCTCACCCTTACCAAGGGTGTGCTCTACCACTGAGCTACGGCAGCAGGACCAGGACCCGTGCGAGCCGTGTGGCTCAATCGCGAGAACGGGGGGCTATTGCCACAGCTTGGCGGCCAGTGCAAGCCGCAAATTCCAACTTCGCGTCGATTGCGATGACGGGCCTTTTGGATTGGCGCGAATTCGGCTAATCCTGTCGCATGAACGAAAAGACCGAAACCGGCCAGCAGAGCCGCAAACAGGCGATCGAGGCACAGGCGAAACTGCGCCGCGACCGCGCCGCCGAAAAGCTCAGGGAAAATCTGGGGCGACGCAAACAGCAGGTCCGCGCCCGCCGTTCGGGCCAGGCCGACGAAACAAATGGGCTGCCCGCCGCAAAAATGGACGAATCGTAATGTTCCGTCCGTCGCGAATTGAAGCGTGTCGAGAAATCCCCTAAACACCTCACTCCTTATTCCAAGGCAGAACTTTCAGGAAAGGCGGGCTCGGCCCGTAAGCGCACATGGATCGTATCAGAATCGTCGGCGGTAATGAGCTGAATGGCATCATTCCGATTTCCGGCGCCAAGAATGCCGCACTGCCGCTGATGATCGCCTCGCTTCTGACCAGCGATACGCTGACGCTCGAAAATGTGCCGCATCTGGCCGACGTCGAGCTGCTGATGCGCATCCTCGGCAATCACGGCGTCGACGTCGCCGTCAACGGCCGCCGCGAGCGCCAGGAAGACGCCTATTCGCGCACGATCCATTTCACCTGCCGCACCATCGTCGATACGACCGCATCCTATGAACTGGTCTCGAAGATGCGCGCCTCCTTCTGGGTCATCGGCCCGCTGCTGGCGCGCGAAGGCCATTGCCGCGTTTCGCTGCCGGGCGGCTGTGCCATTGGCACGCGCCCCGTCGATCTCTTCATCGAGGGCCTGACGGCGCTCGGCGCCACCATGGAAATCGATGCCGGTTACATCAACGCCAAGGCTCCGGCTGGCGGCCTGATCGGCGCACGCTATACCTTCCCGAAGGTCTCCGTCGGCGCCACCCATGTGATGATGATGGCGGCAACGCTTGCCCGCGGCACGACTGTCATCGGCAATGCCGCCCGCGAGCCTGAGGTCGTCGACCTCGCCAACTGCCTGAACGCCATGGGCGCCAAGATCACAGGTGCCGGCACCGCGACGCTCACCATCGAAGGCGTCACCTCGCTCTCCGGCGCCCGCCACCGCGTCCTGCCGGATCGCATCGAGACCGGCACCTATGCCATGGCCGTCGCCATGGCCGGCGGCGACGTCGTGCTCGAAAATACCGATGTGGCGCTGCTCGAAACCGCGGTGGAAACGCTGCGCCGCGCCGGCGCGGAAATCTCGTCGACCAACAACGGCATGCGCATCAAGCGCAATGGCGCCGGCATCAGGCCGGTCGATATCGTCACCGATCCTTTCCCGGGTTTCCCCACAGATCTGCAGGCGCAGTTCATGGCGCTGATGACCCGCTCTTCCGGCGTCTCGCATGTCACCGAGACCATCTTCGAAAACCGTTTCATGCATGTGCAGGAGCTTGCCCGCCTCGGCGCCAGGATCTCACTGTCCGGCCAGACGGCGAAGATCGAGGGTGTCCAACGCCTGCGCGGCGCGCCTGTTATGGCGACCGATCTGCGCGCCTCCGTCTCGCTCGTCATCGCCGGCCTTGCCGCTGAAGGCGAAACCACGGTCTCCCGCGTCTATCACCTCGACCGCGGTTTCGAGCGGCTCGAGGAGAAGCTGACCC
This sequence comes from Rhizobium brockwellii, assembly GCF_000769405.2. Lineage (NCBI taxonomy): Bacteria > Pseudomonadati > Pseudomonadota > Alphaproteobacteria > Hyphomicrobiales > Rhizobiaceae > Rhizobium > Rhizobium brockwellii. The sequence goes on from NZ_CP053439.1 coordinate 235,695, forward strand.
GCTGCGGCGCCATCGTCGAGCGCATCAGCGAATAAGCACCGTTCATCCCGGTTGCGTAATTGGCCGCCGCGCCTTATTTCCCTTGTCTGACGCATCGCCATCCCGGAGGTGCCGGCTGGGGATGAGGCTGAATGACCGACCTGAAACTTGTTGCGCTCGATAACGAGGATCTTGCGATCATGTCCGCGCATATGCAGGACAGCGTCTTCAAGGTCGGCGACATCGACTGGTCGCCGCGCGACGCGCAGTTCGCGCTTGCCGCCAATCGGTTCGTCTGGGAAGGTGCCGAGCGCAAGCGCAAGGGTTTCGAGCGCCGCCGGGCTGCCCTGGTCTTCAAGCGCGTGCTTGCCGTTCGCTCGCTCGGCATCGATCGCGGCAAACGCGACGAGGTGCTGTCACTGCTGGCGCTGCGCTTCGAGCAGAAGGGCGAGGGGCCGGAGGGCACGATCGAGCTTTCGCTGTCCGGCACGGCCTCGATTGCGCTCGATGTCGAATGCATCGAAGCCCAGCTGGCCGATATCGGCGGCGCTTGGGAGGCCTCCTCCAAGCCTCGCCACCGCTGACATGACGCCCTAAAGTTTGAACATCGCAGTTTCGAGTTGAGAAGGAATATCGGCCTTGGCAATCTGGCTGGATCAGGCATCGGAAGGTTTCGAGCAGCATTTTGCCGCCTTTCTGACGACGAAGCGTGAAGTCTCCGAGGATGTGAACATCGTCGTTCGCGCCATCATCGATGACGTGCGCGCCCGTGGCGATGTGGCACTGGCCGAATATTCGCTGAAATTCGACGGCATCGATTACGCCACCGTCCCGATGCGTGTCACGCCTGAAGAGATCGACGCCGCCGTCGAGGCGGTGCCTTCGGAAGTGCTGGGGGCGCTGAAGCTCGCCGCACTGCGCATTGAATCCCACCATCGCCGGCAGCTGCCGAAGGATGATATCTACGAGGACGACCTCGGTGTCGGTCTCGGCTCGCGCTGGACGGCGATCGAAGCGGTCGGGCTCTATGTTCCAGGCGGCACCGCGAGTTATCCGAGCTCGGTGCTGATGAATGCGGTGCCGGCCAAGGTCGCCGGCGTCGATCGCATTGTCATCGCCGTTCCTGCCACAGGCGGCGCCGTCAATCCGGCAGTGCTTGCTGCCGCTAAGCTTGTCGGTGTCACCGAGATTTATCGTGTCGGCGGCGCCCAGGCGATCGCCGCTCTTGCCTATGGCACCGAGACGATCGCTCCGGTCGCCAAGATCACTGGCCCCGGCAATGCCTATGTCGCTGCCGCCAAGCGCCATGTCTTCGGCACCGTCGGTATCGATATGATCGCCGGCCCCTCCGAGGTGCTTGTCATCGCAGACAAGGACAACAATCCGGATTGGATCGCCGCCGACCTCTTGGCCCAGGCCGAGCACGATGTCAGTTCCCAGGCGATCCTGATCACCGATGATGCCGCATTCGGCAAGGCGGTGGAGCAGGCGGTCGAACGCCAACTGAAGACGCTGAACCGGGCTGAGACGGCGGCAGCAAGCTGGCGCGATTTCGGCGCGGTCATCCTCGTTTCCGATCTTAAACAGGCCATTCCGCTGGCAAACCGTATCGCTGCCGAGCATCTGGAGCTCGCTGTCGTCGATCCGGACCGGCTGCTCGACGGCATCCGCAATGCCGGCGCGATCTTCATCGGCGCCCATACGCCTGAAGTCATCGGCGATTATGTTGGCGGTTCGAACCATGTGCTGCCGACGGCGCGTTCGGCGCGCTTCTCCTCCGGCCTTTCGGTGCTCGATTTCGTCAAGCGCACCTCGATCCTGCGCCTTGGGCCCCAGCAGCTTCGCACCCTCGGCCCGGCGGCGATCGCCCTTGCCGTTTCCGAAGGCCTTGATGCCCATGCGCGATCGGTCGCGATCCGCCTCAACCTCGAAAGGTGAGGGCATGGCGAAGGGCGATTTCCGGCTTTGCGACGTCGTCCTTGACGATACGATCGGCCGTTCGACGCCCGATGTCGAGCATGAACGCGCCGTCGCCATTTTCGATCTGATCGAGGAGAACAGGTTTACGCCGCTCGGCCATGCCGGCGGCCCTTACCGACTGAACATCTCGCTGGTCGACTCGAAGCTGGTTTTCGCCATTACCACCGAAGAAGGCGTCGGCGTTGCCACTCATATTCTGTCGCTCACGCCCTTCCGGCGGATCGTCAAGGATTACTTCATGATCTGCGAGAGCTATTACGAAGCGATCCGTTCGTCGACGCCGAGCCGCATCGAGGCGATCGACATGGGCCGGCGCGGCATCCACAATGAAGGCTCGCAGACGCTGAAGGATAGGCTGGCCGGCAAGATAGAGGTCGATTTCGATACCGCCCGGCGCCTTTTCACGCTGGTCTGCGTGCTCTACTGGCGCGGATGACGGCAATGGAGCGCGCCGCCGACGTCGAGGAGGGAAAGCGGCCGGGCGCCATCCTCTTCATGTGCGGGATGAATGCCATCCGCTCGCCGATGGCCGAAGCGATCGCCCGTAGCATTTTACCTGCCAATACCTATATCAGGTCCGCGGGCGTTCGCGCCGGCGAGCGCGATCCCTTCGTGGATGCCGTGCTCGAGGAGATCGGGCTTTCCCTCGGGCGCCGCCAGCCGCAGACGCTGGAAGAGCTCGAGGATGATTATTTCGATCTGATCATCACGCTGTCACCGCAGGCCCATCATGCAGCACTTGAGCTGACCCGGTCGAATGCGGTCGATGTCGTGTACTGGCCGACCATGGATCCGACGGTTGCAATCGGAACGCGCGAGCAGATTCTGGAAAGCTATCGCGAGGTCCGCGATCACTTGGCCGGCCTCATCGAAAGCCGGCTACTCAAACGAAATGGCATTGCCGCACAATCGGCATGAAAACAAATAAAGGAAAGCCTGATCAACGAGGTTCACAAACCTGCGTTGATTGTGTAGTTTCCGCCCAAATTTTAAAGGCGCGCGCTGCGCTGCCTATTCAACCCACAGGAAGAAAACACTTATATGCCTAAAGAAGAAGTCCTCGAATTCCCGGGAATCGTCACCGAACTTCTGCCGAATGCGACGTTCCGCGTGAAGCTCGAAAACGAACACGAGATCATCGCCCACACCGCGGGCCGCATGCGCAAGAACCGCATCCGCGTTCTCGCCGGCGACAAGGTGCTTGTGGAAATGACGCCCTACGATTTGACCAAAGGCCGCATCACCTACCGTTTCAAGTAAGTTTGCCCGAGGGTCCTGCAAGGGTTCTTGCTCCCGTCTGCCGATGGTCGAGGTTCCATGGCGCTGAAATACAAGCTCATTCTGGCCTCAGGCTCGCCCCGGCGCGTCGACCTGCTCAACCAGGCCGGCATCGAGCCCTCGCGCCTGATGCCGATGGATATCGACGAGGCGCCGAAGAAATCGGAGCATCCGCGTTCGCTCGCCCGCAGGCTTTCGGCTGAGAAGGCTGAAGCGGCTCTTGCCGCCATCAAGGGCGATATCACCTGGAAGGGCAGCTATATCCTGTCTGCCGATACGGTGGTCGCTGTCGGCCGGCGCATTCTCGGCAAGGCTGAGTTCGCCGACGAGGCGTTGAACTCGCTGCATCTCCTCTCGGGACGCAACCATATGGTCTACACCGGCGTTTGCCTGGTGACGCCGGATCGCAAGATCCGTCAGAAGATCGTCGAGACCAAGGTCCGCTTCAAGCGTCTCTCCGGTTTCGAGATCGAAAACTACCTGGCCTCCGGCCAGTGGCGCGGCAAGGCAGGCGCCTACGGCATCCAGGGCCTCGCCGGCACCTTCGTGCAGAAGATGGTGGGCTCATACACCAATGTCGTCGGCCTGCCGCTTTATGAAACCATTCTGCTTTTGACCGGCGAAGGCTTCGATGTGCATAGCCGGTGGCCCGAGGGCTGAGCCCGACGGCCGATCGCATAGGACAAACCGATATGCCTGAAGACAAGAAAGCGGCCGCCAAGGTCGAACCGCTGCGCAAGACGCGCCCTTGCCCCGAATGCGGCAAACCTTCCCACCGCGAACATTACCCCTTCTGCTCAAACCGCTGCCGCGAGGCCGACCTCTCCCGCTGGCTGACCGGCGCCTATGCCATTCCGGTTGCCGACGACGAGACGAAGGCTGATTATCCCGATGACGAAAACTAGAGAATTCCGCCCGCGAAGCTCTTATTTTTCCTCATGAATCCGCAAAGCCGGCAAGACCGTCAAAAAAGAGTCATTTGACGCTTGCCATGGGCGAACAAGATGCTATAACCCCGCTCGCTTCCGGGGTGAACCAAGACCCTGCGGTTCCTTTTTCTGAAAGGGACCATCGGAAGCAGGTTAGCCCAGGTAGCTCAGTTGGTAGAGCAGCGGATTGAAAATCCGCGTGTCACTGGTTCGATTCCGGTCCTGGGCACCACTTTGATTTCCTTGCATAATTAGCAAATTTGTGGCTTTGATAAAAGCGCTAAACGTGGTTGCGAACGGCGAACTATGCTGTTCCGAGGCGGACGTGTTGGGCTGCCCTCCGTGCAGACAACCGTCCTAGAAAAGCCTCACTTGAAATCGCATCTGCGCAGGGCGAACGCATCGCGTCGCATACCGAACCTAACTATTTGCTTATAGAGAATTTTGATGTCAGCAATTCGCAAGCTCCTCTTCGGGCTGACTGCAGCTTTGGCCGTTGTGATTGTTGTCGGCGCCGGTTGGCTCTGGCAGGTCGCGGGCGTCTATGGGTTCAACACGATATTGCGCCGTGGCGGAACCTACTGGATCACCGTGAAGCCTGACGATGAGCGGCTATCGGCCTCGATGCAGCTGGCGTTGAAGAGCCCAGTCCCGGCCGTGCAGCCGGGGTCGCTGGTCTGGCAAGAACCAGAAATTGGCTTCGAGGTGGCGGAGCTGCCGGTGTTTGCCGATGGTCGTGAAGTCGATCGCATTTTCCTCAGCAGGATTGATCCGGCGCGCTTCCGCTTCGTCGTCCACAATGCGCCCAAGGGTGATGCGGGCATTGACGAATGGGAGCACGCCTTGCCCAAGGCCGTGCTGATCGTCAACGGCAGCTATTACGACATGCATGGCCGGCCCGACACGCCCTTCATCAGTGAGGGCGTTGCAATGGGACCGCAGCAGTATGATGCGAAGGCCGGCGCTTTCTTTGCAGACGCAAACTCCGCTGATATCCGTGATCTGACCCATCAAGATTGGGCAAGTGCCTTTGCGGGCGCGAGGAATGCCATGGTTTCCTATCCACTGCTGATTGGCAATGACGGGCAAACCCATGTGAATGTGAAAAGCCGCTGGCTGGCCAATCGAACCTTCGTCGCTAAGGATGGCTCAGGCCGTATCGTGATCGGCACCACAAAGGAGGCGTTCTTTTCTCTCGATCGGTTAGCGGAATTTCTCAAGGCGTCGCCACTTGATCTCAAAGTAGCCCTTAACCTCGACGGCGGACCCCTCGCGCACCGCAGCGTCCGATTGAACGGGTATAGCCAGAAATTTTATGCGCGATGGGAGGCGCAGGTCGACGACGACAACGTCAGATTGCTGCGCTGGCCGATTCCTCAGGCCACCTGGGCCATGCCAATGGTTTTGACCGTCGAGCACAAATAGTGAAAGGAACCGCAAGTCCGAGATGAGAATGCCGGGCTCCCGATATGGGGGGCCTGAAGGCGGCCAACAAACCCCTGTGTTCAGAAGTTAGTGTCGCCCTTTCAATGTCTTCGCCAGCATCTCGCTCAGTGTTGCCGCCGAGAGCATGGATTCGGCCAAAAGCTTCTTGAGCTTCTGGTTCTCTTCCTCCAGTGCTCTCAACCTTTTGGCATGGAGACCGACATTCCCGAACTGCAAGGATTGCCACCGATAGAAGGTCGGCTCGCTGATACCGTGCTTGTGGCAAACATCTGCCACTGTCACTCCGGCTTGGTGCTCCTTCAGAATACCGGTAATCTGGTCGTCGTCGAATTTTCGCTTGCCCATCACCGCCTCAGTCCTCGCGAAATGCTCTGTTGAAACTGTCGAGGAGTGGTCTGACGGCATAGAGCGCCACGCTGCTTTTGCCCGTTTCGATCAGTGTCTGCGCGGGCATGCCCGCGACCAGTTCGACATCTTTCATCTTCGCCAACCGCTCGTCCGTTACACGGATCGTCGCGGCAAAGTAGGGCTGGCCGCTCTGCGGATCGGTGAGACGGTCCGCTGATACATACTCCACTCGACCTTTCAGGAGTGGCACGCGCCGCTGATTATATGGAAGGAGGTGAACCTGTGCCTCGAGCCCGGCATGGACGAGATTGATGTCTTCCGGTCTGACGTGGGCAGACACGACAAGGCGATCGGAGCGTGGCAGAAGGTCGACGAGCGGTTCACCCGCGCCGATCACCCCACCTGATGTGTGGATGCGCAGGTTCATGATTGTTCCATCTTCGGGAGCACGGATATCGGTCCTTGAGAGTTGGTCGTCGATCGCCCGCAAACGCTCGCGCAGTTGCATGATCCGGCTCTCCGTATCGCGCATGCCTTGGGCGACTTCGCTCAACCGGTCGCTCTCAAGCTTTGCGAGATCGGCCTGTGACCCGCTGATCACCTGGTAGGCACGAGAGATCTGTGCCTCGACTTGACCCTGCTGGCCATCAAGGTCTGCTTTTTCCCGCTGGAGGTTGAGAAGTCTGCTCCTTCTTTCCAGTCCTTTGGCGCTGAGGATCGTAACCTGATCCAGTTCTTCCTGCGAGATTGTCGCTCTGTCGGCCAGTGCCGCCTTCTGCGCGCCAAGTCCGACGATTTCTTGCCGCACCTGCGCGATCTTTTCGTTGGCGATCTGAATTTCGGCCTGCATGACCCGGCGACGGGCTTCGAAGATTTTCTGTTGCCCGATCAGAATTGCGCTGACCGTGGGGTATTTGTCCATTGCTGCCCTGAGATCCTCAGGATAGGCGACATGGTCGCCGCCCGTCTGCTCCGCAAGCAGGCGGGCGCGGCTTCCTTCGGCGTCCCAAAGTTGCCCTTGAATGCTGTCGCGCTCCGAGCGGGACTTCGTATCGTCGAGCTCTATCACGATTTGTCCGCCCATGACCGCATCGCCGTTTTTAACGAGTATCCGTCGGACAATCCCGCCTTCCAGATGCTGAATGGTCTTGCGGCTGGACTCCGGTTCGACAACGCCGGATGCGATCGCAGCGCTTTTCAGCGGCGCCATGACCGACCAGATTCCCAATCCGACGATGAAGACCAGGATCAACAGGTTCCCCGTCCAGACAACACCTCTGAGCCCCGGCATCGGCGAAGGGGGGGCGGGTCCGCGCTGTTTCGACTCGATCACCGGCAAATAGGCCGTCTGTTGCTTGGCCAACCGCCGACCCGTCCTTGGCGAATTTGAAAATTTCGCCGGCGTTGCATCCAGTTGAACAAGGGCCATGGCAGCGTTTCTCCCTATGTTCCTGTTCGAGACGGTGGTTGAAGATAGGTTTCGTAAATCCGCTCGCTGTCGCCGACGGCAGCCACAGTCCCGTCACGCATGATGGCAATCTTGTTGGTGACTGGCAGGATCCCCATCCGGTGAGTTATGATAACGACGGTCATCCCCCTGGATTTCATGCGCTCGATTGCCGTGAACAGCATGCGTTCGCCGTCATAATCCAGGCTCGAATTCGGATCGTCGAGAACGATCAGAGACGGATTTCCATAGGCCGCCCGTGCCAAGCCCAGTTGTTGGCGCTGCGCTCGAAGGAGCAGGTTTCCACCTTCACCGATATCGGTCTCGTAGCCCTGGGGCAGCCGCATGATCGCGTCGTGCAATCCAACCAGCTTCGCGGCGTCGATCGCCTTGCCGGGGTCTCCTCCATCCAGCCGGCCGATCACATCCTTGATCGCTCCGCCGAAAAGTTCGATGTCTTGTGGCAGATATCCGACGTGGCGGGTCCCGCCACAAAGGCGCAGAGCCGATATATCCACTCCACCAAGAAGAGCGCATCCGCTCGTTGCTTGCACAACGCCTGCTATGACGCGACCGAGTGTCGATTTCCCTGATCCCGACGGACCGATGAGCGCTATGCAATCGCCGGGCGCGAGGCGCAATGTGATGCCTGTCAATATCGGCCGATTGCCGAATGGCTTGATATAGCTGACGTTATCGAGAACGAGGCCATTGGGTTCCGGTAGCGGCACCATTCGGGCATCGTGTTCAGATGCAACTGATATCAGCATTCTGTTCAAGCGATTGAAGGCATTGCGCGCAAACGTAAAGGAGCGCCACGCCCCTATTGCGCCCTCGATTGGTGCAAGCCCGCGCCCGAGCAGCAGGCTCGCAACGAAGATGATTCCAGCACTGCCATTGTTCGCGAGCACCAGCCACGTCGCCGATCCCATCATGAGGATCTGCGCCAGTGTGCGGATCGATTTGGAGAAACCAAGAATGATCTCCGTCCGATGCATCGCGATGTCCTGCGCCCTTCTTGCCATTTCCGCGTCGCGATAGACGATCAGCGCTGCGCCGTCCTGCATGCCCATTGCCCGGATCACCTCGATATTTTTGAGGGCGGTCGTAAATCGGATATAGCTCCTCGAAAGAGCAAGATTGGCGTGGGCAAGCGGCTCGCGCGTCGCCAGTTCCGTCATGACCGCAAACAGCAGAAGTGCAACTGCGCTCAGAAGACCGATGGTCCCAAGCAGCGGATGAACAAGAAAGAGCAGGAACAGGAATACCGGTGCCCAGGGAACATCAAAAAAGAGCGAGCTAGCCGGTGAATCGAGGAACTGGCGTAGTGCGGCCAGGTCCCTGTAGCATTCCGTGGCGCCTCCAGTATCGGCGCGAGCGGCATATTCGAACGATGCTGTCAGCACCAGGGGCCGCAGCCTGTGGTCCAGCCAGCTGCCGATGCGCGAAAGAGCTGCCCTGCGTACGATATCCAGCGTGGACCCGACCACCACGGCGATGGCGATGATCATCGTCAGCATCAGCAGCGTGTCGGCGCTTCGGCTCGACAGGACCCTGTCATAGATCTGCAGGAGATAGATGGAAGGCGCGAGAAGAAAGAGATTGTAGCCGCAGCTGTAGAGGAAGACCAACCCGAAGGCTCCGGCACAAGCCCGGAGCGCAACAACAAGCTGCGTCGGCGGGCGCGGTGGCTTTATGGAAATCGTTGTCATTACCAGATCTCGCTGCATTGGATACTGACGAGAAAAGACTGCGTGCTGGTTCAGCAATTCAGGAGGGTCGCCAGCCGAAACCGGCGACCCTCAGAGTCTGAGTTCATGAGCCGAGATGGCTGACGTCGATATGGCCGAAGGCGTTTATGAAATGATCCATATCATTGTTCACCGTCGTCGTTTCAGGGTCCGAGTGAACCAATGCTGACGAGATGTCGCCGCCGAGAGCCTGGTTGCCATTACCGCCGTTGCCGCCGACGCCTGCGAGGATGGTGGCATGCTGATCGGCCACGAGCTGCGTATATTGTGTCGCGGTCGTAGCCGCATTCACCGTAGCCGTGTCACCGCCGCTCGTGTTTCCCTGATCACCGTTGGAGTGAGCGTTTCCGCCCGCGCCGCCGGCGCCGCTGGTGAGCGATGCCAGGAAGCCGTTCTGGGCCTGGCTGAAGCCACCGGGTCCGCCACCGCCGGCGTCCCAATCTGCCGTCTGCCAAACATGATCGCCGTTGTGCAGATGGGTATCTGCCCCGTCGACCGTTTGTACCGGGTTCACATACGCAACCGGGTTGTAGTTAATGTTCCCATCGTTGTGGCCGTCACCGCCGTTGCCGGCATTCGCGTCACCCGCATCCGGGTTGTGGAGTTGAATCGTGTCAGATATTTGTGGAATAGGCATTGATTTCGCTCCTTCTACTTCGTTTCGTCCGTGTTCCTTTTACGGCGTCCCCTTACGGCGTGGGTATTCAGATGTCACCGCCAGCCAATACAACCGCGAGAGAATATTGCCTGCGATTTAATCTATGGGCTACCCGGATATTCGGTGACATTCCTTCGAATGTATACTTGAAGGTGCCGGAAAGTTATTTTGGATTAGTACGAAGTAATTTGGCGTGGGATGGAATGGTCATGATCTCTCGCCGAAGCGACGCCGCCTTTTTGAAGAGGCCGCCCCATAGCGAACCGGCTGTATTCCGGGGTTCTGATCAGGTAGCGCTTGGCAAAGACGATCTGTCCGGGTCTCAAAAAACGTTTATGTGCAATCGCGCGAAAGATGCGGGACCTCTAATCCGAAAGCGGATTGAGTGCTCGCAAACTCGCACAACGGGCGCTGCGGTCATGACAGCCAAATGGCTACAGTCCTAGCCGACGGGATGTAGACGAATTGCAGGCTCTGCTTTTCTGACGTTCAGATGCACAATGCCTGAACAATTCAGGCTGCATGGCGCCGCACGCTCGGTGGACGTGCGGTTGACCGCGGATGGAGACGGTAATGGCGGAAACTCGTTCCTTATTGGAAGACTTGCCCAAGGCGGGCACCGATCAACACCTCGCCTCCAATGTGGCCGCGGGGCATCTGGCGCTGGTGCCGACTTGGCTTCCATTGGATGTCGCTTCTGGTCCAAGCTCTAATTCAGCCGGCAGCGGTGGCGATGGGATAAGCGAAGGCGTGATCAGCAGCAACGCGTTGGCCGTCTTCATGCCGTCCAATGCCGCTATTGCGGGACCTCATTCGGGCGCCGATGCCTTCCAGGGCAATGATGCGCTGATCAATCAGCATCCCACCGAAATGGCCGGAATAGGCGGGAATGGCGGAAGCGGCAATGTTGCCATCGGCGGCGGCGATGGCGCCAATCATGCCGGCAGCGGGGGCAATGGGCTTTTCTACGGCGGACTCGTCAGCACCGAAGTCGCGCTGTTTGCCCCCGTGAATACTGCCGTGGCTGCAGGCCCCGGCGCGACGGCTCACGCTGAGCAATCGAATAACGCCCTGTTCCTGCAGGGCGCAACCCAGATCGGCGGCATGGGCGGCTCGGGCGGAGACCATAACGTCGCGAGCCATGGCCCGTCGATGAGCCCAGGAACTGCGCTGACATTGACCGGCGACTTTTATGCGGGTCATGGCGGCGATGGATATTTCGTCGGCACTATGGTCGACGTGAGTATCGCCATCTTCTCACCGATCAACATCGCCATCGGCGCCGCGGGCGGCGCGGCGGAGGCCCATCAGACAAACAATGTCATTTTCGATCAGGGCGCTGTACAGATCGCAGGCATCGGCGGCAATGGCGGTGGCTTCAACCTGTCGTCAGACACGATTTTCACCGGCAACCATGCGCTCGGCGGTGGCGGTGACGGGGTCGGATCGTCAACCGGCAGCATGGTCGATGTCAATTTCGGCTATTTCCATCCCATCAACATTGCCGTTCCCGCCGGCGGGACGGCGGACGCCCAACAGATCGATCATGTTCTCTATGACCAACATGCGCTCCAGTTGGCCGGCATCGCCGGCCACGGCGGAGAAGGCAACCTCACCGACGCCCATTCGGCGCTCGTAGACGACATTCTGGCCTTCATGCATAGCTAGAGCAGGATGATTTTAGGCCGGGTCGCCGAAAACCACTCACACTTTTCGGCATCATTCTCCAGCGGGTAGAATCCCAATTTGCATGGCAGTGGCTCAAATGCACGAAACCGTTCTTCGTGCGATCTTTCAAGCCATCTGTTGAATTGTTCCCCCCGCCCGGCATTCGTCTCCTTGGCCGACATGGCACTGAACGGCGGGCTCCCGAGATGCCGCACCTTCCACCATGACCTCATCAGCATTGCCGCCGATTTCGGCCGCCAGGGGCCGGACCTCTGCCCAGCACCCGGTGGTGCCGGCGCAGTGCTGCCTGAGTGAAGCAACTGGTATTATTGCGTCATTAGAGCGCAGTTTCACTAATCATAACGGGTAATCAGCGATCTCAGGCTTTTGTTGCTTTTCGCGTTTGTCGCTTTGCTGTCGGGTCTGCGACTGCTTTGAATTGAGATAGGGAAACAAAGCCCGGCCGATCGGCAAGTCGCTATATCCAATGGCGCTTTCCTGAATGGGTCTGTCGCAGATCGGGTGCCTTTTCAGTGCCTTTGAAAGCTTTGTTGACCCGCTTGCCGTACGTGAATTCAGCGAAAGCTGGAAAGTCTGCAGCGACAAGTCGAACCAGCAGGCCTTTATAAAAAATCTCTTCAATGTGCTCTGCAAGCCCAGTTATCTATCGTTGATATCTTATAAACTATAAGAATTATCATGAGAGGTCAGACTATTGATATCCGAAATACACTCGCTTTTTCTCATGACATGGAGTGAGAACAGGAATAATATGACCAGCTGTTGCGTTGCAAATATTCTTGGGGAGCACGCAAGTGTCCGACATTACTGGAAATAAGCGCCGTATGGGGCGCAATGCACCAACTGTGATCATCATCGAGCATTCTACATTGGCGCGCACGACCGTGGTGAAGCTTCTTGAGCGTGAACTCGTTGGATGGAACGTTATAGATTTGATCTCGACCGAGAGTCTCGATAGTGCTCTTGGAACTGAGGTGCGTTTGATTGTATTGGATCTGGCCGGCAGAGGTGTTGAGAGCACCAGCCTGCGTGACGATCTCGCGGCGATTGCTGCACGTTTTCCTGAGGCTCCTGTCACGTTGCTCTCGGGTTCGGATGACGCCATCATAGCCCGTCAAGCACACAAGATGGGCATCAGAGGCTTTTTCTCGACTTCACTTCCCGTTGACATTGCTCTTGCCGGTCTTCATCTCGTTCTGGCAGGAGGAACATTTTTCCCGCAGCTATTGGGAGCCGTTACAGCTGGCTCAAGCGAGCATAGTCCGGCCAGAAATGAGGCCGAAAAGAGCTTGGATGATAGGACGCAGTACCTGGCGTTTGCCGATTTCACTCCCCGGGAGGCGGATGTCCTCGCAGAGTTGCAATGCGGCTGTTCAAATAAGGTCATTGCAGGAAAACTCAATTTGTCGGGGCATACGGTGAAGATGCATTTGCAACACATAATGCGCAAGTTGCAGGCGCAGAACCGCACTGAAGTGGTTGCCCGCTTAATTCAAAGAGCCGCCGGTGGGCCCGACGTCTCGCCGGGTTAGGCGGTGTCGCCAGTACCGGGGAGCGGCGGGGCGTTCGTTTCAATGGGTCTCATATCGTGATGCCCTTTATGGGAACCGCGACTCCGCCTGTCCGTTACCTTTTGAGCAACGGAGAACATGGATATGCGCAAGAAAAAAGCCATCGTCGAGGCGGCGCTCGAGTCCGAGTACGAGCGCCAGGCACTGGGGATCATGAATACGGAGCAAGCTCTAAAGCTTGAGGATTCCGACGGTCTAGTCTTCAGTCATCCGGATAAAGAGGCCGGAGTGACGGATCATTTTGTCGATCAAGACGAGCTGCGCCGGTTGGTGCGGCGGTCAACCTCGCCGCTTCCCGTGCTTCAATCGCAGGATCGTACGACACGTTAGTCTCGAACCTCAAGCAATCATATAGCCGCCGTCCACCGGCATCGATATGCCGTTCACCATGGCAGCCTGGTCGGACAGCAGGAAAAGAACAACCTCGGCAATGTCTGCCGGCTCAGCGAAGCGCCCGACCGGAATTCGCTTCATCATCCCCGCGGCCTTTTCGGGATCGCTCCATGCCTTCACCGCCATTGGTGTCAACGTTACCGTTGGATGGACGCCGTTGGCGCGGATGCCGTGAGGCGCAAGCTCCTTTGCCATGACCCGCGTCAAGCCATCCAAACCACCCTTCGACGCACAATAGGCCGCGTGGTCAGGGATGCCGACGAAGGACGCGACCGACGAGACATTGACGATGGCGCCCTTGCGGCCCTGCTTGATCAGCGAGCGGGCATATTCCTGGGCGACGATCATCGGAGCACGGGTATTGACCGCGACAAGTCGATCGAATGCTTCGACTGTCGTCTCCAGGAACGGCTGGAGCTCGGTCGTGCCGGCGCAGTTGACGAGGAAATCGGCGGGAAGGGCAGCGATGACAGCCTCTCTGGTCGCATCGGCATCCGCGAGGTCGACTTGGATTGCCCGGCAACCGAATTCCCCTCGCAGCGCTTCGACGTCGGCAGCACTGCGGGTCAGGGCGACGACTTGCGCACCCCGTTCGGCGAGCATCCTTACAATTTCGCGTCCGATGCCTTTTCCGGCACCGGTCACGATCACCGTCTTTCCTTTAAACTCCATAGATCGTCCTCCTAAAGTCTCTGGCCTGTTTCCCGATCGAAGATATGCGCACGCCGGGGATCGATGTGGAAGTACATTGTCCGCCCCGGGTCGACCTCGATACGCTCGCGGATCAGGGCGTCGATCGGCACGCCTCCCGTGCGGCCGAAGATCAATGTCTCCGAACCGGTGGGCTCGAACACCGATACCTCCACAGGAACGCCATCCTCGCCGATCGTGATATGCTCCGGTCGGATGCCGTAGGTAACGGCTCTTCCTTCATCCACATTTGTATCTGCCATCGGAAGGGTGATGCCCTGGTCGGTAACGACGATCTTCCTGCCGTCGCGGGTGGCTATGCGGCCCTCAAGGAAGTTCATCGATGGGCTGCCGATGAAGCCGGCGACGAAGAGGTTGACCGGGAAGTCGTAGAGATCGAGAGGCTTGCCGATCTGCTCGACCCTCCCGTCACGCATCACCACGATCTTGTTGGCCATCGTCATCGCCTCGATCTGATCGTGCGTGACGTAGACGGTGGTGGTCTTCAGCCGCTGGTGAAGCTCCTTGATCTCGACGCGCATGGTGACGCGGAGTTTAGCGTCGAGGTTCGACAATGGCTCGTCGAATAGGAAGACCTTCGGGTCTCGGACGATGGCACGACCCATCGCTACGCGTTGACGCTGTCCGCCCGACAGTTGCTTCGGATAGCGGTCGAGATAACGCGTCAGATCGAGGATCTCGGCCGCCCTGCCGACCTTCTCGTCGATCTCCGCCTTCGGACGTTTGGCCATCTTCAGCGGAAAGCCCATATTCTCGGCGACCGTCTTGTGGGGATAGAGCGCGTAGCTCTGGAAGACCATCGCGATGTCACGCTCCTTCGGAGGAGCGTCGGTGACGACACGGCCGCCGATCCGGATGTCTCCGCTGCTGACCGTCTCCAGCCCGGCGATCATCCGGAGCAGGGTGGACTTGCCGCATCCGGAGGGACCGACCAGAACGACGAATTCCCCGTCCTCGATGTCGACGCTGACGCCATGCATGACCTGAAGAGAGCCATACTTCTTGGTGACGTCGCTAACCTGTACGTTTGCCAATGTCATTCCCCCTAAAGCAGCGTAGTTTGTGTTTTGATGTCGTTGACGGAATTCATCGGCTCATCCCTTCCAGACGACATAGGCGCCAAGGACCGCCGAGATTGCCGCCGCAAACCATACCGAAGGCCCGAACGGCTCGATGAACCGCATCCAGAACAGCGAGAGCGCGACCCAGATCACGATCGAGATGAAGAGTCGGTCGAACCAGTTCGTTTCGATCGGCAGAAATCCCGGCTTGCGTTCGTTATTTCCTGATTGAGACGTCATCGTTTCATCCTTTCACGGCGCCGAAGGTCAGGCCGGCGACGATGTGACGCTGGACCACCGAAAAGACGATGAGCGCCGGAACCAATGTCAGCATTGAGATCGCGGCCATGATGCCCCAGGCCGTCCCCGTCGTCGTCACATATTCAGACAGGCCGGTGGTCAGAGTCCGCGCGTGGAAGTTGGTGAGCGTCGCTGCCAGCAGGTATTCGTTCCACGCAAACACCCAGGTCAGGATCAGCGTCACCGCAAGTCCGGGCCGTGCCAAAGGGAAGATGATATCGTAGAGGACGGTCCATGGGCTCGCGCCGTCCATGTAGGCCGCCTCGTCCAATTCCTTCGGAATGCCTTCCACCGTCGGACGCAGCGTCCAGATGGCGAAGGGAAGGTTGAAGGAGCAATAGACCAGGATCATGCCCAGCTTGGAATCGGCGAGCGAGAAGTCGCCGATCCTGTAGACCTGCGTCAGCAGCAGGAAAAGCGGCAGGAGGAAGACCGCCGGCGGCGCCATGCGGTTGGTGATCGTCCAGAAGAAGATGCTTTCCTTGCCGGCGAGGTCGAAGCGCGTCAGGGCGTAGCAGGCAAGGAAGCCGAGCGTGGTGACGAGCAGCGCGTTGCCTGACGAAATGATCATCGAGTTGAGCATGTATCCGCGCAAGGTCGGATTGGTCAGCACGTCCTGGTAGTTCTTCCAGAAGAAGCTCCGGAGAATGACATCGGGCGTCGAGAACAGGTCGAAGGGCTGTTTCACCGATATGACGAAGAGCCAGTAGATCGGGAAAAGGGTCGCGAGGCTTATCAAGGTCCACAGGACGACCGGAAGCCAGGGAAAACGGGTCTTCATCGCGTCAACCTCTCTTCACGCGGGGCGCAATCAAACCGACGTAGAGCAGCCAGCAGACGACGATTGTGAGATAGAGGACGATGACGGAGATCGCCGAGCCGTAGCCATAATTCGTCTTGGGAAAGACTTCCTTGAAGATATGGACGCCGATGTAGCGCGTCGATGAACCCGGACCGCCGCCGGTCAGCATCAAAACTTCGTCGACGGTGCGTAGCGCATCCATCAGCCTGATGAACACTGTGGCGAGCATGGCCGGGCGGATCAAGGGGAGCGTGATGTGCCAGAAGATCTGGCTCTTGCCGGCGCCGTCGATCTGCGCCTGCTCGAACGGATCTGATGGAAGCGAGACGAGTGCGGCGATCAGCGAGAGGGTGACGAGCGGCGTCCAGTGCCAGATGTCCATGATGACAGTGACGGTGAAGGCCGCGACGGCGCTCTGGCCGATATTCAGATCATAGCCGAACCAGCTCCTCAGAAGATAGGGAATGATGCCGATGGACGGGGTGGTCATCAGCTTCCAGACTGAGCCGACGATGATTGGCGCCATGATCAGCGGCAGCGTATGGATCGTGCGAAACACCGCTTTTCCGGGAAAATCCTTGAGCAGCGCCTGGGCGAGGATGTAGCCAAGGACCAGCTCCGACACGACCGCGAAGAAGACGAACGTCAGGGTTATGCCGAGCGATGCCAGGAACTGCGGGTCGAAGACGAGCCGCCGATAGTTCTCGGCCCAGTTGAAAATCATGCCCGGATTGGCCGCGAACGGGTTCCATGAATGGAAAGAGACCCAGAGGACGTAGATGAAAGGAAAGATCCCGAAAAGTCCGAGGATCACTATGGTCGGTGACAGCAACAGCCACCCGAGCTTCTGCGAATGCATCGCCTATCCCCCATTGAACACTATGTCGACGTCCGCTCCATCGGGGAACGGAAGATGACGGGTCGTCGGAACGACCCGTCAAGTTGGGGAGGATGGTTTATTTGCGATAGCCGAGCGAGGTGAGCTCTTCTTCGGCCTTGGCCGCCATCTGGTCGAGGCCTTCATCGGGCCCGATCTTGCCGGTCAGGATGTCGTAGAAGATAGGAGCTGTCGCTTCACGCACCTGCGCATGGAAGGGGTACGGGGGAGCGCCGGCGAAGAGCTTGCCGTCGTCCTTCAGCATCGTGTAGAAGCCGCCGAGCTTGACGTCCATCTCCTTCACCTTCGGATCGTCGAACGTCGCCTTGTTGGTGATGCGCGGTGCGGCGATCGCCCAATCGGGCTGCACTTCGTTCTGGCCGATGAATTCGAGGAACAGCAGTGATGCTTCCTTGTTCTTGGACGTGACCGGAACGCCGAAGGCGCCGCCATCGTAGTAGCCGATATAGCCCTTTCCGGCTTTCGCGTCGTCCAATACGCCCGGCTCGAGCGGCGGCAGAGCGAATCCGACCTGGCCGACCACCTTCGACTGAGCTGGATCGCTTGCGATCCACGCGGCGTTCTCACCGTAGATCAGGCCCTGGGCGACGCGGCCCGCGGCGAAGGTCGTTGCGGTTTCCGTCCAGGTTGACTGCGTCGATTCCGGAGGAGCGATGTCGCGCAGGTGCAGCCAGTACTTCAACGCGGCCTTCGCCTTGTCGCCGTTCATTGCGCCGCCATGTTCGACCGTCGCCGCATAATTGTTCTTGGCGTCGATGCCCCAATTGTAGACGCCGAAGGTCGGCGCGATGGACTCGAAGAATTCATACCAGGACGCCGGATGGCCGGTATGTGCCTGAGCGGTTGTGCCCCAGAGCTCCATACCGTTGTCCTTGCCGTACTTCGTGAAGAATTCGGCGATCTCGGTGTATTCCGCGTGTGTGGTCGCCGGCTTCAGGTCCTTGCCGGTTTCCTTCTTGAAAGCTTCCTTGATCTTCGGATCTTCGAACAGGTCCTTACGATAGAGATACGCCTTCAGGAAGGCTTCCATCGGAACGCCGAAGAGATCGCCGCTCGCGTCCTTGAAATAGTCGGCAAAGCTGGTGAAGTTCGCATCGTCGTAGGTCGGCGCCTTGAGATCGGGCTGGTCTTTCAGCGTCTTCGTGATGTCGACGAGGAAATTCCTGGCGAGATAGGAGTAGATGATGTCCTGCTCGATGTAGACCATGTCATAGATGCCGGTCTTGGCTTCCATGTCCTTGATGGCCTTGTCGTACATTTGATCCCAGGACGTCGTCTCGATGTCGACCTTGATGCCGGTCTTCTTTTCGAATTCCGGAGCGAGCACGTTCCTGATGTAGTTCGATGGCGGAGTGCTTTCGGTGACCCCGTGCAGTGTCACGCCCTTGAATTTGGCGCCGGCGTCGGACCAGAAATCAGCCCAGGCCGGCGACGCGGTAGTGGCGAGGCTGAGCGTCAGCGCAAGCGCGCTAGCCTTCAAAGCATAGTTCATTTTCAATCCTCCCAAATTGCAGCGAGATCATTTCGCCGGTGCATTGTGTAGGCCAAAAAAACCGCCGGCGCAACATTTGTTGTCTAAACATGCAAATCATGGATCTATCCCATTGATTTTTGCAGAAACTAATTTCCGGCAGAGAGTGGAATGCATTAGTAAGAAGCTTAAAATATTGCATTGCAAGGTAATTTTGCAAAGCAGCAAAAGATTTTCAGCAAAAATTATTTGTTGTCTTGCCAAACTAAATGGCATAGCACTGTGCGCAGCCAAAGGCATTTTTTGGAGGAAAAGGCTATGCGTCGATTGGGTATCCATTCATTTGTATGGACAGGCGGCCAAACGCAGGAAGGGCTGGAGATGGCCCTCAACAAGACGGCCGAACATGGATATCGCACCATCGAATTTGCCTATCTGCGCCCCGAGAAATTCAATCTCGATCGACTGGCAAAGCTTGCGCAGTCGCTTGACGTGGAGATTGGCGTGACGATGGGCCTGCCGCTCGACAAGGATGTATCGAGCGAGGACATGTCTGCGGTGTCCGCCGGCAAGCAGACGCTGGCCGACGCCGTTCGGGCGGTCCGCGATATCGGCGGCAACAAGCTGGGCGGGATTCTCTATTCCGCGCACACCAAGTACAATCGCCAGCCGACGAAGAGGGGCTGGGACAACAGCGTCGCCGCGATTGCCGCGACTGCCGAAGTCGCGAGACAAGCGAACGTCGACCTCGTCCTGGAGGTTGTCAACCGGTTCGAGACCAACCTGCTGAATACGGCGGCGCAGGGGCTGAAATTCATCGCCGAGACGGGATCGGAGCATGTCCGTCTCCACCTCGACACATTCCATATGAACATCGAGGAAGCCAATCCGGCCGCCGCGATCCGCCTGGCCGGCGACAAGATCGGCTACTTCCACATCGGCGAGAGCAATCGCGGTTATCTCGGCGACGGCGTCATCAACTTCGATCTGATCTTCGACGCTCTGCTCGACATCGACTACAAGCGCGACATCGTGTTCGAAAGCTTCTCAACGACGGTCGTGGACGAAGGCCTGTCGCTCGCCTGTGCGATCTGGCGCGACACCTGGGAGGATAATGATCCGCTTGCGGCGCACGCGAAGCGCTACATCGAGCTGAAATATGACGAGGCCAAGCGCCGCCGCGCCACAAACGCGCGGCCCTGATTATCCCTCTGACAGCCTGTTCCAGTCGTGTAAGGGTTGGGCCGACTGAAGGGAATTGAAACATGAACGACACCGTCTCCATCGGAAGTTCGCCGCGCAGGATCCGACAGAACAATATCGTCGCCGCCTTGCAGACGATCTATGCCCACCGAAGCCTCAGCCGGGCGGATCTCGCCCGGAAGCTCGGGATGAATCGCTCGTCCTCGGGAGAGATCGTTGCCGAGCTGACGGAAGGCGGGTTCGTTCAGGAGTCGGACGAGAGCGGCAAGCAGCGCCTGGAGCATTCCCGTGCCGGTCGTCCTGGCATCATGCTCGAACTGGTCCCCGATGCCGCATTTTTCGTCGGGATCGAGATTGGCGTCGAGCATATATCGGCTGCAGTTGTCGATCTCTCCGCCGAAGTCCGGGCATGTCGGAAAATTGCGTTCGACACCATGTCGTCGACCGTGGAGGAGGCCATGGCGCGGGGCGTCGAGCTGATCATCGGCGCAATGGGGAAGAGGATGATCGGACGGTGCAAGGGTCTCGGCATATCGGCGCCGGCTCACATCCGGCCGGACGGAACCGTCACCCTCGCACCCATCATCGGCTGGCGAGAGGTGCCGTTGAAGGAGATTGGCCGATCCGCCTTCCTGGCCGCCTTCCCGGCCGCCGTTCCGATCGCGGTTGAAAACGACGCCAACGCCTTTGCGATCGGCGACAGCTATCGTCACGGCGTCGCGGGCGTGACCCTGTTCCTGCTGATGGAAACGGGCGTCGGCGGCGGCATCATGATCGACGGCAAATTATTCCGGGGCGGCCACGGCCTGGCGGGAGAAATCGGTCACACCCTGGTGCCGGGAAGCGGCGGTCAGAAGTTTGAGCAACTGATCGGTCGCGAAGTGCTGATCAGGCAGTATCGCGAGGCTATTGGACGTAAACACGTCGATCTGCAGGAGTTCCTCGGCGACGTTCATGACCGTGTTCCAGCCGCGGTCAATATCGCCGAAACCTGGTCGCGCCATCTCGCTTACGCATTGCTGCAGGCCTGTCGGCTGCTCGACCCCGACAGGATCGTGCTGGGTGGCTCTGTGGCATCCCTCTACCCGATGGTGGCCGCCCGGGTGGCGGTCCACATGTCGGAGGGCCAGAGTATACCTTTCCCCACGCCGGAGATCGTCGTGGACGATGATGCGGAGTTCGGTTCCGCCTTCGGGGCGGCGTGCATGTTGCACCAGCGCTTTCTGTCATTGGAGAGCGAGGAGTTCGGCGGCGAGGACGGTGCGCCGGTCCAGTCGGCGACGAGTTGACGACAGGAACTATCGAAAGCAGGATTGCAAATGGCTTCAGTACTGGCTCCGGACCAACTTGGTCCCACGGTTTGCGTAGGGGAGATCCTCGTCGAGATCGTCGCCACGACGGTCGGAGACGGGTTTCTCGAAGCCCAGCCGCTCGTCGGTCCGTTCGCGAGCGGAGCGCCGGCGATCTTCATCTCGCAATGCGGGCGCCTGGGCGGCAAGGCGGCAATGGTCGGCGCCGTCGGCGATGACGATTTCGGTCGTGTCAATACCGATCGCCTCAAACGCGACGGCGTCGACGTTTCGACGATCTCGATCGATCCGGATTATCCCACAGGAAGCGCCTTTGTCCGCTACCGCAAGGATGGCTCTCGGGATTTCGTCTACAACATCGCCACATCCGCAGCCGCACGCTTCGGCTGGTCTCAAACGGTCGGCGATCTCATCAATCGTAGCGGGCATCTTCACGTGATGGGCTCGGCTCTTTCTGTCCCCAGTGCGCGCGCGGTGATCGACAAGGCGGTCGACATCGTCAAGGCGCGCGGGGGAACGCTCTCGGTGGATCCGAATATTCGCAAGGAATTGAAGCTGGACGAGGACACCGAGCGCCGTTTTTCCAAGCTTGTCGCCGCCGCCGATCTGCTTTTGCCGTCCGGAGAGGAGCTTGAGCGTGCCGCAGGTGTCGAAGGCGAGGCAGAAGCGATCCGCCGCTTGTTCGAGATGGGCGTCAAGGAGATCGTGCTGAAGCGCGGCGCCGAAGGCGCAACCTATTTCGGCAGGGCAGGAGACCGCATCGACGCACCGGCATTTGTCGTTCAAGAGGTCGACCCGACCGGCGCCGGCGACTGCTTTGGGGGCGCCTATCTCACCTGCCGGCGGCTCGGAATGTCTCCGCAGCAAGCCCTGACCTATGGCTCGGCCGCCGGCGCCCGCAACGTGACGGTCCTGGGTCCGATGGAAGGTGCCGGCACGCAGCAAGAACTCGATGCGTTTATCGCTTCAACGGAAAGGCGCCCGTGATGCAGGTGCATCTCAACGAACTGGCCAGGCTGAGGATCGAAGGCCACCCGAGAGGCGTGACCTCCGTATGCTCCGCCCATCCGATCGTGCTTCGAGCAGCACTCCGACACGGGCGGCAACACGAGAGCACCGTCCTGATCGAAGCGACCTGCAACCAGGTCAATCACCTCGGCGGCTACACCGGAATGACGCCAAGCGACTTCGCGTCCCTCGTAATGAAGATCGCCGCGGAGGAAGGGTGCCCCGAAAAACTCATCATTCTCGGCGGCGATCATCTCGGCCCCAATCCGTGGCGCGACCGCCCGGCCGAAGAGGCCATGGCCGAGGCCGAGAAGATGGTTGCCGCCTATGCCGAGGCCGGGTTTCGCAAGATTCACCTCGATGCCTCGATGGGCTGCAAGGGCGAACCGGTAGCGCTCGACGACGAAACCACCGCTCATCGCGCCGCCCGGCTTGCGGCGGTCGCCGAGGCATCGGCAAAGAAGACCGGCGGCGCAATGCCGGTTTACGTCATCGGCACCGAAGTGCCGCCGCCAGGCGGGGCCGATCATGCCCTGACAGCGATCGAACCGACAGTGGCCTCAGCGGCGCTGAAGACGATCGAAGTCCACCGCCGGATCTTTGCGGAGGCAGGACTCGGGCAAGCGTTTGCACGGGCCATCGGGCTGGTCGTTCAGCCGGGCGTCGAGTTCGGCAATCAGAATGTCATCCTTTATGATCGCAGCAAGATAGACGCGTTGAAATCGGTGCTCACCGACGAGCCGCAGTTCGTCTTCGAGGCGCATTCGACGGATTATCAGGGGACCCGGCCGTTGACGGCGCTGGTCGAGGACGGCTTTCCCATTCTGAAGGTCGGTCCCGAGCTGACCTTCGTCCTGCGCGAAGCGCTCTACGCGCTGGATGCGATCGCTTCGGACCTCTTGCCCGATTACTGCCAGCGTCCGCTCTATGCGGCGATGGAAGCGCTGATGCTCGATCAGCCGGGCAACTGGAGCCGCCACTACCACGGGACAAACGCCGAGATGCGATGGCTGCGGCATTACTCGCTGTCGGATCGCATCCGCTATTATTGGGCGTCGGCTGAAGCACAAGATGCCGTCCGGCAGCTGTGCCAGGCGCTTCGAGGGCAAATCGTACCGCTGCCCTTGCTTTGGCAGCACATGCCGGCCGCACAGGAATTCGCAGATGCGCCACTCGATCCGGAACAGGTTTTGATCTGGAGAGTGACGAAGAGTCTCTCGGACTATCACGCCGCCTGCGGCGTCGCGAAGAATTAGCAATCAGGATCAAGACAGGAGGAGAAATCGATGACGGAATTGAATGGGAAGATCGCGGCGGTCACCGGCGCAGCGTCCGGAATAGGACTCGCTTCGACGGAGGCAATGCTTGCCGCCGGCGCGACGGTCGTGCTGGTGGACCGCGATGAGAAGGCCCTTGAGACAGTTTGCTCCCGGCTTGGCGAGCGCGCTATTCCGCTCAAGATCAACTTGCTGGATCCGGGCGAGTGTGCCGGAATGCTCGAGGGCATTCTGTCGAAGACCGGCAAACTCGACATCCTGCATGCCAATGCAGGCACCTATATCGGCGGCGACCTGATGGAAACCGACCTCGATACCATCGATCGGATGCTCAATCTCAACGTCAACGTCGTCATCAAGAACGTTCGAAACGTCATTCCCCACATGATCGAACGTGGCACTGGCGACATTGTCGTCACCAGTTCCGTCGCCGGACATTCGGCGATTCCATGGGAACCGGTCTATTCGTCGTCGAAGTGGGCGATGACCTGCTTCGTCCAGACGATGCGACGCCAGCTGCTGAAAAGTGGCATTCGTGTGGGGTCGGTTTCTCCGGGGCCGGTGATCAGCGCTTTGCTTGCGGATTGGCCGGAGGAAAACCTTCGCAAGGCCAAGGAGGCCGGAGCCTTGATCGAGCCCAAGGAAGTCGCCGACGCCATCATCTTCATACTGACCCGGCCGCGCAACGTCACCATCCGCGACATCGTCGTGCTTCCAAGCGCCTTTGACATTTGAGGAGACGTGAGATGAGCTACCAACAGAAATTTCGCGTCGACGGTGATCGGGCGGTGGTTACGGGGGGAGGGCGTGCGATCGGGCTCTGCTGCACCGAGGCGCTGGCGGAGGCGGGTGCCGCCGTCGTCGTCATCGAACGCAGCGAGGCCGACGCCGAGCAAGCGCTTGCGCTGCGCGACAGAGGCTACGACATCGAAGTCCGGGTCGGCGACGTCACCGACGCGGCTCGAATGGACGCAATCGCAACCGAGCTTGCCGATGCCGGCCGGCCGGCGACGATCCTCGTCAACAATGCCGGAATTGGCCAGAGCGGCATCCCGGCGCAGGATCTCACCGACGCCGATTGGCTGCGCATGATGGACGTCAATCTCAATGGCGTCTTCTGGTGCTCGCGTGCCTTCGGTCGTCCGATGATTTCGATGAAACGGGGCGCCATCGTCAACCTCGGCTCGATGTCTGGGCACATCTGCAACCGGCCTCAGCCTCAGACGGCCTATAACGTCTCCAAGGCGGCCGTCCATCACCTCACGCGCTCTTTGGCCGCCGAGTGGGCGCATCACGGCATCAGGGTAAATGCCGTCGCGCCCACCTACATCGAGACGCCGATGGTGGTGGCCGTCGAAGCCAATCGCGAGCGTATTCCGCTCTGGCTCGCCGATACGCCGATGGGCAGGATGGGAACGCCGGAAGAGGTAGCCAGCGCCGTTCTCTTCCTCGCATCGGGCGCCGCCAGCCTGATGACCGGATCAATCGTCAACGTCGATGCAGGCTTCACCTGCTGGTAGTGCTTGCGCGGACGAGGCGCGAGCGGCGCCTCGTCCGCATTAGGAGGCTTGCTGCGAACAAATCGACGAATGTGGAAACGTTACCACATTTTCTTGACTCGCAATTATGCTCCGTTTATTCGAATGTGGAAACGTTGCCACATTGGGAGGAAGCTTGATGAAATCCGCGCGGTTGAACCGACTTTTCGGCGTGTCTGGAAATTGTCTTGACGTTGCCATCGATCACGGCATGTTCAATGAACGAACTTTCCTCGCCGGCATCGAGAACATGAAGACGGCCATCGAGGTGATCGCGCAAGCGGCGCCGGATGCCATTCAGCTGCCGCCGGGAACGGCACCCATGCTGCAGGCTATTCCCGGCAAGCATCGTCCGGCATTGGTGCTGCGCACCGACATCGCCAACATCTATGGCAATCCCCTGCCGTCTCAGCTGTTTTCCGAAATGATCGACAGGGCGGTGGAACAGGGCGTTGCGTTGGATGCTGCCTGTGTCGTCGTCAATCTTTTGATGCTGCCGGACCAGCCGGAAGTCTACCGCGCCTGCGTGCGCAATGTGAACAGCCTGAAGCGCGAATGCGAGATCTACGGCATGCCGCTGATGGTCGAGCCGCTCGTCATGCAGGACAATTCCAAGGGCGCCTATATGGTCGACGGCGCGATCGACAAGATCCTGCCGCTCGTGCGCCAGGCGGCTGAACTCGGCGCCGATATCATCAAGGCCGACCCCTGCGACAATGTCGAGGAATATCACCGCGTGGTCGAAATCGCCCAGGGCCTGCCGGTGCTGGTGCGCGGCGGCGGCCGCGTTTCCGATCAGGAAATCCTGATCCGCACCAAGCAGTTGATGGAGCAAGGCGCCCGTGGCATCGTCTATGGCCGCAACGTCATTCAACACAATAATCCCGGCGGCATGACGCGGGCCTTGATGGCGATCGTCCATGACAAGGCTTCCGTCGAGCAAGCCTCGCTGCATATTGGCTGACGCGCGTCTGGGGAGGGCATGTCATGACGAAAATATTCCGCTTCGGCGTCATCGGCTGCGGTCTGATGGGGCGCGAATTCGCGAGTGCCGCGGCGCGCTGGCTGCATCTGGCCGATGTGAAGGCGCGACCGGAAATCGTCGCCGTCTGTGATACCAACGCGACGCTGCTCGACTGGTTCAAGGATCATGTACCGACGGTTCGGCAGTTCACCGCCGATTATAGGGAGCTTCTGGCCAATCCCGAGGTCGATGCGGTCTATTGCGCCGTCCCGCATGTGCTGCACCAGCAATTCTACATCGACGTCCTGAAGGCCGGAAAGCATCTTCTCGGCGAAAAACCCTTCGGCATGGACGCCGCGCAGAACCGGGAAATCATGGCGGTGCTGGCCGAGCATCCCGAACTCCTGGTCCGCTGCTCGTCGGAAATGCCGTTCTTCCCCGGCGCACAGAAGGTCATCGCGCTCGCAAAAAGCGGCGAGATGGGGGATATAATCGAAGTCGAGGCGGGTTTCCTGCACTCTTCGGATATCGACCGGCAGAAGCCGATCAACTGGAAGCGCATGGCCGAGATCAATGGCGACTATGGCTGCATGGGTGATCTCGGCATGCATGTGCTGCACGTGCCGCTGCGTCTCGGCTGGCGCCCGACGACCCTCCATGCGCAACTGGTCAAGAAGGTTACCGCACGTCCCGACGGCAAGGGCGGCATGCTGCCCTGCACCACCTGGGACAATGCCACGATCAGCAGCCGCGTACGCACCGGGGATCAGGATTTCCCGATGGTGCTGAAAACCTGGCGCATCGCGCCCGGCGAATCCAACACCTGGTACATCAGGGTTCTCGGCATGAAGAAAAGCGCATTCTTCAGCACGAAGTCGCCGCGCCAGTGGCAGTGGATGGATTATAATGGCGGAGCGCAGGCCTGGAGCACCGAGGATCTCGGTTATGGCTCGCTGTTTCCGGCCATCACAGGCAAGATCTTTGAATTCGGTTTTGCCGACGCCATACAGCAGATGTGGGCGGCCTTCGTCGATGAGCTTGCCGGCGGGGATGCGAACGGTTTCGGCTGTGCGACGCCGGCGGAAGCCCAGGCGCATCATGCGGTCCTGACGGCAGCCCTCAAATCCGGCCGCGAGGACGTCGTCGTACCGGTCGCGTATGGTGGGGCATCCGTCTGATGCAGCGCTCCGAGATCAACGCCGCGTTGCGGCGAGCAACCGAGACCCTCGAGCGCTGGCACTGGTCTCTGCCGGCATGGGGTTCCTGGACGGCGGCGGATTTTGCCGCTCATCCCGAGGTGTCGGCCTATTTGCGCGCTCATCAGCTGGGTTGGGATGTCACCGATTTCGGCTCGAACCGCTTCGCCGAATGCGGCCTCGTGCTGTTTAGCCTGCGCAATGGCATCGTTGATATCTGGGGTGAGCGGACCTATGCCGAAAAGTTGCTCTTCGTTGGCGAAGGGCAGGTTACGCCGACGCACCGTCATGCGGCGAAGATGGAAGACATCATCAATCGCGCCGGCGGCGATCTCGTCATCGAATTCGCCGCAACCGATGCCGATGGCAATGTGCTGACGGAGGATGTGACGGTGCCGGTCGACGGGCTGCCGCACCGGCTCGCTGCATGGGAACCGCTGGTTCTCCAGCCTGGCCAGAGCGTGACGATCCGCACCGGGCTCTACCACCGCTTTTACGGCAGGAAAGGCGGCGGACCTGTCCTTGTCGGCGAGGTCAGCCAGGTCAACGACGACAACAGCGATAATTTCTTTCTGGAGCCGATCGGGCGCTTTGCCGCGATCGAGGAGGACGAGCCGGCGCTCAGACCCTTGTGGAACGAAGGAGTCAGCTGATGCGAGCCGGGGAGGAGGTTTGCGATCGCGACGGCCAGAGGCAGGGCGGCATCGTCTGCGCGGGAAACTTCATCGTCGATCGCGTCCACACACTGTCCTATTGGCCCGAACAGGGCAATCTCGCCCATATCCTGCACCAGGATCTGGGCGTGGGGGGTGGTGCCGCCAATGTCGTCACCGATCTGGCCTCGCTTGGATTTCCAGGAAAGCTGGCGGCGGCGGGATGCATCGGCGCTGACCAGGACGGAGAAATCGTCAAAGCCCGCCTTACTGTTGCCGGCGTCGATGTCGGTGGGCTGACGGCGCTTGCCGACCGGGTGACGGCGCATACGCATGTCATGAATGTGCCCGGCCAGAACCGGACCTTCTTCTATCATGGCGGCGCCAACGATGCCGTCACGGATGAGCTTGTCTCACCCGCGGCCTTCGGCAAGGCCGGCTATCGGCTGTTCTATCTCGGCTACCTCATGCTGTTGCCGGGTCTCGACCGCATTGGCCCCGACGGCCGTTCGGGAGCATCGCGCCTGCTGGAAGCGGCGCGGCGCGCCGGGCTTACGACCTGTGTGGATTTCGTATCGAGCGAAGACCCGGAATTTGCGGCCAAGGTCGGCGTCGCTCTGCCCTTCTGCGATTATCTGATCATCAACGAGATGGAGGCGGGTCGGGCAACCGGCGTTACCGTTCGCGATGCGAAGGGAGATTTGATCGAGGCGGGGTTTTTGGAAGCGGGCGAGCGCCTGCTTGCGGCGGGCGTCGCCAAGGGCGCGATCATCCATGCGCCGGAAACCTGCTTCTGGTTTGCATCAGGCGCTTCCCCGATCATCACGCGTTCACGACCTGTCGATCCCGATGACATCGTCAGTACCGTCGGCGCAGGAGACGCTTTCTGCGCCGCCGTGCTCTACGGCCTGCATGAGAACTGGCCGGTCGAGCATATCTGCTGCGTCGCCCATGCCGCAGCTGCGCGTTGCCTCAAGGGGGCGACAGCCACCGATGGCATCCCCGACATGTCCGTTCTTCTTCGCGAGGCGAAGGAGACGAACCCGCAATCCGCTTAGCCCATTGGCGTCGCCTCAGGAGGGCGGCTCCGATCATCGTTCAGTCAAAAGGGGAGGAGCAAACATGAAGCTATTCGTTACGGCGGCCGCGCACGACACCTTTGCCGATTTAGGCGCGACTGGGGAGGGAATGCGATGACGTATGCGGAAACGGCGCGGCTCTCCGGCAAGGTGGCATTGGTCACGGGGGGAGCGAGCGGCATCGGCAAGGCGGTCTGCGAACGCTTCGCCGCCGAAGGCGCGAGGGTTGTCGTAGCGGATCTCGATGGTGAACGATGCGCACGGGTGGCGGAAGCGATCGGCCCTCAGGCCTGGGGTGTGGCGCTTGATGTAACCAGCCAGGACAGCATCGAAGAAGCTGCCCGCTTCACTATATCAACCGCCGGCAAGATCGACATCCTGGTCAATGCCGCCGGCATTTACGAGGTCGAGTCCATTCTGGAAATATCCCGGGAGCGCACCGCTAGGGTATTTCAGGTCAATATCGAAGGCCTGATCTTCATGACGCAGGCCGTTGCCCGGCACATGGTGGAGAGAGGGGAAGGTGGACGCATCATCAACTTCTCGTCCCAGGCTGGGCGTCGGGGCGAAGGACCGGCCGTGGCTTACTGCGCTTCCAAGGCGGCCGTCATCAGCATCACGCAAAGCTGCGCTCTGGAGCTGATCCGTTATGGCATCAACGTCAACGCCATCGCTCCCGGCGTCGTCGATACGCCGATGTGGGATGTCGTTGATGCAAAGCTCGGCAGCCGGGAAGGTTTGGAACCCGGTGACGTCAAGCGCCGCGTGGCCGCCGCCGTCCCGGCCGGACGATTTGGCGCCCCCCAAGAACAAGCTGCGATGGCGGCCTTCCTGGCCGGACCCGATGCAGCATACATCGTGGCGCAGTGCTACAATGTCGATGGCGGCAATGTCATGAGCTGAGCGCTTGACCCGTGCCCGGGATGGTCGATGCCGTGTGGCGCGTCATCCCGCGATACGGCTTTATCACGCACGAAGAGGCAATCGAACTTGATGTCTGGAGGAGTGGAATGAGGGCTGTACGCTTGGAGTCGATCGGGTCTTTGACCATGCGCAGCGTCGAGAAGCCGGTTGCCGGGCCAGGCGAGCTGCTGGTCCGGGTTGCGGCGGCCGGCATCTGCGGTTCCGATCGCCACATGTACAAGGGCGAATATCCGACAGCGATCCCCGTGACGCTGGGCCACGAATTCTCCGGAATCGTCGAAGGGATCGGCGATGGGGTGACACGGTTTACCGGCGGTGAGTTGGTGACGGTCGACCCGAATATTGCCTGCGGCACCTGTCGGGCTTGCACTCAGGCGCGGCCGAACTTGTGCGAGAGCCTGACCGCCATCGGGGTGACACGGGATGGCGGCTTTGCAGAATATGTGGCGGTGCCGCACGCGCAAGCCTTCATCCTGCCGGCCGACCTCGATCCCGTTCACGGCGCCTTCAGTGAACCGCTGGCCTGCTGTATCCACGCCATCGACAAGGCAAGGATCCGTCCGGGCGACAGCGTCGCGATCCTCGGCGGGGGCGTGATCGGCCTGCTCATGGTGCAACTGGCTCGCCTGGCTGGGGCAGGCGAGATCATTTTGATAACGCGGCAGCAATCCAGACGCCAAACGGCTCTGCGCCTAGGGGCGACGCACGCCTTCGATCCCATCTCTTCAGCTACAATCACTTCTGTTCGAGAGGTCACGAAAGGCGGCGCGGACGTGGTCATCGAGTGCGCCGGCGTCAGCGATACGCTGCAAAGCGGTCTGAAAATGGCGCGGCGCGGTGGTACCTTCGTGCTTTTCGGGGTCACACCGGCGGGTGTCGAGGTGCCGGTTCTGCCCTTCGATCTGCTGGTAAACGAAGTCGATATCAGGCCGGCCTACCTCAACCCCTTCACCCATTCGCGCGCTGCGGCAATGGTCGCGAGCGGGGCGTTGGAGCTGGATGCATTGGTCACCAAAACCATCGGTCTCGAGGAGGTCGCCGACGTGGTGGGCAACGCGCCATTGCCAGGCGAGATCAAGGTCATCGTCCGGCCCTAGCTTCGGGGTCCATCTCAGTTGCGGACGGGGCCGGTGGAATCGCGTTCGATCAGGGTGACCGGCACTTTTACGATCGCGCCTTGCCGAGATTCGTCTCCTGTTTGGTGCTCCTCGATCAGCGCTTCCAGCAGCCGTGCTGCCTGCTGTCCAACATCGCGGATCGGCTGTGCGACCGTTGTCAGCCGTGGAAAGACGTAGGCGGCCTCCGGCAGATCGTCGAAGCCCACGACCGAATAGTCGCCCGGAACGGAAAATCCGCGATCCTGGATGGCATGGATTGCGGCAATCGCCGAAACGTCGGTCGTGCCGATGATCGCGGTGACCTCAGGTCGAGACGCCAGCAGCTCCCGCGCCAACCGGTAGGTCTCTGCAAAGCTGTGCTCTTCCGCCATCGCCACGGTGGCAGGCGCGATCCCATCTTTCGCCATCTCCGCCGTGATGCCCTGAAGGCGAAGCTGGATCGGCTGGCTGTGGGCCGGCGCGCCGACGATGGCGATTGCCCGGTGGCCGAGATCGATCAGATGGCGCGCCATCAGCCGTCCGCCTTCCTCGTGATCGGCCATGACAGCGTCGTCAGCGATGCCGCTCAGCTCGCGGTCAATGGCGATGATCGGAATGCCAGCGTCCCGCAGCACCCCGAAATGCTCGATGCTGCCGAAGGCGCTTGCCACGATGACGCCGTCGACGCGCTGGGCGAGCAGCATCGAGATGTAGCGCACCTCATGGTCCATATTTTCCGCCGTGCTGCAGATCAGCGTCTGATAGCCATGCTGGAACAGTTCCTGTTCGATCGCATGGGCGAGGATGCCGAAGAAAGGCACCTCGATCGACGGCAGCATCAGTCCGATCATCCGGCTTGGTGCACCGCGCAGCATACGGGCACCCTTGCTGGGCGTGTAGTTCAGCGTTCGGATGGCCGCCTCGACCCGCTCCCTGAGCTCAGGCGAGGCATAACCGCTGTTGTTGAGCACGCGCGAGACCGAAGAGACCGATGTTCCTGCAAGTTTAGCGATATGTCTGATGCTGGTCGTCACGTGCTCGCATTTCTTTCTCTACAGCGCCGCGCGTCTTTTCAGGCGCGCAAAGGACGCTAGCATAGGAGCGGTCGAACATTCATGAGACGGGCTGCTGAAGTTCACCTTCATTTCATCATCCACTAGATCACTAGCGGGACGCCGCATCAAGCGCGCCGCTGGTGCACTTCCGTGCAGGCTCAGCAAAGACTTTTCCAGGTGCCGAATATTTTGGCGATCACCTTCCCATTTTCGCGTCGTAGCTGCCCATGGACAGTTTTTTGCTCGTCAGAAAAATCAAGGAGGTCGAAGAAGACGCTTTCATTTCGTTCGATATTTCCAAGGAAGAAAACGTCTTTTCGGACGACCGGCCCCTTCAGGGGAAACCAATTTTCCAAGGCGCGATCGGCCAATGCCTGATACTCGGCAAAGTAAAACAGGCCTGCGCCGTTGAACTCCTGCGAGGCGCTGGGATCGAACTGAAAGGCTCTGAGCGTTTTGTTGGCGGGGACCTGAAACCCGAAATGCGTTGCTGACCGCCCATTCCGGATGTCTGCAGCCTTCTCAGCCAGACGGCTGGGTTGGAACCGCTCTCCCTGCGGCTCAGGCAACGTCACGCGGGCGATCGAGTGATTGTTGTCTTTGATCGTTCTGTGAACGAAGGTTGAGATGAGTTCGATCGCGCCGACGCTTATTCCGTGGACGGACAACTCGTGTCGGGTCGACATCCGGGTTCGCGAGACTGCGGACAGTCTCGAGTGGATGGTCAAAATGTCGTTTGCCTGCACGACATCAAAACGTGCATCCGTCAGTGACGTTGCACAGATCGCGGCATAGGCCTCTTCTCCATCGGCCGTTCTGAAATCCGCATTGTCGAGCCCGAGATGACAGGCAAGCATCAGCCAGTGACGATGGCCGAGCTCCTTCATCAACCAGGTCTCCGATAGCCCGTTTCCATTCAGATGGGGCATGCCCAGCAATATATGCGGATCAAGGGCACGTTCCATCAGGTCGCGTGCTGAAGGTCCTGCGGGCGTAAAGTCGAGAAGGACTGCGCTCATGATCAGGCGCTGACCGATTGCTTGAGAGACGATGTCTGTGCCGAATGTCGCGCTGCGAGATGCCCCACCACATGTTCGGCATCCCTGCCGACGCTGAGGAACCGGCCCGAGCCCCAGGTCCAGAGCCAGGGAAGTCCCAGCACGTAGACGCCATCGACGGCAGTGACGCCGCGGCGATGAACGGGATAGGCGTTGCCGTCGAAGATCGGCAGTCCGACGAAGGACCAATCCGGGCTGAATCCCGTGGCCCAGATGACCGAGGTGATCCCCTCCGCCTTCAGGTCGAGTTCGGTAATCTCAGCCTCAGGCTCCCAGATAGGGACATAGGGGGATGCGGCCGGAGCATCGATGCCTTTCTCGGCGATATGCCGGTCAATCAGGGCATTGATGCCATTATAGACACGGTCGGCGCCGTCGAGATTGGCCTTCAGGTTCGGCTCGAACAGCATCCGGCCGGCGGCGATGCCGGACATGCGGCCATACAGCGCCATGCCCTCCAGCGCGAACTTGCGCAGATCGATATCGCGTCCGCCGTCGCGTCCTGTCAGGTAATGGTTGGTGTCGTGCTTCTTCTTCGTCATGCCATCATGTTCGACCGTGATGTCGTACTGGCCGATATCGGAAAGCCAGTCGACGACATCGCGACCGCGATAGAACCGGGCGCAACGCGGCGCATTGCCGGTGACGAGATGCACCTTGCGGCCGGCAAGATGCAGATCCTCTGCAATCTGGCAGCCGGACTGGCCGGAGCCGACCACGATGACCCCGCCGTCCGGCAGTTGATCGGTATTGCGGTAGGCGGCGGTGTGGATCTGCGTGATGTCCTCGGGCAGGCGCTCGGCAGCACGCGGAATGGCCGGATCCGCATAGAGGCTGGTGGCGATCACCACGGCATCGGCGGTCACCGCGCCAGCCGAGGTTTCGAGCCGGAACAGGCCGCCATGCTTTTCGAGCGACGTCACGCCGGTTTGCTCGAAGATCGGAGCATCGACCTTCTTCACGAAGCGGTCGACATAGGCAAGGATCTCGTCCTTGACCATAAAACCGTGCGGATCCGCGCCGTCATAGGGATGATCGGGGAGCTGGCACTGCCAGTTCGGCGTCACCAGGCAGAAGGCGTCCCAGCGTTCGTTCTTCCATTTATGCGCAACGGTCTTCTTCTCGAAGACCACATGGTCGACGCCGTGCCTCTTCAGGTAATGACTGGCGGACAGGCCGGCCTGGCCACCACCGATGACGGCGGTGCTGTAATGCTGCTTCAGGTTCTGGGGCATGGACTAGTCCTTTCAGAGGATGAAGGTTTTGCAGTGGACGCGGGCATCTGCGTCATTCAGGAAGGCGACAGCGGCGCTTTCAATTCGGGCGAGTTGGTCGTTTGCGGATGAACAGGCAAAACCAAACTTCGCCTCCACGCGATCACTGGCGATGGTAAGCGCCCTGCGGCTGCGATCGACGAAATCGGCGACCGAATAACTTTCACCCTCGGTGAAAAACTCACGGATGATCAGCGAGGGGGAATAACAGCTCTCTTCCTGGCCATCGGGCCAGGTTATGACAAAGCGCATTTCAGGCATGGTCAGGCTCCAGCAGCGTGTGATAGCGGGCAAGATGGGCTGTTGCGGTTTGCTGCCAGCCATGGCGGGCAGCAATCGCGAGACCACGGGGGATGATCTGCTCGCGGATCGGTGCGACCAGCGCCAGCGCCATGCCTTCGGCAATCGAGACCGGATGATGCGGATCGCACCAGATCGCATCGCCCGGACCCAGATATTCGGTGAAGGGCGCAATCGAGGATGTCACGACCGGAATGCCGCTGGCCATGGCTTCCAGAACGACGAGGCCGAAGCCTTCCTTGAGCGAGGGAAACACCAGCGCATCCGCCAACCGGTAGAGGCTCGGCATGTCGGCATCGGCGATCGCACCGGTGACGTGCACCGCCGCGGCGTCCCGACCGAGGCAGGCGAGGCACGAACGGAACTCCTCCTGATAGTCGCCATGGTCCAGGAGAGAGGCGCCGCCGGCAATGACAAGCTGGGCATCCGGCCGGATGGCGCGGACCTGACGAAAGGCTTCGAGAATACCAAGGGTGTTCTTTCGCGCCTCGATGCCGCCGACACTGAGGAAGATTGGCCCGCTTCCCAGCTGCAGCCTGTCGCGCAGAGCGACCTGCTCCCCGCTCCAGGCAGGCGAGAAGCGGTTGGTGTCGACGCCATTGCCGACCACTGTCGCCTCGATGCCGCGCTCGTCTCTCAGCCTGTCCTGCCAGAGGCGGCTGACGGCGAAGAAGATATCGGCCGCATCGATCGCGCGGTCCTGTAAAGCCATCAGGCGCGGATCGGCAAACTGGTCGATGTGGTGGACAGTGCGGGCAAAATTCGGGATCAGGCCCTGCAGCTTGAGGGTTGCCAGCGCATTGCCGGAAATGCCGTCATGGGCGTGGAACAGGTCGAAGCCATTGGTTCCGATTCTTCGGAAATAACCGACATAGTCGGCAATCCGCTGCTCGACCATTTGCGTCATGTACGCGGGTGCCGGAGGCACGGCAATGCAGGCCGTGCCGCAGGAGGGTTGACGAAAGAAGCCCGCCGCCTTGGCATCAGGCGCATGCAGGACCACCTGATGACCAAGCGAGGTCAGCGCTTCCGAAAGCTGCATGGCATGAACCACGCCGCCACGCGGATTGGTGGAATGGGTCAGCATGGCAATGCGGAGCGCTCGGTGCGACGGGAGGCTCATGCGGCGACATTCTGCCGACCGAGCTGCAGCAGCGGTGTTTCGGCATGATTGCGCACCACTGCACGGCTCTCGCCGTCGACCAGCGCGACTTCGGCGCCGGCCACGACCGCGCCGATGACCGCAGCGCTGATGCCGCGCGCGGTGAAGCGGGTGACGACATCGGCCGCGTGTTCCGGCGCGACCGAGAGCAGATAACCGAAGCTCGGAAAGGTGACGAGCCAGCGGTCGAGACTCACACCGGCGGGCAGGGGAATGGCGGTGAAGTCGATATCGATGCCGACACGGGAACATTCGGCCAGCATGATGGCGGTGCCGATGATGCCGCCCTGGCTGATATCCTTCGCAGAAAGCGCCAGCCCGGCCTCGGCGATCTCGGGCAGCAGCTCGAGGTCGCCGCGCAGGCGCGCCGGCGCGGCATCGGTGGCGGCTTCCCAGTTGTCGAAGGGTTCGCGGTAACGGCCGCGATGGTCGATCGCTGCAACCAGCACATCGCCGGGCCTCGCGTCGAAGCTCGTCAGCAGCGTCTTGGCGCGACCGAGAATGGCGACCGATAGCTGGCCGCGTTCGGTGCGGATATTGGTGTGCCCGCCGACGATCGGCACGCCAAAGGCGCTGGAAGCCGCCCGCATGCCTTCGAGAACGGGAGTCGCGCCAGCTTCGCCATTGGCCCAGACGGCATCAACCACGGCGATTGGCCGGCCGCCCATGGCAACGACGTCGGAGATATTGACCATGACGCCGCACCAGCCGGCGAACCAGGGGTCAGCGGCGACGAACTCGTTCATGAAGCCTTCAATGGCAAAAAGCAGATAACCGTCGCCATCGGGCAGCGCGGCGCAATCGTCGCCGACGGCAATCTGCTGTCCCTGCAGGCCGAGCCTTGCCGCGATCGTGCCGATATCCTGCTTGGCGGCGATGCCGCTGCTGGCCGAGAGTTTTGCCGCCAGGGCCCTGATGTCGATTGCGGCCATTCTCACGCGGCCTTTCTGGAAAGGGCGGTGAAGCCTGCCTCGGGTGTGGCGCAAGGCGGATAATAGGCAAGATCGGCCTTCATCCTGAGATGCGGCTTGCCATAGACCTCGAACTCCTCGATCACATCCCAGTGCAGCCTGCGGAACAGCAGACCGTTCTGCACCTGCACATTGGCGAGGAACGTGTGGCATCCGATCGCGTTGGCGGAGGACACTGCGAGTTTGATCAGGGTCGCCCCCAAGGCGCCGATCTTGCGGAAGTCCTGATGGACCGCTAGTCGCGAGCCCCACCAGAGGCCGGGTTCGGCCTGATGAATGCGCACCGTTCCGACCAGCTGATCGGCGGCAATGCCGAGCATGGAGAGAGCCACGATCGGGATTGCCTGATCGTCGATCGCGTCGCGGTCATCGCCCTCGAAGATCCGCTGTTCCTCGCAGAAGACGGCACGACGCAGCGCATGCGCTTGGCTGCGCTCCCAGGCGGAGGTTGCGAACTTCACCTGGAATTCGCTCGAGCGATAGGGAGCAAAGGTTTCGAGCATCATTTGGTGAGCATCCTTTCATAGGTGGAAAGGGCGGAGCAGGCGCCGCATTTGCCGCAGCCGGCCTTGATGTCGACGGCCTTCAAGCCGCTGGCGACCAGCATCCTGGACAAGGGCCCGAGGATCGAGTGCATGAAGTCGGGCCTCGGCGCCGGATGGCTTTCGAGCGGCGTGCCGGAGATCGGTACGAAGGGCACGACGAAGGGATAGACGCCGAGCGCAACCAGCTTTTCGCAGATGTCCAGAATGGCGTCACGGCTGTCGCCGAGCCCCGCCAGGATATAGGTCGAGACCTGGCCGCGCCCGAAGACCTCCACTGCGGCCTTGAACGAGGCCATGTATTTGGCGATCGAGACCTGCGCCTTGCCCGGCATGATGCGGGCACGCACCTCTGGCGTCACGGCTTCCAGATGCATGCCGAGTGCATCGACGCCGGCTTCTTTCATGCGGGTGAACCATATATCGTCTTCCGGCGGCTCACATTGCGCCTGGATGGGAATGTTGACGGCCGTCTTGATGGCGCGGGCGCTGTCGGCGAGGATCGCAGCGCCGCGGTCATCGCCCTTCGGCGTGCCGGTGGTCATCACCATATGCTTGACGCCGTCCAGTTCGACGGCGGCCTTGGCGACTTCCGCAAGCTGCTCTGGCGTCTTGTGGGCGATGGTGCGGCCGGCGGCCAGCGATTGGCCGATAGCGCAGAACTGACAGGTCTTGGTGCGGCTCTGATAGCGGATGCAGGTCTGCAGCACGGTCGTGGCAAGCACGTCCTTGCCGTGCAGAACGGCGATCTGCGAATAGGGAATGCCGTCGGCGGTCGAGCGCTCGTAGAAGCGCGGGCGCAGGGGAAAGGAAACCTCGCCCAGCACCGTACCATCCCGGCTGATACGGCTACGGCCCATCTCGTCCGGCTTTTCCACCAGATAGGGGCTCTCGAACGCAGGTGCGGTGTGAACCGGCACCATCACCGTCATGCCGTCAATGGTCAGCGCCTTGTGGTCGGAAGGTCCGGCACCACCGCGGCGGCTTTCATGTCCGGCCTTGGGGTCAACGAGCCGGGCTCCGTAGGACTGCAATTCGTTGATCAGAACCTCGGTCGGCAGACGTGTCGTATTCTCCATCGGAAAAGGTCCTTGCTTCGGCTGTGGGGAGGGATGGCTGGGTGGTGGTGACCATCGGCGCCGTGGCGCGGCCATCCATGACAAGATGCAGCAGCTCGGGTCGGGCATAATGGCCGACCGAATCCATCATCCGCTTGCGTTTGACGATCAAGCTCATGTCGAGATCGGCGATCAGGATGCCTTCGCCTTCTGTCAGCGGCGGCACGACGTGTTTGCCTTCGGGTGAGATGATCGCGGTCATGCAGCCGCCGCGCAGGGCCTTCTGCAGGCCGGCGTCGGACGTGATAGAGGCGATCTGCCCGTCGGTCAGCCAGCCGGTGGCATTGACCACGAAGCAACCGCTTTCCAGCGCATGGTGGCGGATGGTGACTTCCATCTGGTCGGCAAAAATCGGCCCGACCATCGAGCCTGGAAACTGGGCGATATGGATGTCCTCGTGCTGCGCCATCAGGGCGTAGCGTGCCAGAGGATTGTAATGCTCCCAGCAGGCCAGCGCCCCAAGGCGTCCGACGGCGCTGTCGACCACCTTCAGGCCGGAGGCGTCGCCCTGGCCCCAGATCATCCGCTCGTGAAAGGTCGGGGTGATCTTGCGACGCTTGAGGATGAGCGTGCCATCGGCATCAAACAGCAGCTGGGCATTGTAGAGCGATCCGTGGTCACGCTCGTTGACGCCGAGCGCCACGACGATGCCATGCTCGCGGGCGGCTGCCGAGACGGCATCGGTGGCAGCGCTCGGCACCGTGACGGCTTCCTCGTAAAGTCGCACGTGCTCCTTGCCGGAGAGAACAGGCGGTAGCACGAAAGAAAAATAGGGGTACCAGGGGACGAAGGTTTCGGGAAAGACGATCAGCTCGGCGCCTTTGGCTGCCGCTTCACGAATTGCATCCAGCACGCGGGCCAGTGTTTTCTCGCGTGAGGTCAGATCCGGCGCGATCTGCGCGGCGGCAACCCGGACGCTCGGTTTTTTCTCCATGACGAATCCTCGATTAACGGGGCATGAGGCGGAGCGCCAAGGCTCCGCCTCTTATTCTTCGGAGCGCCATGGTGCTTAGAGCGTCCAGGTATCCAGGATGAAGGCGCCGTCGCGGCGATGGATCAGGATCAGGTCGAGAACGTCGAGCGGGCTGATCGGCGTTATGCCGGGGATCAGCGCGCCTTCGCCATGGCCGTAGAGCGCCTGAAGGGCAAAACGGCAGGCATAGACCTTACCGCCTTCTTCCATGAACTTGACGATCTGGTTGTTGAAATTCAGATGGCCGGGAAAGGCCTCCGCACCGAGCGTCGGAAAACCGCGCTGGACGCCGAGCGTCACGCCCGGGCCGTAGAGAAGGATCGAGGTTTCGAAACCTTTCCGCTTCAGGCGTGTCGCCTGCAGCAGGTTGACGAATCCGATCGATCCTTCGAAGGCCACGGTATGGAAAGTGACGAGGGCTTTTTCGCCTTCGCCGGCCTGTACGTCTTCGAAAACCTTGTCCTCGTAATCGACAAGAAAATCGCCTTTTTGATTGGCTGGCTTGGTCACTGCGGGCATGGATGGCTCCTTGATTGAAATCCGATCCCCATCCGGGGAGCATCCATCCAATTGCAAGCGCCATGCCACATTGATTATGCATAAATAGCAGTCAAATATACCAATAATGCATTCAATTATGCGGTCAATAGTCAGGGTTAAAGTTTTAAAGCTAATTTTCTGGGCGATCGAATGCAAAAAGCGAATGCATGAAAGCTCAAAACGGATGCATTCAATTGATCGTCAATTGGTGCAGGGAGACATAATATTTGTTCGGCATGAGCCGCTTTCGCGCGCGGGGTTTCGGGGAAGTTCTGCGCGCTTGCTGCCTCTTCCGGCGCTGGTCACATGGCCATTCGACGGAGGGCCCTGCGTCCAAGATGCTTTGCTGCATCAAATCGGAAAATTCTAACTATATTGAATGCAATCAATAAATGTATTTGGATGTATTGCGAGGGCTGTTCGTGTGCCAACGGGGCAAGCCGCCAATTCCGTCGACGGAAGAGCGGAGGCTCGCCT
The DNA here is from genome assembly GCF_000769405.2 of Rhizobium brockwellii. NCBI lineage: Bacteria > Pseudomonadati > Pseudomonadota > Alphaproteobacteria > Hyphomicrobiales > Rhizobiaceae > Rhizobium > Rhizobium brockwellii. The sequence goes on from NZ_CP053439.1 coordinate 276,126, forward strand.
GCGCTTCTCCTGCGTCGAAAGGGGATGCTTGGATTCCGTTCTCACCGATCACGGGCGTGTCGCTCTTAGCTTCGAGCATGTGTGCGCCACAACGAAACTGTTCGGATGTCTGGCTGTTCGGCATTGATCGACAAGGTTCACCTTGAAAGCTACAGGATAGACCCGATCGATAGCAGCACGTTGAGCGAACACTGATGAACGACACAGTTCTCCTTTTTCACGGCATTGCCCGGACGAAAAAAAGCATGGAGAAGCTCGCCAGCTTTTTGTCCGGCCACGGGTATCGGGTTGTGAATGTCGGTTACCCCTCCACCCGGTTTTCGATCAGCGACCTCGTCGACATCATTCGACCAGAGATCGACGACGCCGTGAAGAAAGCAGGCGATGGCCGGATCCACTTCGTCGGTTATTCGATGGGTGGGCTGGTCATCCGCGCTTTTCTCAGCCGCTATCGCCCCGCCAAGCTGGGGAGAGTTGTGATGGTCGGAACGCCGAACAACGGCAGTCAGATTGCCGATTTCCTCAAGAGCTGGCCCTTATACAGGAAGGTCTATGGACCGGCAGGCCAGCAGCTGATTACCGATCAAACCGCCATGACCGAGCTATTCGGCACGGTCGATTACGAACTTGGCATCATCGCCGGGAACCGGACCATCGACCCGGTCTCTTCGCTTATCATCGGCCTCAGGGTTCCGAATGATGGAAAGGTTTCGGTGGAGAGCACCCGTCTCGACGGCGCGGCGGACCATATCGTCATTCCGGCAAACCACACGTTCTTACCCGTCAACAAGATGATGTGGAGCCAGACCCTGTCGTTTCTGAAAGATGGACGGTTTACAAGCTGAATGACCAAATATTCAAACATCCGCCACATGCCCTCTGCTTAATCCCCCGCTGCACCGGTATCGAAGGAAATGCAATGACCGCCATCCTGCGAAAGAAAATTCACGGCGCGTCCACACGCGGACAGGTCATCGACGGTGCGCCCGATGTCGGCGTCGCCTATCAGGTGTTTTCCGATACGGTGATCGAAGACGTTATCGTCAAGAATTCTCCTCGCGGCTTTAAATTTCACAATGGCAAGAACCTAACCGTCAGGCGCTGCGAAACAGAGAATGTGAAGGGCGACGGCATCTACCTGACGAAGACGACGCACGTTTTGCTGGAGAATAATCGCATCGGCGCGGCCCCGGGCGAGGGAGCAGACTGCTGCCAGTTCGCTTATCAAAACAGCGACGACAATATCAGCTCCGATATCGTGATCCGCGGCAACCTCTTCCTGCAGTCGCCGGCGAGCGCATCGAACAAGGGCGCGCTGGTCTGCGACAAAACGCGAAAATACCTCGTCGAGTACAATTTCATCGGCGGCAAGAATTTCTCCTTTTCGTCGATCGGGGATGACGCCGTGGTGCGCAGCAACATCATGCGCGATGGCAGGATGAATGACTATTCCTTCGGCTACGGCGTCGCAGACAAGGCCGACCACGCCGGCCATCACATTTATGACAACTGGATCGAGAACACCAATCGTGGCATCAGCCTGAGCGGCTTTTCGGATCAGGAACGGGCATTTCGCAAAGACATCGATATCCACGACAACGTCATTAGCCAATGCGACATCGCGTTCTTCGCCAATCGACCGTGGTCCGGGAGCTTTCGGCGCAACATATTCCTGCGGTGCGAGCAGGATATCGTTCTCAAGGGAAACGGCAAAGCGACTGCGGGTGATATCGATGGCAATTATCGCAACGATGGCAGCTTTCTGAATATCACCCCGCCGCCGCTTCGCTTCAAGCCCGATGGCAACGCCTCCGTTGCCTCCGGCGAATGGACATCCGAGCCCGACGAAATCCGCATCCAGTGGCGGAACAAGGGGATCGATATCCCAGGCGCCAATCGGCCTTCCATTACAGTTGAGCCTGGCATGGAATTGTCATGCGTGCTGCTGGCCCGCAAGGCGCAGAACTGGATGCTAGCGATCGCCGAGACTGCCTATGACGACTTCACGCCGCGCGCATGGCAGGAACACAAGCTGCCTTGGCAGAAGCGCTATCTCTCGATTTAAGCGGTATGGCGCCCGCAGCCGCGCATCTTTATGAGGCGCGCGACGGGCGCTGTAGCATTTTGAATGGCTGCATAATCTATCCTCAAATCGATTCCGATTTAAGGAATTATGCGGTAGCCGCCGGGGGCCAGGCGACGAGCCATCGTCAAGCCTCACGCGGTCTCCGGTTTGCCAGCAGCCTCGGACGCAGTTCGGAAAGAGCAATCACGGTATGTGGCCAGAGAATAAAAGGTGCGAGCATCATCCCTGCCTCAGTCATGGACCCAAGCATGATCAGGATAATAATGACGATTTCCTTCCGTCTGACGCCTGATTCCTCTCGATCGGATTCGACGATCGTCATCTTTTTGAAGAGACGAGTCACCAAAAACAACACCCATGCGGCAATACCCGGAATGCCGATATTGAGGGCAAGCTCAAGATATGTGTTATGAGTCGACCGTGCGTCGAAGGTCACCTTGACATATTCTTCCATGACTTCTGGCTGGCGAAACATCGCAAATCCATAGCCTGTTATGGGCTTGTCCCATATCAGTGGAAGCAACTGTTCCCAGATGTTGGTGCGACCCGAGAAGGTAAGGTCTTTGCCGAAAGCTTCAGCAACGGCAGAGGCCACACCCAAATAAATGAAACTGGCGGCAAAACCCACGAGAACAAACAACAGGGCGACGACAAATGAACGAAAAAGGCGATTTGGATAGACGTGGATAATCCGGATGGCATACAGCATGACACTTCCGAACATCGTCAATACAACTGCAGTCGAGGACTTTGTCGCAACAATCAAAGCGAGGAGACAAAGCATCGCAGCCCAGCGTATAAGTGTGCTGTAACGAAGCCGGCCTTGCTTCTGCGTTGACAACAGACAAACAAAACTGACTGAGCAAAATTGCCCCAATGTATTCTTGTGGTAAAACGCCCCTTTTACCATGCCGGCATAGCTTCCGCGCATGATTGCGAATTGCGGGAAAGCGACAGTGTAGAGAACGTTGATAAATGCAGCGGCGATCGCAAAACGCCCAAGGATGCGAAATGCTTCGACGTTGCCATACCGCGCGCGAAAAAGAAGCGGCGGGACCGCAAGAACGATGACGGCGGCCAATCCCTTTAAAGACGCACCTCTGTCAATCGAGAAGACGATTGATGTCAGACAGGAAATGGCAACGATCCCGATGAGCGGTGAAATCCTTGAAAAGGTTCTCAGGAATTGCCGTTGTTCCAACAGAAAATACAAACCGGACAATGGGATAAGGCTGTAAAGCATCAACTTCATCGGTAGCGGGTCAACTGCCGCGCCATCATCGAAATTTGCAGGCAGACCGTACCACATGCTGGTCGCCCGCCAAAGGGCCGCGTAAAATGCGACAGTAAGAACCAGTTTCGCCAACACGTCTCTTCTGACGCGCCATCTGGAAGCAGTCCGCCGACGGTGGCTGCCTTGATAATAGTCTCGTGCTATAGACGCGTCTTGTATCGCCATTAAGAGCTCTTCTATCTCATGTTCCGGGATGTTCCTATTCGAAATAGGACTGAGCCAAAATTACAATTTACCTCTGTTGGACTCTGCATGCGACATTGAAATCATCGACACTGGTTTCTGCCTGCGACCCATATAAATCGATCGGTTGGCCACTCCCACAATCCAAAACAGCCGACACGTTGCTCTGCCTGCAGTATATGGTTGGCGTGAAATTCATGAACCAGATCAATAAGTTATTGCTTCAATTTCTGCCTAGGCTGCCATATGGGCGCCACTCTAAGCCATATTATTCGCCGAATCCAGTTTGCTAAACCTTCCAATATGTCGCGCCAACTGGTCCCAGCCATCCTGTCACGCGCTCGCAGCTGCGCAACGCCACTATTATTTTATGTGGGCCGCGCGCGCCGGGAGGTTGGCTGTTGTCGTCATTCGAAACCTCATTCCGCTCCCGGAACCAAAGAACGAATCCGCCGTTGATAGCCATGCCCAACCGTGTCCGGGAGACAGGACAGACATGGCACGTCAGACATTCTGGAAAGGGTATCTCAAGCTCTCGCTCGTCACCGCCGCCGTCTCGTTGACGCCGGCGACGACCGAAAGCAACAAGGTGCGTTTCCACGTCCTCAACCGCCAGACGAAGAACCGCGTCGAAAGCCGCTATGTCGACAGCGTCACACACAAGCCGGTGGCCGAGAGGGACCAGGTAAAGGGTTATCCGCGCGGCGAGGACGACTATGTGCTTCTCGAGGACGAGGAGATCGAGGAAGTCGGGCTCGAAAGCACCCGCACCATCGAGATCGACAATTTCGTGCCTAGCGGCTCGATCGATTGGATCTGGTACGACAAACCGCATTTTCTGGCGCCCGAGGACAAGGTGGGGGTGGAAGCCTTCTGTGTCATCCGCGAGGCGATGAAGGCAAATGACGTCGTCGGCATCGCCCGCCTTGTCCTCTATCGCCGTGAGCGTGCGGTGCTGCTGGAACCGCTGGGCAAAGGCATCGTTCTCTGGACTCTGCGCTATGGCGACGAGGTGCGTGATCCCGTGGCCGAACTCGACAGTAAAACTGAAATCGACAGCAAGCTGCTGGCGCTGATGACGCAACTGGTGCAGGAGGAGACGAAGGATTGGAGCCCGACCATGGTGCAGGACCCGATCCAGAAACGCCTGAAGTCGATGATTCGCGGCAAGCAGAAGAGCCTGAAGAAGGCGGCGCCCGCGCAAAAACCTGCACCGGTGAAATCGACCGGTAACGTCATCAATATCATGGATGCGCTGAAAAAGAGCCTGGCGGCCGAAGGCGGCCAGAAGCCGCGCCAATGAAAAAGTGGCCAGAGATTTCGGGAAACTGCATATATAAATCAAAGATTTAAAGCGCGCCGCGGGAATCCACTTTGACGCGCTTCAAGTCCAGCGGCTTCGCCGGCGCGACAAACCGATGCATTCGCGCGAGGTCGGATGCGCTTGAGATTGCCCATCTCCCGCCAGGGTCGAGGCCCTCTCAGCTTGCCTTCTTGCCGCGGCTGTCGCTGCGCGCCGGCGCCTTCTTCTTCGCCAGGGCCTTATTTGCTGGAGCCTTGCCGCTCATCTTGGCGCTCTGGCGCAGTGCTTCCATCAGGTCGACGACCTTGCGTTCCGGGGCCTGTTTCTTCTTCGGTGGCGCCCGGCCTTCGATCTTCGCCTTCACTAGCTCGACGAGGGCGGCCTCGTAGCGATCCTCGTATGTGCTCGGTTCGAAGCTGCCTTGTTTGGTGCCGATGATATGGCCTGCAAGCGCGATCATTTCCTTGTCGAACTTGATGTCGGGAATGTCCTCGAAAACCGTATCGGCCGCGCGTACCTCGTAGTCGAAATTCAGCATCGTCGCGACGATGTAGTCGTCATGCGGCCGGATCAGCAGCGTCCGGTTGCGCCGGAAAAGCACGGCTTCGGCCAGCGCCGCAACTTTGCCGTCACGCATGGCCCTGGCGATCAGCGACAGCGCCTCCTCGTCATGTTCGTCGACGGGTGCGAGATAGTAAGGGCGGTCGAAATAGAGCTTGTCGATATCGTCATAGGCGATGAAAGCCTTGATATTGAGGACCTTGTCGCTTTCTGGCATGATTTCGGCTATCTCGTCGCCCTCGATGACGATGTAATCGCCGTTCTCCATCTGGTAGCCCTTGACCTGGTCGCCCCGCTCGACCGGTTTTCCGGTCTCGCTGTCGACGAATTGCCGTTCCACCCGGTGGCCGGTCCTGCGGTTGATGATGTTGAAGGAGACGCGGTCGGAGGAGGAAACAGCGGTATAGAGCCCAACGGCGCAGGCAAGGTCGCCCACCTTCAGATGACCCTTCCAGCTTGCCCGAGCGGCCATTCCATCCTCCGTCGCCAATCAGAGCCGGCTGCCGCTCTTGTCGGTTTCGAGTTCCTGAAATGCCCAGCCGCGGCCGTCAGGCGCGGGATAGGCGAGCAGGGCATCACCATCGCCGATCTTCTGGCGCGATGCGGCGTCTTTGGCATGGATGATCGCTTCATCCGCTGTCGCATAGGTTTCCGAAAGTGTGTCGCCGAGCTTATAGGCCCAGCCATTGTCATGCGGCACGACCTGATAGGTGATATCGGCCATTTCGGATCTCCTCTTCTCAACTAAATAGGGCGCATGATGTCGTTGGCATCATGCTCAGTTCCGATTTGGTTTGCGCCGTTCATCGAGCGCAATGATCTTCTCCAGCGATGCGATATCCTCGCTGGTGAGGACGGGAACCGGATCGGCAGCGATTGCTTCCAGCACCTCCCGTGAGACGGCGCCGTTGCGGATTGCCCATTCCAGTGTCTCGCGCGTTTCGCGCTCGGCTTTCAGCTGCGCATAGAGCACAACGATCAGCCGATCGCGGGCATCCATCCGTCGGCTTTGGCGATCCATGCTGCGGACATCAGGCATCGCAATCCACCTTTGTCACTGATTTCGTTCAGGTGTATTCAACTGACGACGGATAGAAAGGTTCCGAAACCCAGGGGCGGCCGCTTGCCATTGCCACCTGAGGCGGAAATCACTATCTGCAAGATATTCGCAAGAGGATTTCAACATGGCCGATCTCAAGGCTCGTCCCCGCCCGACCGGCGCCACCGCCGTTCTCGGCCGTACCGGTTTCCCGCACGTCACTTCCGCGACCAAAGGCGAGCTCGATATCGTCACCGCGCCGTCGCAGCCGGGTTTCAATCCGCTCGATCTGCTCTATTCCTCGCTCTCGGCCTGCCTGGTGCTCAGCGCCCGTATCGCCGCCAGCCACATGGGTATTCTCGACAAGATCAGCGAGATCACTGCCGAGGTCACCGGAGAGAAGGCGACGGAAGGCCTTTCCCGCGTTGCCAAGTTCAACATCGCCTTTTCGATCAAGGGCGATATCGACGAGGAAACCCGACGGAAAATCGCCCATGCCGCCGAAGACGAGATCTGCACCGTGAGCAACACCATCCGCGGCAATCCCGAGTTCTCGACGACGATATCGGGGTAAGGCTAAATCTATATAATAATTATAGACAATCAGGGGAGGAGGATTGCGTGACCACTGCCCCGCTTCTATGCTCGGGCATCGAAAGCAATGATCCCGGCCACCATGCAGCCCAAGCCTCTCCCGACGTCTGAACAGCCCGTCGTCGCCATCATCGGCGGCGGTGTCTCCGGCGCCGGTGTCGCCTATCATCTCGCGCGCACCAACTGCGGCGAGCGCCCTGCCATCGTGGTCTTCGAGCCGCGCGCCGAACTCGGCCGCGGCCTTGCCTACGACACGGCCGATCCGGCCCACCGCATCAATGTTCCAGCCGCCAAGATGAGCCTGCAGCCCGACGACCTGGGCGAATTCCTGGCTTGGATCGAAGCCCGCGACGCCGTCGCCGGCGACCCTGAGGCCAGGCAGCCCGACGGCTCACTCTTCCCCCGGCGCCGGCTCTTCGGCGATTATGTCGCCTCGCTGCTGAAGCCGCTGCTGGAAGACGGCACCGTGCGTCATTGCCGTGCTGCGGTGACGGCTGTCGAACGCCGTGCCGGCCGCTGGTCTATCCTCGACGACAGAGGCGGCGTGACGGAGGCCGATATCGTCGCGATCGCCACCAGCCATCCGCCGCCGGCAGCCCCAGGCCGGCTTGCGACCCGGCTTGCCGCCCATCCCCGTTTCGTCGCCGACACCACCAAGCCGGGTGCGCTCGAGGTGATCCGCCCGCATGACCGGGTGCTGGTCATCGGCAATGGCCTGACGGCCGCCGATGTCATTGCCTCGCTTGCCGTGCGCGGGCATGACGGTCCGGTGACCGCGATCTCGCGCCGCGGTCTGCGGTCTCGCGGCCACGCGCCGGTTCCGCAGGAGCTCTTCGGCGATTTCGTCTCCAATGCGGCCCATTCCGCCGTGTTGCTGCTGAGGGGGATCCGCACCGCCGTAGATGCGGCGAAGGCGCAGGGCATAAGCTGGCATGGGGTGATCGATCAGGTGCGGGCACAGGGATACGATCTCTGGCAGGCGCTGCCGGTTGCCGAGCGCCGCCGTCTCGTTCGCCATCTGCGTCCCTATTGGGATGTGCACCGTTTCCGCATCGCGCCGCAGGTCGAGGCCGTGCTCGACGCGGCGATTGCCTCGGGCCGCCTCGATATCCTGGCCGGCTCGGTCGCCGATGCGCACATCGACGGCGAGTTCATTCTTTGCACGTTGCAGCCGCGTCATCAGCGCCAGCCGTTGGAGGGTCGCTATGACGCCGTCGTCGTCACCACCGGCCCGGCGCATGGCGGCATTCTCGAAACCCAACCCTGGCTCGCAGTCTTGGCGGAAAGCGGTCACCTGACGCTCGATCCGACCGGCCTCGGCCTTGCCTGCACCGAGCGCTCGGAGGCGATTGGCCGGTCAGGAAAGGCAGATCCTTCGCTGCTGATCTCCGGTCCGCTGGCGCGCGGCACCTTCGGCGAGCTGATGGGACTGCCGCAGGTGACCGAGCATGCCTTTTTCGTCGCCGGCGAGATCGCCGAAAAGCTGCGGACCAGCGCGACGAATAGGCATCCTGCCTGATTTTGCACCAATATGTCGCTCTTCGACTGTCCCCGGTGATCGACTTCTGATAGTCCCTCGGCCACCACTGCATAATTCCTTAAATCGAAATCGATTTAAGGATAAAATTATGCAGCAATAAGTGTTACAGCGTCCTTTGCGGCTCTCGAAAAGACGTGCGGCGCTGTAATATTCCGCCGGCCCGGCATTCGGGCGACCAGAAATATCGAGACCATGTCGCAGGCCGCTCCCACCCTTTCCGAAGCCTCGCCTTCCAATCGTTTCGCCCTTGCGGCGCTCCTTCTCGGTGGCGCGGCGATCGGCGGCTCGCCGATCTTCGTCAGACTGTCCGAAGTCGGCCCGATGGCGACGGCCTTCTGGCGCGTGGCACTGGCGTTGATCCCGATCGTCATCGTCTCGCTGCTGAAGAAGGAAAGGGGGCCGAAGCCGCAAAGCCTTTCCGACTATGGCATGCTCATTCTCCCAGGCGTCATGTTGGCGCTCGACCTCGCCGCCTGGCACCTTTCGCTCACCATGACGTCGGTCGCCAATGCGACGCTGCTTGCCAACCTCGCACCGGTTTTCGTCACGCTGATTGCCTTCGTCTTTTTCAGCGCGAGGATCAGCCGCGTCTTCGCGCTCGGGCTTGTTCTGGCGCTCTCAGGTGTCGTCATTCTGAAGGGCGGACCGTCAGCCATCGGCAATGGCGACCTTAGCGGCGATGGTATCGCGACGGTCGCCGCCTTCTTCTATGCCTGCTACATCCTTGCGATCGGCAGGCTGCGCAGCCGCTTCGATACGATCCGCATCATGCTGTGGAGCACGGCCTGCGCTGCCGTCTGCATCTTTCCGATCGGCCTGATCTATGAGGGACATATGCTGCCCGCGACCGTCTACGGCTGGTCGATCGTCTTCGGTCTGGCATTTATCAGCCATGCCGGCGGACAGGTGGCGATCACCTATGCGCTCGCCTATCTGCCGCCAGCCTTTTCCTCGCTGACATTGCTACTGCAGCCGGTCGTCGCGGCAATCCTTGCCTGGGCGCTACTTAACGAGGCGATCGGGACGATGCAGGCGCTCGGCGGCGCCGTCGTGCTTGCCGGCATCATGGTTGCCCGGACGTCCCGCGTTCAGGTGTGAAGCCGCGGCTGATCAGCGGTTTTCCTGCAGCAGCCATTTCTGGATGATCGGCACGTCGGCATCGCCGAGATCGTGGCCGCCGGGGATGACGTCGGAATCGACGGTGGCGCCCGAGCTCTTCAGCCTCTCTTCCAGTTGGCTCGCATATTTGCCGTAGGCATCCGTCTTGCCGCTGATGACGAGCAGGTCCGTGCCCTTCAGATCGGCATGCGGATAGTCGCTGAGAACAGGCATGGAGCGCAGCAGCACCGCCTTGTGAACCAGGTTCGGGTGCAGATAGAGCAGCGAGTTCAGAAGGTTGGCGCCATTGGAATAGCCGACATAGACGACCTTCTGAGGATCGAGCCCGTAGGATTTGACGGCGCCCTCGATGAAGGCTGCAAACGCCTCCGCCTCGGTCTTGATGTCGTTCTGGTCGAAGGAGAAGGGCGTAATGCGCTTGTACCAGCGCGGAAAACCTTCCTCCGTCGCCCGGCCGCGCACGCCGAGCAGCGTCGCCCGCGGCGCCACTTTGTTCAGGAGCGGCATCAGCGTCGTCTCATTGCCGCCGGAGCCGTGCAGCAGCACGAAGACGCTGCCGTCGGGATCCGGGGGCGTATAGAAGCGGTGGACGAATGGCAGCTCGCGATAATTGACACGCGGCTGGCCGGGCATCGAAAATTGCGGCAGCATCACCTTCAGGTCGTAAAGATTGGTGATGGCTTCGGGTGGCGCGAACAGCTTGCTCCCGAGGGCGGCCTGCTCTTCGTCCACAGTCATGCCCGGCTTGTCGGTCGCAAGCTCCACCAGCGTGCCGCCGGGCTCGCGGGCATAGAGCGAGCGGAAATATTTGCGGTCATGCATGTTGGTCGGCGATGCCTCGGTCGTCTCCAGAGCCTTGCGAACCGAAAACAGCGTCTCTTCGTCGGCGGCGCGGAAGGCGACGTGATCGACCGTGCCGGTGCCCAGCGCGCCGGACCAGAAACCGCGCGCATCGCGCACGTCGATGATGTCGCCGGATTGCGACACCAGCCTGTCGATCGTGCCTCGGCTGGCCTGGAAGCGGTAACCGAAATGGCTCTCGAGGAAGCTGCGGCTTTCGGCGGGCTTCTCCGTCAGCATGGTTGCGCCGCGCACGCGCTGGATGGCATGCTCGACCGGGATCGAGGCGCCGTGCCAGGCGGCCGGCGATACCAGGTTCTTTGCGCCGGTGAGCTTAAGGATGATGTTATCAGGATCCTTCAGCCGCAGGACGGGCTCGCCGAATTCGTCGGCCGGTCCCTCGGAGCTGAGACCGAAGCTCATGGCACGCGTCAGCCAGTAGCCGATGCTGGCGGGGTTGATCGACAGCGATATTTCACTGATCTGGCCATAACCGGCCCGGCCGGGCGCACCATCTTCCCAGGCGAGGAATGTCAGCAGCGAACCCGGCGTCCCCGCTGCATCGCCGTAGAAGAGATGAAGCTGCGTCGCGTCCTCGTAACCGGCTGTCTGCTTGACGAGCCGCATGCCGAGAAATCCCGCGTAGAAGTCCACATTCGCCTGCACCTTTCGGGTGACGGCCGTAACGTGATGTATGCCTGATACCATCGAGAGCAGTCCTGATTGAAGCGGCGTCGTCAGGAGCGCGAGTATGAGAGCTGCGAAGGTCATACCGTTGCCAATGACGATCGCTTAGTTTTGTTCCGCACAAAGCGCAAGCGAATCGCCGCGCTGCAACAACTCCAAATGCTCGACATCTTCGAGTGCCTCTTCCAGTTGCTGCAGGGTCGGCGGCTTGACCATATAGGCGCGCGCGCCGAGATTTCTGGCCCGCTGCATGTCGGTCTCATCGCTTGAGGTGCTGAGGATGCAGACGGGAATTTGCTTGAGGCGGACATCGGCAGAAAGCGCATGCAGCACCTCGAAGCCGTCCATGATCGGCATGTTGATGTCGAGCAGCATCAGGTCGATCTGCGGCACATCGGCGATGCCGGCGCGTTCTTCGAGCAGCCGCATTGCCTCGCGTCCGTTGGTGGCGACATGCAGGTTGAAATTCACCTTCTCGCGCCGCATCAGCTTGATCTTCAGAAGCTGGATGTCGGCCGGGCTGTCTTCGACCAGCAGCACTTCGGCGAGCCTGCCCGAACCTTCGCCGGGCTGCTCCGCCGGCCTGGCGCTGTGCGGGATGGCCGATGCGACGGATGGCGCGGGCCTGGTCTCGGCGAGCGGCACTTCGAGAATGAAGGTGGCGCCCGGCCCATTTTCCGCCTCACACCAGATCGAGCCGCCATGCATCTGCGCGATGCGGCGGCAGATGGCAAGGCCGAGCCCAGTGCCTTCGATGCCACGCCCGACAAGGCGCTTGAACGGCTGGAAGATCAGCTCGCGGTGCTCGGGATCGATGCCGGGCCCGTTGTCACGCACGGTAAGCCGGCAGATATCGCCCTGCGCTTCGCCTGTGATGCTGATCTCCGGAACCTTCTGTTCGCAATAGCGGACGGCATTCGACACCAGGTTCTGCAGCAGCTGGGTCAGCAGCGTCGCATCGCCCATGACCTCCGGCAGCGCCCCGCGGATGATGACGGCGCCGCGGCTTTCGGTCTGCTGGCGAAGATTGTCCTCCACCTGGTCGAGTACATCGGAGAGCGAGACCGGCCTGAGTTCCAGTCCGCCGGAGGCCTCAAGCTTGGTGAAGCCCGAGACCTTGACGATCAGGTCTTCCATATGGTCGGCGGCGCTGAGCACGTAATCGAGCAATTCCCGGTCTTCGGCCGGAAGCGCTGCAGAACCGTGCAGGATGCGGCTGAAGGATTTGATCGTCCGGAGCGGCTCCTTCAAATCATGGGCCATGGCGCGGGTGAAGATCTCCAGTGATTGCCGCTTCTGCTCCAGTTTCGCTTCCAGCATGCCGTGCATGATGGCGTTTTGAATGCAACGATGCAGCGTCTCGGGCGACAGCGAATCCTTTGTCAGATAGTCGCGTGCCCCGCTCTTCATCACCTCGACGGCAACGGTTTCGTTGCCCTGGCCGGTCAGCATGATGACGTTGGCGGCGGGATCATCCTCCAGGATATCGGCAAGAACGCCGAGCCCGTCGCGCCCCGGCAGCGAATAGTCGAGCAGGATGCAGTCCGGCCGTTTCCGGCCATTCAGCGCACGACCCTCTTCGCCCGTCTCCGCCTCCACGACGGTATAGGCAGTGCTGGAAACGCGGCCCAATATGCGGCGATAGACCTCGAGATCGTCAATGTTGTCGTCGATGATGAGAATAGAGCAGTGTTCCGCCAATCTGTCAGTCCTCGAGTGGCAGGATCGCGATTTCGAACCAGTATTCCTTCAGCCGCTGGATCGCGGCAAAGAGCCCGTCGAGATCCACCGGCTTCTGCACATAGGTATTGGCGCCGAGAGCATAGCAGCCTTCGATATCGCGTTCGTCGTCGGAGGTCGTGAGTATCACCACCGGGATCTTGCGCCAGCCGGCGTTCGACTTGATCGCCTCCAGCGTCTTGCGGCCGTCAAGGCCCGGCATGTTGAGGTCGAGCAGGATCAGCCCCGGTTTCGGCACCATCTCGGCGAGCATGTCGAGCGCTTCCTGACCGGAGGCCGCCCAGCGGATAGAGTTGCGCAGATTGGTGCGTTTGAAGGCGCGCATCGTCGCTTCGAAATCGTCTTCGCTGTCCTCGACGATCAGGATCGGTTGCGTATCACGCTGCTGCATTCTGCCCCTCGCGCTTTTTTCCCAGAGTGAAGTAGAATGTCGTGCCGGTGCCAACCTCGGATTCCAGCCAGATATCGCCATTGTGCCGCGCGATGATCTTGCGAACGAAGGTGAGGCCCGCTCCGGTCCCGTCGTCGGAATCCTGCGACTTTTCCAGCCGTTTGAAAATGCGGAAAATATCCTCGTGGAATTCCTGCGGAATGCCCTTGCCGTTATCCTTAACGAAAAACACGTTGCGAGCAACCGTGCCGTCCTTGCCGACGAACCGGTCAAGATAGCCGATCGAGACGAGCGGCGCCGGCTTGTCGTTGTATTTGATCGCGTTGGTGATGAGATTGCGGAACACTTCGGTCAGCCGCGTCGCGTCGCAGACCACCTCCGGCAGCCGGCCGTCGATGATGACCTTGGCGTGTCGTTCCTCGAGCAGCAACTCCATCGTCGCGACGACATCCTTGACGATCAGGCCGATATCGGTGCGTTTGACCGCCAGCTGCTGGCGTCCGAGCCGGGAGAAATAAAGAAGCTCGTTGACCAGTTTCTCCATGCGCTGGCTGAGACGCACGAGCCGGTTCAGCCGGCGCACGCCGTCCGCATCGAGCTTGTCTTCATAATCTTCCAACAGGAAGCGAGAGTGGTTGTGCAGGCCGCGCAGCGGCTCCTTGAGATCATGCGAGGCGATATAGGCGAATTCATCGAGGTCGTGGTTGCTGCGCTCAAGCTCGGCCGTATAGGCCTCGAGCTGGGAAAGCGTCGTTTTCATCCGTTCTTCCTGCCGGACGCGCTCGCTGATGTCGCGCACGATACCGACGAAGGTTCTTGTATGGCCGGTGACGACGGCGCTGATGGAAAGATCGATCGGAAAGACGATGCCGTTCTTGCGTCGTCCGGAGACCATCCGCGTCGTGCCGATGATGCGCTCCTCGCCAGTCTGCCGGTAGTGGGCGAGATAGCCGTCATGCTCGGAATGGTAGGGTTCGGGCATCAGCATCTTGATGTTTTTGCCGATTGTCTCCTGCGGGGAGTAACCGAACATGGCTTCAGCCGCCGGATTGAAATTCCTGATCGTTCCACGCTCGTCGATGACGACGACGGCATCGGGCGTGCCGCGTACCAGCGCGCCGAAGCGGACGCGCTCGGTTTCGAGGTTATAGTTGTTGCGCATGGAATAGAAGACGAGGATCGCGATCAGCCAAAGCGTGGCAGCCGTGATGGCACGGTTGGCGATTTCCTGCCAGAACGCCGCCTCGTTGTGCTTGACGGCGAAGAAGCCGAGCATCAAGAGCACGGTGCAGGCAAAGGCGAAGAAAAGCGGCGCGTTCCGGTTGCCGAACCAGAGCGCCGTCAGCACCAGCGGTACGTAGAGAATGCCATTGGCGACACCCAGCGGCGTATAGAGATCGACGAGAAGACCGGTGAAGCAGACCGCAGCCGGGATCCAGAGCGGGATCCGTGCCCGGTTTGCCGGCTGCATCCACCAGGAGCGGGCGAGAAGCCCCGATCCGAAGATCACCATGCCGACCGCCGTGTGCAGCGCCATCGCCGCATAGGGTCCCCAGCGGTAGCCCTGTTCGGCATCGGTGACATAGCTGGCGAGCGCGATCATGCCGAGCGTGATAACGACATAGCTCGTCAATTCCTGCACCACCTGGCTTCTCGACTTCTCCACCTGGAGCGAGAGCAGCAGCGAAAGATTGGCAATCAGGAAGACCAGCGCCGTGTTCGGCCCCATGCCGCCGCCGATCTCAGCGAGGAAATCCGGCGAAACCAGGAAGCGCGAGATCAACACGTCGACATTGTGAAAAGACCGCCCGATCGTGACGATTTCGACGAGGCGGGCCGCGGCGATCGCCGCCGCAAGCCCCATCGTGATCGCTGCCATTATTCGAAAACGGCGGGCGGCCAGTGTCGAGGCGACCAGCCCTGCGCCGGAAAGCACAAAGCAGAGCGCGGTGTTGAAAGCCATCGACGGAAAGCCGGGAAACAGCGAAATGACAATCTCGGCCTGCAGCAGCCAGCCGGTAAGCGCCGTCGCGCCGAGAAGCAACATCAGGCAGCCGACGGCAATCGCAAAGGCACGGTAGTGCTGTCTTGACTGGTCCTGCAGGTCCACGTTGCCCTGATCCTGCACCCCTGTGTCCTCCTTCGGTTTGCGCGGCCATCTTTTCCGAAATCGAGGAATACTCAATAGGCAAGGCAGGGCGGTGCCGCGCTTTTTGCGAAATGATCTGCGATGAGGTATATCGAATTTTAGTGGAACCGCGATATGGTGATGTCGAAGGACAGCGAGGTTCATTCGAACAATATCCAAATCACGGTGCTAGATGACCACCCTATTTTATGTCGATGACAGCAAGGATGACCTCTTCTATCTCGACTATATGAGCAGAAAGCAGCAGATAGACGTTGATCTATTCTGTTTCTCCGCAGCCGAGACGGCGCTGGAGGCTTTGGAGACGCGCGCGGCAGAAGGCAAGACCTCGCCCGATCTGCTGGTCGCCGATCTCTATATGCCGCTCGATAGCGGCATCGGCCTGATCACGCGATTGCGCCTGGATGATCGTTTCAAGGCGATGCGGCTTGCTATCTGCAGCGGATCGGATGCTGCCGAGGACCGCGCCCGCTCACTCGATGCCGGCGCCGACGTCTATCTGGAAAAGCCACTTGACCTTGCCACGATCATTCTCAATCTTGAGATGTAGAAAACGGCGAAAGCCGAAAGCCTTGTTTCCTCTCATTCGTCCAAGCCATCTGACAAACCGCAATTGACAAGGTCGAGGACGCATCACAAGATGCAACCGAAGCGAAGAATATGATAAGCGCTGAGAGAACCGATCAACCCGCGTTCGCCGCCACGAACATCAGCCAACCCCTTAGCTGAATGGGTCTATCGGCTCTCTCGCGCTTACGTCTGGCACTGCCTTCTCGCATTCATGGATGTTGAATGCAGGAAGAATACGATACCCAGGTAAGAACTACTGCCCCTCAGTAAAATCTGCCCGTGCATCACCTGTCGTTGAGATAATTGATGATTTCCGCCTTACATATCGAAAGTCCCCGTTTTCGATATCTCTCATCAACCGTCTCGCAATTTTTGTAGCTCTTCGCGTTTAAGACGTATATCCCAAGATTTCGGGATTAGAGGCATTGGCGGGAGGAGAGGAAGAGTAGGAATGAACAATGCCCCGGCAATTCCCTTTCATGCCGGACCAGAGCTGAGCCGGGCGATCAATCGCACCGATTTTTTCCGTCTGCTGAAATCGGCGGCGCAGCATTACAACTTCGACAATTTCGCGCTGGCCCGTATTTCCGAGGCTTCGGCCCCTTTCGGTGAACGTGATGTCGTCATCACCAACGTCGCCGAGCGGCGCGTCGGCCTTTTCATCACGACGTTGAAGGAAGCGCTGGGCACCGTCCGGGCAAAGACTGCCCAGTTCCTGGCAACGCCGGTCCATGGCAGGAGCGCACAGCCGGAAGTTTATCCGTCCGATCTTGTTTTCAACGAATTCCTGAGTGGCGTCTTTCTCTTCATCCCGCTGTTTACGCCGGAAGGGCGGCGATATTGCCTCGTGCTCAGCGGCGAGCGTCAGGAGCCGGATCAGAGTGAGATCGCCGACATACTTCTCGACGCCATGCGCATTTTCGACAAGCTCTACGAGGAAATCCTGACGCCGGAAATGTCCGGACGGCTGACGCAGCGCGAATCGGAAATCGTCAAATGGACGAGCGAAGGCAAGACGTCGGCGGAAATCGCCATCATTCTCGGTCTCTCCGAACATACGGTCAATTCGCACATCACCGCGGCCGCGCGCAAACTCGACGCTGTCAACCGCGTTCATATGGTGGCGATCGCCTTGAGGAATGGTTTGGTTTCGTGAAGTTGGTTTCGGGATTGGGGAAATGAGACGATGATCACCGAAACGGGCCGGAGGAACGCCGTAAAGGTTCTCTTTGTCGACGACGAATTCATCGAATTCCGCGCGCTCAAGAAGAAGATCGCCGATCTCTCCGAGCCGGCCGTCGAAGTCGAATATTCGCCATCGATCGGTGACGCGCTGGAAAAGATCCGCTTTGCGCGCTTCGATCTTATCCTGCTCGACAATCGCCTTCTGCCCAATGCCGATTTCCGCGAAACGGTACCGGAGCTGCGTGGCATTGGTTACACCGGCCCGATCGGCGTCGTCTCCACCGATATTTCGGGCGGCTATTTCCAGGAATTCCCGGATTACGGCGTCGATTTCCGCATCGGCAAGGACGAAATCGATGCCCAGACGCTGCAGCACATCATCCGCGAATATGTGACCTATGACGTCCCGGATTTCTGGAAGGACGATTATAGTATCTAACCATCAAGCGATGGGAAGACGGATGATGAAGCGACTGCCGCTTGCATCCGAATGTTCGAGACCGATATCGCCGCCAAGCGCCGCCAGAAACTCACGGGCCGTCGTCAACCCGAGACCGGCGCCCGGGACCGCTCCCGCCTTCGGCAATTTCCAGAACGGCTCGAATATCCGCTCCCGATAAGCTGGATCAATGCCTGACCCATTGTCGGAAATCCGGATGAACCAGTCCGTCCCCTCGCGCTCCGCGGCAATGGCCACATGCGGCGAGGCTTCCCCGCGGTAGGTGAGGGCATTGGTCAAAAGGTGCCGCAGCACCAGACCGAGGAGGGCACGGTCGGTACGGATGGAGGGCAGGCCGTCGCTTTCAAGCGTCGCCTCGGCGACCGCCGTCTCGTCGGTCAGTTCGCCCCAAACATTTTCGGCCAGCGCCTGCAGATCGACCTCTTCAGGCGTCACCTGAGGTGTGCCAGCGGCAAGGCTCATCAATGCCTTGGTGAGGCGCTGCGCCGTCTGCGCCTTTTCCATGATCATCCGCAGGCTCTGAAGCTGTTCGCCGTCGAGCGTCTCCTCAAGATCGTCGAGCAGCAGCTCGGCATACATGGCGATATGGCGGAGCGGCGATTGCAGGTCGTGCGAGGCAGTCGCGAGAAAACGCTTGATGCGCTCCTCGCTGTCTCCGGCAACGGTAGTTTCCGGCAGTCTTGTCGGGTTGGATGACATCTGGCGGCTTCCCCGATCTCAATTACAGCGTCCTTTGCGCGTCCTTTCAGACGCGCGAAGGACGCTGTAACACCTTGAATTGGAACATAATGCAGTAGTCGACAATAGAAAGAGGGCGCCGGCTCTGCAACCGGCGCCCTATCAAGGATGCGTCAACGGGATCTTAGCTCGCGGACTTGCGCGGGCGACCCTGTTCCGGCGGAATGATCTCGACGGCCGTATCGGTTGCCGATGCCGCCTTGGCATGGCGGCGGCGCCAGTCGCCGAGGAAGAGCAGGATGGGTGCCGCGATGAAGATCGACGAGGCGCCGGCCACGAGAATGCCGAAGACCATCGGGATCGCGAAGCTCGAGACAGCACTACCGCCCCAGATCGCCATCGGCACCAGTGCGAGGAAGGCCGTCGCATTGGTGTAAAGGCTCCGCGCCAGGGTCTCGTTGATCGACTTGTCGATGATCTCGCGCAGCGGCATCGACTTATAAAGCCGCATATTTTCGCGCATGCGGTCATAGACGACGACCTTGTCGTTCACCGAATAACCGACAAGCGTCAGAATGGCGGCGATCGCCGTCAGATTGAAGTCGAGACCGGTGATCGCGAAGAACCCGATCGCCTTTGTGACGTCGAGCACCAACGTGACGATGGCGCCGACGGCAAACGGCCATTCGAACCGCACCCAGATGTAGATGAGCATCGCGAAGCTTGCGATCACCACCGACAGGATACCGGCCCAGGCAAGCTCGCCGCTGACCTTCGGGCCGATGACGTCGGTGCCTTCGATGGTGGCGGTCGGATCGATCTTGGTGACTTCGGCCTTCAGCTTGGTTACCGCTGCCGTCTGTGCCTCTTCGCCGCCTTCCTGCCGTTGAGCGCGAACGAGAATGCTGCTTTTGTCGCCGAAGGACTGCAGAGTGATTTCGCCGAGGCCGAGACTATCAAGACCTTCGCGGAACTTCGCAAGATCGGCCGCGCCCTGGGTCTTGACGGCCATCTGGATGCCGCCGCGGAAATCGACGCCGTAGTTGAGGCCCGGATGAATGAAGAGCACGACGGAGGCAATCGAAAGCAGGGCCGAGACGGTGACGCCGAAGAAGCGCGCCTTCATGAACTCGATGTGCTTGTCATAGGGGCTGAACGGGATCAACGGCCTGATGTTCAGCACCTTGAGCTTGCGGCGGCGAGTGATCTCGATCATCGCCACCCGCACGAAGGCGACCGATGTGAACATCGAGATGATCAGGCCGAGCGCCATGGTCACGGCAAAGCCACGAACCGGCCCGGAGCCGAAAAAGAACAGGATGGCCGCAGCGATCAGGGCCGTCATGTTGCCGTCGATGATGGTCGAATAGGCGCGGCGGAAACCGGTATCGATGGCGGCGAAGGCGCTCTTGCCCTTGCGCGTTTCTTCGCGGATGCGCTCGTTGATGAGAACGTTGGCGTCGACCGCAAGGCCGATGCCGAGAACGACACCGGCAATGCCCGGCAGCGTCAGCGTCGCACCAACCAGCGTTAGCGCCGAGAAGGTCAGGATCGTGTGGATCAACAGCGCGATATTCGCCAGGAAGCCCCAGGTGCCATAGAGAACGAAGATAAAGACTGCGACGAGCACAAAGCCGACGATGCCGGAATAAATGCCCATCTTGATGGCATCGGCTCCGAGGTCGGCGCCGACGGTGCGCTCTTCGATGACCGTCAGCTTGGCGGGCAGGGCGCCGGCGCGCAGCATGGCGGCCAGCGTCGTGGCGCTATCGGCCGAGAAACTGCCGGAGATCTGGCCGGAACCACCGGTGATCGGCTCGCGGATAACAGGCGCGCTCAGCACCTTGTCGTCAAGGACGATGGCGAAGGGATTGCCGACGTTCTGGCGGGTGATCTCGGCAAAGCGGCTGGCGCCGGCGCTGTCGAAGCGGAAGCTGACGATTGGCTCATGTGTGTTCGGGTCGAAGCTGACGCGGGCATCCGAAAGGCGGTCGCCGGAGATTTCGACGCGGTCGAGGACCGGAAAGGAACGGCCTTCATCGTCCTTCAGCATGGTCACGCCGGGGCCGGGCGCATTGTTCGGCGACAGCATGTGGAACGACATCTTGGCGGTGGAGCCGAGAAGTTCGCGCAGGCGTGACGGATCCTGCGCGCCCGGAAGCTGGACGAGCACGCGATTGGCGCCGATGCGCTGGATAGTCGGCTCGGAGACGCCGACCTGGTCGACGCGCTGGCGGATGACTTCAAGGCTTTGCTGGACGGCATTGTCGACATTGGCGGAGATACCGGCCGGCGAGAAGCCGACGGTGATGGTGGCGCCGTTTGCGGTGACGGCCAGATCAGCCTGGCCGGCGCTGAGGCCGGTGCTGATCGGGTTGGCAAGCGTCTTGAGTTCGGTGACGGCAGCATCGCTCTGCGCGGCATCGGCAAGCGTCACGACGATCTGGTTCTGGCTGCGGACCACGGCCTTCGGCTGAATGCCCTTTTCGCGCAGCACGCGGCGCGCGTCCTGAAGCAGCGATTGCAGCCGCTCCTTGGTCAGGTCGGCTTCGTCGACTTCCAGAACGAGGTGCGAACCGCCGCGAAGGTCGAGGCCGAGTGACACCTGCTCATGCGGCAGCCAGGCCGGCACGCGCTGGAGGACGGATTGCGGCAGGACGTTCGGCAGGGCGATCAATAGGCCGAGTAGGATGATCACCGAATAGGTGACCACCAGCCATCGTGAAGTACGCATGTTGTATTCCTTGATATCGAGGGCCGGCGCTCGGGCGCTGGCGGCATGTCGTCAATGGTCGGAAGCGCCGATCGGCGCGAGCGTCAGGCAGCGACCGGCGGTGCGCGCGGCTGATGGGTCCTGGAGACTGCGGCATGAAGCGAGGCTTCAAATGCCGGAAAAGGCGCGGCTATGGTCCAGCCGGAAAAATCGACAACCGGGGCGGCGGCAAGGGCAAGCGGTCCGGCGTCATGCGCCGCCTGCTTCGGTGCAAGCCTGCGTTCAGTGGCAAGCAGCCCGCGCACGGCATCGCGCGCAGTCAGCTGCGGCGGCTGCGAATCCCGATCGGAAGAGGAAAGCGTATTGGCGGTGGCCGCCGGGGAGATCACCAGATTGCCGCCGAAAAGCAGGCCGAGATAGGCAAGGATGGCGACGAGGAGGGAAGCGGCGATACGGCTCGTCAGACGGCGCTGTTCCAGCTCCATCTTCTCCGTCCCGGCGATGTCACTCCCGTATCGGCTCAAAAGCGCGCCAATCTCTCATTCTCTTTCCGGCGGAGGGTCATCCGTCGGGGCAATTGTATCAGGCCCATGGCTGTCTTCATAGGGCACACTCTCATGATGCACTTGGGCGAGCCGGTCAACCATGCCAAGCGCAATTTCACGCTCACCCATGATGACGGTGTCGGCGCCATATTGCCTCAGCTCATCGACCTCTGCGTCAGAATGGGCGCGGGCGACGATGAGGATCGATGGATTGACGCTGCGTGCCTGCTCGGCGATGCGGCAGGCTTCGAAGGCGTTGGGGATGGCGATGGCAATGCTGCGGGCGCCGGAAAGATTGGCAAGGTCGAGGGTTTCCCGCATCACCGCATTGCCCGCCAGAGTTTCGATACCCTGCGCCTTCAGCTCGCCGATGCGCTTGTCGGAGTCCTCGATGACGAGAAAAGGTGTGGCTGACGACTTGAGATTCTGCCCGACGATGCTGCCAACCCGCCCGTAGCCGACGAGAATGGCGTGGCCGCGGAGAGCGGTCGGGTGCACCTCGTCATCTTCGGGCGGTATCTCCTCCGGCGCTGCTATTGCATCTGCAGCGGGAGCAGGGTCTGCCGCGACGTCTTCGCGCTTTGCACCATCCAGCAGCGGCCGCATGCGGTCACAGAGGAAGAACAGTAGCGGATTGAGGATGATCGAGATGATGGCGCCGGCAAGGATCAGATCGCGGCCTTCCTCCGGCAGCAGCCCCAGTTCGACGCCGAGGGCGGCGAGGATGAAGGAGAATTCGCCGATCTGGCCGAGGCTGGCCGAAATCGTCAGCGCCGTACTGAGCGGCTTCTTGAAGGCGAGCACGATGAGCAGCGCGGCGACGGACTTGCCGATGACGATGATGAAGATGGTGGCGAGGATCGGCAGCGGCTTGTCGATCAGGATGTTCGGATCGAACAGCATGCCGACCGAGACGAAGAACAGCACGGCGAAGGCGTCCCGCAGCGGCAGGCTTTCCTGTGCGGCGCGATGGCTGAGCTCGCTTTCGGCAAGCACCATGCCGGCAAAGAAGGCGCCGAGCGCCAGCGACACGCCGAAGAGCTTCGCCGCCCCGAAGGCGACGCCGAGCGCGATCGCCAGCACGCCGAGCCGGAAGAGTTCTCGCGAACCGGTATGGGCGATGCGATGCATCGTCCAGGGAATGAGCTTGCGGCCGAAGACCAGCATCAGCGCCACGAACAGCGCCACCTTCACCAGCGTCATGGCAATCATGCCACCGATGCCGAGATCGAGGCCGAACAGGCGGCTGAGCGCGGCTGAGAGCGGCTCGACGGGAGCGTGACCCTCACCGCCGATGCTGGCTGCGGCCGGGATCAGCACCAGCGCCAGCACCATGGCGAGATCCTCGACGATCAGCCAGCCGACGGCGATCCTGCCGCGCTCGGTCTCGACAAGGCGCCGCTCCTGCAGCGCCTTCAAGAGCACGACGGTGGAAGCGACCGAAAGCGCCAGGCCGAAGACCAGGCTGCCGCCGGTCGGCCAGCCCATGAAGGCGCCGAGCCCCCAGCCGAGCAATGTCGCAAAAGCGATCTGCACGATCGCGCCGGGCACGGCGATGCCGCGCACCGACAGCAGGTCTTTCAGGGAGAAATGCAGCCCGACGCCGAACATCAGCAGGATGACGCCGATTTCGGCCAGCTCCGGCGCAAGGTTCTGATCTGCCACATAACCTGGCGTATGTGGTCCGACGAGCACGCCGGCGATCAGATAGCCGACGAGCGGCGGCATCCGCAGCCGATGGGCGAAGGCGCCGAAGATGAAAGCCAGCACGAGGCCGCCGACGATTGTCGAAATCAAGGGCGTATCGTGTGGCATCGCTGTCTCCCGATCTGGAAATCCCGTTCGTAATATGACATATATGGTCTATATCGACCAATATGGGCAACTTGAAATCATGGGTCAAGGCGCAAGAGAAACAATTCTCACTCCCGCTCTCTGCCGCGCGGCGCGCGGCCTGCTCGACTGGACTCAAACCGATCTTGCCGAAAGGGCTGCCGTCTCGCGCAGCACCATCCGCGATTATGAAGGCCGGCACCACGACATCCACCGCGCGACGGAAGCGCAACTGCGCCTCGCCTTCGAGGAAGGCGGCGTCAAATTCGTGGAGATCGAAGGGGCAGGCACCGGTGTTTACCTGCCGACTGCATAAAATGATGCAGCAATTCAAAGTGTTACTGCGTTGCGCCTCTGAAAAGAGGCTTGGTGTTGTCATTGGGCAGACTGAACACGCTCAGGGCGCCAGGCAGGCGGCAGAGACCTTGTAGATGGAAAGCGTCTTGCCCTTGTAGTTGCCTTCCGTCGGCTGCCAGTTCTTCAGCACCTCGGGCGTCTCGGTGGCGCAGGTGAAGGCCCCGTCCGTCAGGAAAAGCACCTTGCCGGTGATGTCGGCGGGCAGAGCGAATTCCTGCTCGTAATAGCTCTCCGGAAGGCCCGCCGGCGCCCGCGCATAGATCCGGTAGGATGCATCGCGCAGCGTATAGAAGAGATCGGCGACCATATCGCGATTGTCGGTGACGATGATGTCGGTGCCGGCCTGAGCTGCGAGTGCGGCGGCCTCGCGGCTGACCTCGGCGCGGCCGAGATAGCGCTTCATCAGCGCGTCGCCGTTCGGCAGCAGCAACTGATGCGGAAAAATCGTCGCCAGCGGAAAGAGCAGGCTGGCGATGCCGTTGATGGTCAGCGACAGCCTGAGCCCCTTCGGCCACTTCAGGTAAAGCAGCCAGACGGCAAGGATGGTGCCGGCGACATAGGCGGTCACCGCCCAGTTGGCATAGGCCTTGGCGACCGTTGCCTGCAGCGTGATGAGCACGACGACCGGCATCGACAGCCAGACCAGCATCTTCTCGCGGTCGTCGCTCATGCCCTTGATCATGCGATAGACCGCCCAGAGCATCGCGAAGAAGATGATCGGCCCGACGACGCCGAATTGGGCGGAGAAAAATTCAAGCCCGCGACGGAGATTGATGCCGAGTTCGCTCCAATGGGCGATGTCCTGGGTATGGCGCACCGTCGTGTTGTCGTGCTGCAGGTTCCACCAGAGGTTCGGCAAGGCGACGACCGCCGCGACCGCGACTGCGATGATGAAATCCCGGATGGCGATGCGCGCCGCCGGAATGAGGAGGAGGGCAATCGCGCCGCCCGGAACGACGAACAGCACGGCATACTTCGTCAGGAAGGCGAGGCCGACGCCAAGGCCCATGACGAGCGCCAGCCCAACCGAGCGCCGCTGCGTCAAGCCGAAATAGGCAAGCAGCGCGATCGCGATGAAGAACAGCAGGATCACGTCGGTCGAGAAGAACACCGAAGACAGCGCGACGCCCGGGAGGGTGATGTAGGTGGCGCCTGTCCAGCCTTCGATCTCCGGCCCGACGAAACGTTTTGCCGTCTTCATCAGCACCAGTGCCGCCGCCATGTGGATCAGCGGTCCGAGCAGCCTGATCCAATAGATGGCGTTGGAGCCGGAAAGCTCGGTCATCGCCCGGATCACCCACGCAATCATCGGCGGCTTGGAATAATAGCCGAGGTCGAGGTTTTGCGACCAGAACCAGTACTGCGCCTCGTCGACGAAAAGGTCCGTCGTATCGAAATTGAGCATGACGACGCGCCAGAGCGTGAAGCCAAGAACGATGAGGAGACCAGATCTGGGGGACATGAACCGATAGTTCCGCTGACATGAAAGGCGCGAGTGCGATACACCAAAGGTGCCGGACTGCCAACGGGGAAGGGTGGCTCTAAAGCATGTCGCGCAAAACTGTGCAGCGTTAAAGCACGAGGAGCCTATCTGAAAGATTGCGACGCGTTTAGAACACCCGAAGGGCGCGGATGTCGCGGTTTGCGGCGATGGAATCGAGGCGTGCGACGGCTGCAAGCAGCGTCATTGCAATCAAGCAGGCACCCAATCCGAGAACAATCATTGCTCTGTCCTTGTCGACGTCATGTCTTGGTTATCCACCGGCATATAACACGGAGCTTGCGTGTGCCTTGTAGCAGCCATGCAACTCCGCAACAGTATTTGCTGCGAACTGCCTCGAATTGCTTGAAAAGCCTGTTCTCCGAAAGGCTTATTAACCTTCAAGCAAGGAATTAACCATAAACATTGGTCTATACGTCGGAATGGGAAGATGCACTCGTTCCCACCAGGCATGACGCCGTCCCGCCGTACCGGGTTGATCCGGTATCCATCTCTTCAGACAGCTCCGAAACATAGCTGATCAGGGGGCTTCGCTCCGCCGGTTGTAACCGGTGGTGAGGACCGTCTCAACGCTTCGCGTTCATCGGATGCTGCACAAGTTTTTGGCCGGGCTTTCGCCCGGAAAGTGGTTGGGGACAGGCGTTGAGGCAGGACATGCCATCAGATCAGGCTCGTGGAGCGCAGGCAGGCAGCTTGCGCGACCGCCTGCGCTTTGCCGGTCTCGATGCCGACCAGTGCGAGCTGGTGCGCCGTAACCGGCCGGCGCTCGAAGCGCATCTGAAGGCGGGCCTCAGGGATCTCTTCCACCGGTTCCAGTCATTCCCCGACGCCTCGCGCAATTTCGAGAGCGAACGCCAAGTCGAGCGTCTGCACGATCTGCAGTCCTCGCATTGGGACGTGCTGACGGATGCACGGTTCGACAGCCTCTATGCCGAGCGCGTCAAGGTGCTCTCCGATACCGAAAGCAAGATGGGTCTTGACCCGCGCTGGCACGTGGCCGGCCATGGCGTCATGCTGGAGCATGTTGTTTCCGGCCTCGCCGAGCAGATCGCCGGCCGTCCACTGCTGCCGTCGGCCAAGCGCCGCACCCGCGAAATCTCCGACCTGATGACGGCGATCATCCGCATCGTCATGGTCGATGTGGAAATTGCTGTCTCGCTCCGCTTCAATGCACTGCGCGCCGGGGAACAGCGCGCGCTTGCCGAGCAGCGCGCCGACAACGAGGCCGAGATCGCCCGGATCTTCGGCGATGTCATCGACGGTCTTTCCGCACGCGACCTGACGCGACGCGCGCCCGTCGACGGCGCCTATGCCGGGATCGCCGCCGCACTGAACGGTGCGTTGGATGGCCTCCAGGCCGAATTCACCGCCATCACCGAGCGCACGGTCAAGGCCGAAGCGGCGACGGGCTCGCTTGCCGGTCTGTCGCGGCAGTTCGCCGGCACCGCTTCCGGCCAGGCCGATCGGCTGCAGCTTTCCGCCGCCGCCCTTGCCGGCATTGCCGGCAGTGTGCGCAACGGTGCTGCCGACAGCCGCGCTGCCGAACAGGCGGCCGCCACGACGCGCGCCGCCGTCGAGGAAAGCGGTGAAGTTGTCGGCCGCGCGATCAGCGCCATGGCCGATATCGAGCAGTCGGCCGAAAAGATCGGCCAGATCATCGGCGCGATCGACGAGATCGCCTTCCAGACCAATCTTCTGGCGCTGAATGCCGGCATCGAAGCTGCTCGCGCCGGCGATTCCGGCCGCGGTTTTGCCGTCGTCGCCCAGGAAGTCCGCGCCCTTGCCCAGCGCTCGGCCGAAGCCGCCCGCGAGATCAAGACACTGGTGACGACGACCAAGGCGCAGGTCGACGCCGGCGTGCAGATGGTCGGCCGCACACAGGATTCGATCGGCAGCATCGTGCGCCAGGTCACCGACATCAACGCCGCCATCGCAGGCATCGCCACCCGAACCGGCGAACATGCCGCAAGCCTCGACAGCGTGACATCAGACGTCAAGGGCCTGGGTGGCGAGGTGGCCGATAGCGCCGGCCTGGCGGAGCGCTCGGCGCAAGGCGCCGACCACCTCCACAGCGTCATTCTCGAGCTCGGCCAGACGATTCGCGAATTCCGCATCGCCCGGGAAAACGCCACTGCCGGGCGCCCGACGCCGGTGCGCGTGACACCGCCGCGCGCCCTTGAGGGCGCGACCGGCCCGGCACCGGTCGTGGACGAATACGAAAATGACGATTTTGGCCTTCAGCAGGCGTTCGCAAGCGTCGGAGGTGGGCGGAATGTTTACTAACCTATCGGATGATTGCCTCAGCTCGTCTTTTCGGGCCGGGGACAAGGGGACAAGGAAAAGCTGATGGCAGCAAAGAAGAGTGGCAAAACGCTGGATTTGACAGCGGTGCTCGACCTCAACGAGGCTTCCGCCTTGCGCGATAAACTCCTCTCCCTCCGGGGTAGCGGTCTTTCGATAGACGCTTCCGGCGTCGAACGGATCGGTGCGCTTTGCGCCCAGGTTCTGATGTCCGCCGAGAAGACCTGGGAGCAGGACAAGCAGCCGTTCACCTTCTCCAAGGTGTCCGACGCATTTCAGAAAACCATGCAGCTGGTTGGCGTCAATATTGACCACCTGCTTGCCAAGGAGATTCGGCAATGAAGAAAAAAGTGCTGACCGTGGATGATTCCCGCACCATCCGAAACATGCTTCTCGTGACGCTGAACAATGCCGGCTTCGAGACGATCCAGGCGGAAGACGGCATCGAGGGCCTCGAGGTTCTCGAAGAGTCCAATCCCGACGTCATCGTGACCGACATCAACATGCCGCGCCTCGACGGTTTCGGCTTCATCGAAGGTGTCCGCCGCAACGAGAAATATCGGGCGATCCCGATCCTGGTCCTGACCACCGAAAGCGACGCGGAAAAGAAGAACCGCGCCCGCCAGGCCGGTGCCACGGGCTGGATCGTCAAGCCTTTCGACCCGGCCAAGCTGATCGATGCCATTGAGCGTGTAACCGCTTAAACCCAGGATTTGCTCCGATGGATATGAACGAAATCAAAGAGATCTTTTTCCAGGAGTGCGAGGAACAGCTCGCAGAGTTGGAATCCGGTCTTCTGAAAATGAATGATGGCGATCGCGATCCGGAAACCGTCAATGCGGTGTTCCGTGCCGTGCATTCGATCAAGGGCGGCGCCGGTGCCTTCGGCCTTGACGATCTGGTAGCCTTCGCCCATGTTTTCGAGACCACTCTCGATTGCGTTCGATCCAACAAGCTTGAGCCGAACCAGGACGTCCTGAAGGTGATGCTGAAGTCGGCTGACGTGCTCGCCGACCTGACGAACGTTGCACGCGACGGCGGCAGCGTCGATGAAAGCCGCAGCCGCGGCCTCGTCAGGGAGCTCGAGGCGCTGGCCAACGGTGAAATGCCGTCTCCCTCGGCGTCAGTCGAGGCGCCTGCGCCGAAGGCCGCCGCAAAGGCCGCTCCGGCGCCGACCCCCAAACCGACGGACGACAGCGGCTTTCAACCAGTCCCCTTTTCCTTCGACGATTTTGGCGGCGAGGGCGATGCGGGCGACATGCCGGCCTATGAAGTCATCTTCAAGCCGCGCTACGAACTCTATTCCAAGGGCAATGACGCCACCCTGCTGCTGCGCGATCTCTCGCGCGTCGGCGAAATGACCATCTATTGCAATACGGATGACCTGCCGGGCCTCGATGAACTCGATCCGGAAGGCGCTTATTTCTTCTGGAACGTCACGGTCAAGACGGACAAGGGCGAGGACGCCATCCGCACCGTCTTCGAATTCGCCGAGTGGGATTGCGAACTGACGGTGAAGCCGGTCGAAGAAGCAAGGGCCGACGCGACCAGCAACGACGAACTGCCGATGGTGCCGGTTCCCTTCGATCTGTCGATCCTGGATGAGACAGGCGCAACGGAAGAGGTTTCCGCCTCAGACGCGCGGGCCGAAGAGACGGCCGCCGCCGTTGCCGCCGCCGAAACTGCCTCCAACGTCACGCAGATGGCCGCAGCCGCAGCCCGTGTCGAGAAGAAGGAATCGGCAGCCGCCGCAGCGGCCGCAGCAAGCGCTGCCGCCCAGAACAATGCCGCCGGTGCCGGCCAGACGATCCGCGTCGATCTCGACCGTGTCGACCGCCTGATCAACCTCGTCGGCGAATTGGTCATCAACCAGGCGATGCTGTCGCAGAGCGTCATCGAGAACGACACGACCGGCACCTCCTCGATCAATATGGGCCTCGAGGAGCTGCAGCAGCTCACCCGCGAGATCCAGGACTCGGTCATGGCGATCCGCGCGCAGCCGGTGAAGCCGGTGTTCCAGCGCATGTCGCGTATCGTCCGCGAAATCGCCGACATGACCGGTAAGTCGATCCGCCTTATCACTGAAGGCGAAAACACCGAAGTCGACAAGACGGTCATCGACAAGCTGGCCGAGCCGCTGACCCACATGATCCGCAATGCCGTCGACCACGGCATCGAAACCCCTGAAAAGCGTGCGGCCGCCGGCAAGAACACCGAAGGCACTGTCCGCCTGACCGCCAAGCATCGTTCGGGACGCATCCTGATCGAGCTTGCCGACGACGGCGCCGGCATCAACCGCGAGAAGGTCCGCCAGAAGGCGATCGACAACGACCTCATCCCGGCCGACTCCAACCTGTCGGACGAGGAAATCGACAATCTGATCTTCCTGCCGGGCTTCTCGACGGCCGACAAGATCTCCGACATCTCCGGCCGCGGCGTCGGCATGGACGTCGTCAAGCGCTCGATCCAGGCGCTCGGCGGCCGCATCAACATCACCTCGAAGCCGGGCCACGGTTCGGTCTTCACCATGAGCCTGCCGCTGACGCTCGCCGTCCTCGACGGCATGGTGGTCACCGTCGCCGGCCAGACGCTGGTCGTGCCGCTGACCGCAATCGTCGAAACCCTGCAGCCGGAAGCTGCCGCGATCCATTCCTTCGGTGCCAACCATCGACTGATCTCGATCCGCAATAGCTTCTGCCCGCTGGTCGATGTCGGCCGCATCCTGAACTTCCGCGCCACCCAGGCCAATCCGGTCGAAGGCGTGGCGCTTCTGGTGGAATCCGAAGGCGGCGGCCAGCGCGCCCTGATGGTCGATGCCATCCAGGGTCAGCGCCAGGTGGTCATCAAGAGCCTGGAAGCGAACTACACCCACGTGCCGGGCATTGCCGCCGCCACCATCCTCGGTGACGGGCGCGTCGCTCTCATCCTCGATGTCGACGCGGTCGTCGGCGCCTCGCGCGGCCAGTCGCTCAAAGCGGAAATGTCGTTAGCAGCGGTGGGCTAAGGGAATGTCGTACACTGTAAAAAATCTGAACGAGGGGGATCGCGAGCTGATCGCGTTCCGCATCGGGGATCAGGAATTTTGCGTGAACATCATGTCGGTTCGCGAAATCCGCGGCTGGACCCCCGCGACCGCGATGCCGCATTCGCCTGGCTATATGCTGGGTGTCATCAACCTGCGCGGCGCGGTGTTGCCGATCATCGATCTTGCGGCGCGGCTCGGCATGAAGCCGGCCGATCCGACTGCCCGTCATGTCATCATCGTCGCCCAGGTCCGGCGCAAGGTCGTCGGCCTCCTGGTCGACGCCGTTTCCGATATTCTGACGGTGACCGATGAAACCATCCAGCCGACGCCCGAGATCTCCTCCGAGCTCGAGCGTCAATTTGCCCGCGGCATTCTCGCCATCGAGAAGCGAATGATCTGCCTGATCGAACTCGAATCCCTCTTTCCAGAGACCGAAAGCGAAGCCGCATGAGTGTAATGGGCGCAAAAGATCAGAGACAGGGATCCGACGAGGTCCTGGCGAGCGGAGAATATCCGCTGACGCGCCGCGACCTCACCGAGATCGCCGCGATGATCTATTCGGATGCCGGCATCTTCCTCAACGAGACGAAGGCGTCGCTCGTCTATTCGCGCTTGTCGAAGCATATCCGCAATCTCGGCCTGTCCGGCTTCCGGGAATATTGCGACCTCGTCGCTTCGCCGGCCGGTGCTGCGCCGCGCCGCGAGATGCTTTCGCATCTGACGACCAATTTTACCCGCTTCTTCCGCGAAAACCACCATTTCGATCACCTGCGCGACCATGTCCTGCCGGAGCTTCTGCAGCGGGCGAGATCGGGCGGCAGGGTGCGCATCTGGTCGGCCGCCTCTTCCGACGGGCAGGAACCCTATTCGATTGCGCTGACGGTGCTGTCGCTGATGCCGAATGTCGCCGATTACGACTTCAAGATCCTGGCGACCGACATCGACCCGAAGATCCTCGCAATCGCCCGGGCCGGCGCCTATGACGAAAATGCGCTCGAAACCGTGTCGCCGGCCATGCGCAAACAATGGTTCAGCGAAGTCGAGGTGCAGGGCCGCCGGAAGTTCCAGGTCGACGACCGCGTCAAGCGCCTGATCACCTACAACGAGCTGAACCTGATGGCGCAATGGCCGTTCAAGGGCAAGTTCGACGTCATTTTCTGCCGCAATGTCGTCATCTATTTCGACGAGCCGACGCAGATGAAGATCTGGCAGCGTTTCGCCGGGCTGCTGCCGGAGGGCGGTCATCTCTATATCGGCCATTCCGAGCGGGTTTCCGGCGAGGCAAAACACGTCTTCGACAATATCGGCATCACGACCTATCGCTATACGACCAAAGGTCTCGGGAGGAAGGCATGAGCGCTCCGGCAAGGGTTCTCGTTGTTGACGACTCGCCGACGATGCGGGGGTTGATCACTGCCGTGCTGAGTTCCGACCCCGAGGTCAACGTCATTGGCCAGGCCGGCGACGCTCTGGAAGCGCGAGAGGCGATCAAGCGGCTGAACCCCGACGTCCTGACGCTCGACATCGAGATGCCGAACATGAACGGTCTCGATTTCCTCGAAAAGATCATGACGCTGCGGCCGATGCCGGTGATCATGGTATCCACAATGACCCATCGCGGCGCCGAGGCGACGCTTGCGGCGCTGGAGATCGGCGCGTTCGACTGCGTCGGCAAGCCGGCGCCGGGCGAACTCAGGCCGTTTGGCGACCTTGCCGAGAAGGTCAAGGCCGCCGCACGCACGCAGCGCCAGTATTCCCAGCCTGTTGCCGCCGTCGCGCCTCCGCCCTCGGTCGCCGATTTCCGCGTCGGCCGCAAGATCGTCGCGATCGGCTCGTCGACCGGCGGCGTCGAGGCGCTGATTGCCGTGCTGCAGAAATTTCCGGCGAATTGCCCGCCGACCGTCATCACCCAGCATATGCCACCGACCTTCACCAAGAGCTTCGCCGAACGGCTGAACCGCCTCTGTGCGCCGGTGGTGCAGGAAGCGACCGACGGTGCCCGTCTCGAAATCGGCAAGATCTATCTGGCGCCCGGCGGCGAGCGTCACCTCCAGGTCAGCAACGCCTCAGCGCCGTGCTGCCGTCTCATTGATCGGGCACCGGTCAACGGTCACCGCCCCTCGGTGGACGTGCTATTCGATTCGGTCGCGGAACTGGCGGGCCGTAATGCCGTCGGCGTGATTTTGACCGGAATGGGCCGCGATGGCGCCGCCGGATTGTTGAAAATGCGCCACGCCGGCGCCAGAACGCTCGGCCAGAACGAAAAAACCTGTGTCGTTTACGGAATGCCAAGGGTTGCCCACGAACTTGGCGCCGTTGAGCAGCAGCTGCCGCTGTCTGCCATTGGTGAAGAAATATTGAAAATGACAGCCGCCCGAAAGGAAGGGACCGAATAAATGTCGATCGCGGAGAAAATCAAAGTTCTGATCGTCGACGATCAGGTAACGAGCCGGTTGCTGCTCAGCGACGCGCTGACCCAGCTCGGTTTCAAGCAGATCACCTCGGCCGGCGACGGCGAGCAGGGTATGAAGATCATGGCCGAGCAGCCGCACCACCTGGTGATCTCGGACTTCAACATGCCGAAGATGGATGGCATCGGCTTCCTTCAGGCCGTGCGCACCAACCCGAACACCAAGAAGGCGGCTTTCATCATCTTGACCGCCCAGGGCGACCGCGCACTGGTGCAGAAGGCGGCCCAGCTCGGCGCCAATAACGTGCTCGCCAAGCCGTTCACGATCGAGAAGATGAAAGCGGCTATCGAAGCCGTGTTTGGAGCCTTGAAATGATCACTGAGGGGGCAGTCCGCCGCGTGCACATCATTCAGGGCGAGTACAAGGTTCTGAGCGATCCGAATGCGGTCCTGTCGACCATTCTCGGTTCGTGCGTGGCTGCGTGCCTCAGAGATCCTGTCGCCGGTGTCGGCGGCATGAACCACTTTCTGCTGCCCGGTTCGGCGACGTCGCCGACTTCAGGCGGCGATGCCACGCGCTACGGCGTGCATCTGATGGAACTGCTGATCAACGGCCTCCTGAAGCAGGGCGCCCGGCGCGACCGGCTGGAAGCAAAAATCTTCGGCGGCGCGAAGACGATCTCGACATTCTCCAATGTCGGTGAGCAGAACGCGGCCTTCGCCGTGCAGTTCCTGAGGGATGAAGGCATTCCGGTGGTCGGTTCCTCGACCGGCGGAGAGCATGGACGCAAGCTTGAATATTGGCCGGTCTCCGGTCGTGCCCGGCAATACCCCCTGACCGGCGCCGAAACGCAGAGAACCGTCGCTCTCGAGCAGCGCCCCGCCGCTCCGCCGAAGCCCGTCGAAACCAGTATCGAATTTTTTTGATGGCGAGGATTTTCATATGACATTTACCCAGATGATGGAGCCGCCCGCGCCTGTCGAAGCGCTGAGCGACATCCTGATGCGCATCGTGTCCGAACTGCACGATGTCGCCTATCTCATCGAGCGCATCGAGCCGCAGCTTCTCGAAATCGGCGGCGCCGAAATCCTGAATTCGCCGGATGCCATGAAGGTCATGCAGGGCATCGATCTGGCCGTGCAGAAATCGCGCGGCCTTGCCGAATTTATCGACACCATCACCGGCGAAATCCCGCACGGCTGGGCAGTCGACGTCGCAACCGCGCTCAGCCTCGTCAAGCTGGCCGAGATGCAGAAGGCATTGGGCGGCGCCACACGCCACGGCCACTCCCAGCCACTGAGCAAGGCAGCCGGCGACTTCGACTTCTTCTAGAACGTCTCCGTTTTCTCCTTGTTCTTGCGCAATTCCGGACGCAAAACCGCGGCGCACTTTTGCTGGAATTACTTTAGGCCTTTTCGCTCCCGCACGCTCTCACGAAACGCTCGCACAAGTTTCGCCGACTATTCGTCTGATGAGGCAATAAGCCTGCTTTGTCTTTGACGGATCGTGCGAGAACAGAATGAATCTGTTAAATCAATTAGTTCAGATCTTTAAGAACTTCGGTTCCCTTGGCCGAACACGCCTGATGATTCTTGGAGGCGTCGGTGCCGTTTCCATTGCAATCGTCCTTGCGGCCGCTCTTTTCGTCAACAAGCCGGCACAGGAAACCCTCTATGTCGGTCTGGATTCGCCGGATCTCAATCAGATCAGCATGGCGCTTGCCGAAGCCAACATCAATTTCCAGGTCGGCACGGACGGCTCCAGCATCAGCGTCCCCGCGGGGATGACGGGCAAGGCCCGCCTGATGCTTGCCGAGCGCGGCCTGCCGAACAGCGCCAATGCCGGTTACGAACTCTTCGACAATGTCGGCTCCCTCGGCCTGACCTCCTTCATGCAGGAGGTGACGCGGGTTCGAGCGCTGGAAGGCGAAATCGCCCGCACCATCCAGTCGATCTCGGGCATCACCGCCGCACGTGTCCATATCGTCATGCCGGAGGTCGGAAACTTCCGCAAGGCGGAGCAGAAACCGACCGCCTCCGTCATGATTCGCGCAAGCGCTACCACCGGGCGCAGCGCAGCGACCTCGATCCGCCACCTCGTCGCCTCGGCCGTGCCGGGGCTTGACGTCGATGACGTGACCATCCTCGATTCCGCCGGCCAGCTGCTCGCGTCCGGCGACGAGGCGAGCAACAGCTCGCTGAACCGCTCGCTCAACATCGTCCAGAACGTCCAGCAGGAAGTCGAATCCAACATCGACAAGGCGCTGGCACCCTTCCTCGGCATGGACAACTTCCGCTCCAGCGTCACCGCCGATCTCAACACCGACGCCCAGCAGATCCAGGAAACGACCTACGATCCCGAATCCAAGGTCGAACGCTCGGTCCGCTCGACGAAGGAAGCCCAGCAGTCGCAGCAGAAGCAGTCCGACAGCGCGACGACGGTCGAGCAGAACATTCCGCAGGCAGCGCCCGAAGCCGGCGGTTCCGCCGGGCCTGAATCGCAGGACAAGTCCGACAAGCGCGAAGAGCAGACCAACTACGAAATCAACAGCAAGACGACGGCGACGACCCGCAACAGCTATAAGGTCGAAAAGCTTTCGATTGCCGTGGTGGTCAACAAGGGCCGCATCGCCAAGATGGTCGGCGAGCCCGCCGACCAGACCAAGGTCGACGCCTATCTTGCCGAAATGCAGAAGATCGTCGCTTCGGCGGCCGGCATCGACGCCAAGCGCGGCGACGTCGTCACCGTCACGGCCATGGACTTCCTCGAAAATCAGCTGCTCGAAGACGCCACCGGTGGTGTCCGCGTCATGGATATGCTGAGCCGCAATCTTGCCGGCATCATCAACTCGCTCGCCTTTGTCGCGGTCGCCTTCGTGGTGGTCTGGATGGGCCTGCGGCCTCTGGTGCGCAGCGTCAGCGGTAACGGCAGCTCCGCGGCTTTCGGCGACGCGACGCCAGAAGCAGCCGGCCTCGAGCTTCCGGACTTCGCGCCTGCATCGGGCGCGCCCGGAGGCGCTCTCATGGACGGCTTCGGGTCCGACTTCGGCTTCGACAGTACCGAGGACCTGCTCAGCCTCGGCGACGACGATGGAAACTTCAATCGGCGCGTCAAGGAAGGCCCGGAACGCAAGCTTTCCCGTATGGTCGAGATCAACGAGGAACGCGCCGCGAAAATCCTCAGGAAATGGGCGATCGACGAAGCAGCGTAAAACAAAGGCCGGGCAACCGGCCTTTTTTCATGTCGGTACCGAAGCTTGATTCCCTAACCGCTGTTTGCTGAAAAGCCGTGACTGGAGATGCGAGAGACCCGCCATGACAATCACGGTCGGGAATTCGAATAAGACGATAGACCCGACCAGTGAAATGCGGCTGTAGCGCGACATGATGAGATGGATTCGCGTAAAACGCGAAGCAAGTTGCGATGCCGCCAGAATCACCTTAGCCTCCCTGTATCTTGAAGGCTGGAACGAGCGGTCGAATCAGTGCATTGGCGACAGCGAAAGTAAATCCCTAGAAGTCGGAGATGGTGATTTGCATCGACTGGCTTACCCTTGGGTGATTCGAAATGGGATTCGAGCGGAACTTGACTTGAATCCCTTACAGAAAAATTGCTGTTGCACCGAGTTCGGTCGTTTCTCAGCCGCAGGACATTGCCAATGGATATGAATGTAATTCAGGCGAGCAAAGGCGAGAGGCAGATGGCGAATTTCGCGAGTGCGGTGGTGCCGGATTTGTTGCCGCGCGATGAGCTGCTCCAGCGCCTCCACGGCGTCGCCAGCACCGGCAGGTTGCAGTCTGGTCTGCGCGCACTGACGGACTACGTGGGTGCTTCGTACTACCTTCTGGCGCGCTGCGATCTCCTCCAGGAAAGTGGCCTCGATTTCATCGTTTCGTCTGACTGGCCTTTCGACCTGGTCAGGGACATCGCCAATGATCTGGTCCGCGGCTATGCCCGATCGACCGAGCTGGAAAAATGCATGCAGGTCTTCCAGCCGAATTTTGCTCTTCTGCCTGACAGTGCCGAGGTTCCGGATGGCGCCAGCCGCCAATATTGTTCGGTGACCTTCAATGTCGGCCGGTCGCGGCTGGCCTTGATGTTTCTGTTCGGCGAGGGGTTCATCCTTTCGCCGGAGCGCCTGCGCGATGTCGGCCTGCTTGCAGGTTATGTCGCGAGCTTCCTTCGCTGCGGCGGTACGAAGGTCGATCGCGATTTCGATTTGACCGACCGCGAGCTGGAATGCCTGTTCTGGATCGCCGAGGGCAAGACGAGCGACGAGATCGCGATGATTCTTGGAATATCCCGCAATACCATCAACAACTACATCACCAGCGTGATGCGCAAGACGGCGACCAAGACCCGGTCCGAGGCCATTGCCTTCGCCGTCCGCAATAATCTGGTATAGGGGGATCTATGGGGTATCCATCAGGCAGGACGATGAGCAGCGCCGAGCAGCTGCGCATGGTACGTGTGAACAGGATTTCCAGCCGGTCCGATCTTTTTCCGCGGCTGATCGCGATGCAGAAGCTCGCCGATGCGCAAGGCTTCGCGATCTTCCGCGTCAGCGGCTCGGGCATTCCGGCAAAGCAGCGGCTTGTCTGCGAACTCGAGAACTGGGGGTCTTCCAATGCCGGTTTCGGCAAGGCCTTCACGGATGCCTACGGCGATATTCTTCTCGACCATATCGACAAGTCGCTGCTGCCGCTCTCATGGGCCGGCGGTTACGATCGTGCGGCACCCGGACCGGCGGACTTCTCGCCGTTCATGACGCGGCTGCAGGACGGTATTCTGCCTTTCTCCGGACTTGCCTTTCCGGTGCGGCTTGGCGCCGTCGGCAACGGCTTCATCCTTTTCACCGGCGATGAGATCGATCCCTCGAGCGATACCATCGTCGAACTGCACGGTCGCTGCTGCCATATCATGATGGATCTGCTCTCGCTCGACGAGCGCCGCACGGCTGCTGCCGAGGCGCTCAGCGAACGCGAGATCGCCTGTCTTCAGCTGGCCGGCGACGGCCGCATCAGCGAAGAGATTGCCGACAAGCTCGGCCTCTCCGTGCACACCGTGAACGCCTATCTCGGCTCGGCGACCATCAAGCTCGATTCCGTCAATCGCATCCAAGCGATCGCCAAGGCGATCCGGCTCGGTTATATCAGCTGACCCGCGCAGTCCTTTTCAGACGCGCAAGCAACGCTGTAACGCTTTGAGTTGCTGTCCAAGGCGAATGTGAAAGCTCGACTGTCTTGAAGAAAGTCAGCCGGCCAGTGCCTGAGGCGGCTGGTTGACGCTGTAACGCGATTCCCGAAGGCTTCTTCTGAGGAATATGGTGTTCTCGTCAGGATCCGCCGAAGGGTCCTGGAATGCGATATGATTGATCTCGATGCCGGCGTGATCTTCGGCAAGGGTGAGCTGCGCGTAGACGGTGACGCCGCGTGGCTTGATTTCCAGATCGAGAACGACTTCGGGCTTGCCACCCCACTCCAGAGTATAGTTGCCGCCCAGGCCGAAATTCACCGTGCCCGGATGAAAGAAAAGCTCCGCCGCCGAAGCGACGAGATCGGAAAGGTTGCCGTAATACTCGAAGCGCAGCAGTGAAATAAGGTCAGAAGCATCCAGAAGGCGCAGTTCAGTAGCGACCGGGCTGATCGCGTCTGCGAGGATCTTTTCACGCTGGGTAGAGTGAGGGCATTTTTTCATTCGGCTTATCTTACCCGTTTGTTCTTGGCGTCCGCAGCGTAGACCCGGTGGATGAGCTCCGCTACCGCCTTATAGAAGACTGACGGGATGACACTATCGATCGAGACTTGCGCAAACATGGAGCGCGCAAGGGGCGGATCTTCGAACACCGGTATGCCGTTCTTCTCGGCGATCTCCCTGATTTTGAGCGCAATCAGGTCCTGACCCTTGGCCAGCACCACCGGCGCATCGTTCTCCTCACGCGCGTAACGCAGCGCCACCGCATAGTGCGTCGGGTTGGCGATCACCAGCGTCGCGCGGTCCACGTTGGCGATCATGCGCCGGCGCGCGCGGTCGCGCATCAGCGAGCGCTGCCGGCTCTTGACGAAGGGGTCGCCCTGCGCCTGCTTGTTTTCTTCTTTCACCTCGTGCCGCGTCATCTTCAGCTCGGTGAACCAGTGATGGCGCGTCCAGAAAAGGTCGGCGATTGCCACGATCGCGGTGGCGATCAGCATGACGATGATGATCTTGCGCATCGCCGCCATCAGTCGCACCAGAATCGTCTGCGGATCGGAGAACATTGCGTCGATCGAGCCGAAATATTCGCTCCTGAGCACGAAGAACAGGATCACCCCGACGACGACGACTTTGAACAGCGATTTTCCGAATTCGACCAGGCCGGGCACGCTGAAGAGCCGTGACCAGCCTTTGATCGGCGAGATACGCGAGGCCTGCGGGCGGATGCGTTCAAGCACCAGTGTCGGCAGATTCTGGAAGACGGAGGAGGCGATGCCGAACACCATGAACAGGATGAAGGCGGGCGCCACCAGCGCCGCACTTGCCCAGCCGATCCGGACGAACAGGGCCAGGACATCCGGCCCCGTCTCGATCTTCCACTGGTCGGGCTGTTCGAAGATGTCTCGCAGCGTTTCACTCATGCGTCCGACGCTGTCGGGAAGGAAGAATACGAGATAAATGTAGGTCCCAAGGATGGTCGCAAAGATCGAAAGTTCGCGCGAAGACGGCACGTTGCCCTTTTCCGCGGCATCGCTTTGCTTTTTCGCGGTTGGGGCTTCTGTTTTGCTGTCCTTGTCATCGTCTGCCAAGTCGCGGCCCTCCGTCAAAGAAATAGGCCGCAGCTAGTGCATGTCGCCCAAAAGTGTGCAGCGGTTTTGGGATGACGACATGCATCAAAACAAAGACCTAAAGCGCGTCGCAGAAACCGAGTTCTATGCGACGCGCTTTAGTGCGCGGTCCATTGCTGGAAGGGTAGTCGCCTATGGCATGGCGATCAACAGCCGCCTTTCGGCATGCCGGATTTGTCAACAGTCTCGACGTTTTAGGCGGCCGCCGAAGCGTCGCCTTCCTTTTCCTTGAGCTCGATCTGGCCGGAATTGGCCAGGCGAATCGCTTCCTGTGCCACGGCGCGGCGGGCAATCGCGATCTCGCGCGGATTGACGCCGCCCATGCCGCTCTGCAGATCCGATTCGATCATGCGGCGCTGACGTGGGCTGATGGCGGAGAGAACCGATTCGCGGATCTCGGGTGGCGACCCGCGCAGCGCAACGGTGAGCACATCCGTCGAGATGTCGTTGAGCAGCATGACGCGGCTGCGCTGCGGCATGTACATGAGGTCCTCGAACAGGAAGATCTTCGGGCGAACCTTGTTGACCGATTCGCGGCTGATCGATTCGAGCGAGCTGAGCAGCGTGTCGACCTGCGGCTTGTCGAGTTCGTTCATGAGATCGGCGACCTTCGTCGAGCCGGCTGCATTGCGCTCTGCCTCGACCTCGGCAAGCAGCGTCATGACCTGGTTTTCAATGATCTGCGCAGCTTTCGGGCTGACTGCCTTCATGTTGACCGTTCTGTTCATGATGTCGGCGCGGCGGTTGTCGGGAAGCTGCAACAGCACCTTGGCGCCGAAGGAGGAGGGCATCATCGAAAGAATATAGGCGACGGTCTGCGGATGTTCGCGCAGCAGGAACTGCGCGACGAATGTCGGCTCAGCCTCGCTGAGGCGATCCCAGATTGAGGTTTCGTAGGCCTGGAATGCGGTGCGGCGCCCGAGCAGGCTGTCGACTTCGTCGGGCGTCAGGCCTTCTTCCAGAATGGCCTCGATCGCCTTGGCGTTGTCCATCAGCCCGGCGCCCTCGGTGAAGAGGTCTTCGAACTCGGAGACGAGCAACAGCAGCTCGTCCGGCGGAATGGCGCGCAGCGACTGGGCGGATGAGATAATGGTCTGCAGCTCGGCCTGGGTGAAATATTTCAACAGCCGGCCGGCGACTCCCTTTCCCATAGCGAGAAGAACAGCCGCCGCCTTTTCAGCCTGGGTCAACGGTTTCCCGGCTAGCGCGCCGCCGAAATCGTCAAAGTCCATCATGGTCTAACCTCTCCGTCCCACACAGGGATCAGGCTTTTTTCGTACTCAAAACTTCTATCAGTTTCACACCGAATCGCGTGTCGTCGTTATCAAGCACCGTAATTTCGCCGCGGGCAATCCTGCGGCCATTCACCATGATCTCGACCGGTTCGCCGATCTTCTTGTCGAGGGCGATCGTCGCCCCTTCATTGAGGTTCATCAGGCCGGAGACCTGCATGCGGCTGGTGCCAAGCATGATCTGGACGTCGATCGGGATGTCCATGATCAGATCGAAGTTGGAATTCAAAGCGCTGCCGAGCGGGGCCGGCGACGCCTCGAAGGAGGAGCTGCTGCCGAAATCCATGCCGGCAGCCGGGCTGGCATCGCCGCCGCCGAAATCGCCGCCGAAATCGTCGCTGCCAAAGGGGGGTTCCGAAGTCTCGCCACCAAAGGCTGCCAGGTCTGTTCCTGCTGCGAAGGGCTCGCCCTGCAGGTCGTCGCCAAACTGCGACAGGTCGCCATCGGCATCCTGCTTCAGCACGCCGCGCAGATCGTCGATCGCCTGGTCGAGATCCGCTTCGCTGCCCGGAAGATCCAGGGAGAGGTCGCTGTTCTGCTGTGTTTTCTTCGTAGCCATGAAATCACTATTCCAGT
Source organism: Rhizobium brockwellii (assembly GCF_000769405.2). NCBI lineage: Bacteria > Pseudomonadati > Pseudomonadota > Alphaproteobacteria > Hyphomicrobiales > Rhizobiaceae > Rhizobium > Rhizobium brockwellii. Next base: position 317,920 of record NZ_CP053439.1, read on the forward strand.
TGAAACTTGCCTCAAACTGCCTTTGCAGCCCAAAAGCCAGAGAACCGATTAATTCATTAAATGACGGATGAGTTCGTCATCCGAGTTCATCGTATCCTTGACGCGGACCATGTAGTTTTCGCCTGAACGCCCGAACTCGCACACATACAATTCCTTGCTGTTGGCGCTGACCTCGACACGCACGTCGCCGTGGTCGCGGAACGGAATAACGTCGCCGACCATCAGCTTCGATATCGTGCGCAGCGTCAGGTCCTGCAGCCTGATCTTCGCCTCGAGCGTGACATGCGAGCGGCGGACCTGGTCGCCGAGCTGCTCGGTCCATTCCGCGGAGTTGCTGCTGGCCTGGCGTTTCGGCTTCGGCGGCGTCACCTTGGTCTTGAGAAGTGCCGTCTGCGGAACGATCAACGAAAATTCCGAAACGATGCCGGCAAGCGTGATCGACATGTTGATGGCGGCCGCGAATTCATCCGGACGATCCTCCTGCGGCCGGGCGCGCATGTCATGGGCGTGCGGGGCCGAAAGACTCGGTTCGAAACCGCCCGGCGCGTTAACGGCCGAGCGCAGCACCTTGGCGATCTTGTCGAAGACCATGACCGCCAGATCGAGCTCGATGATCGAAAGCAGCCGGTCGGCCGGTTCCTCGATCGTATCGGCGGTGGCGCCGAGCAGGTGCTCCATCAGCGTGATGACGAAGCCGTTGCCGCAGGCAAGCGTGATGTTCTGCGACCAGTTGCGCAACGTCGCATCGACCAGCGTGACGTTCGCGCTCAGGTCTTCGATCAGGTGGTTCTTGTAACCGATCTCGCAGCCGAGATAGTTGACCGTCACGTCGAGGCCGGTCTCGCTTTTGATGACGTCGGGAAAGAATTCGCTGTAGATTTCCCCGAAAGAACTGCAGATCTTGGCGACCCGGCCTCTGTCGCCGAGCCCGCCTGTCAGCTTGGCGAGAAGGGCAGGATCCATTACCGGTTTGTCATGCGAAGCATTGCTCATAGTCATTTAAGCCGCCTTGTTTTCGCCACCAGGGTTCATCATTTCCTGCTCGACCGCGTCGATGGAAGGACGCTCGTAAGCCGAGATCGTCTTGCGGCCGTATTCGAGAGCGACCTGCGGCACCGAGCCGTTCATATAGGCAAGCAGCGTCTGCTTGACGATGACGTAGAGGCGGTGCTGCTTGTTGCGCACGACCTTGATCTGGGAGACCAGCGGCGAGCAGACGCAGTAGGACAAGAGAATGCCGAGGAAGGTGCCGACGAGCGCCGAGCCGATCAGGTGACCGAGCACTTCGGGCGAATCGTTGATGTGGGCCATCGCCTTGATGACGCCGAGAACGGCTGCAACGATGCCGATCGCCGGGAAGGAATCGCTCATGATCTGGATCGAGTGATAGGGCTTCATCTTGTCGTGCATGATGGTGTTGAGCTCTTCGTCCATCAGCGCCTCGATCTCGTGGCTGCGGGCGTTGCCGATGATGATCAGGCGCACGTAATCGCAGATGAACGCCGTCAGTTCCTTGTTCTTCAGAACCGTCGGCGCCGACTGGAAGATCGTTGATTCGGCCGGATTGTCGATATGGGCTTCGATTTCGTTTCGCGACTTGGTGCGCAGGTCGCGCATCAGCGAATAGAGCACGCCGAGCGTATCGAGATAATTGCGTTCTTTCGGTACGGCGTGCCGGAAGGCTTCGCTGAGCGCCTTGCCGGAGTCCTTCACCACCTTCATCGGGTTCGCCATGATGAAGCTGCCGAGGCCGGCGCCGCCGATGATGAGGAATTCGAAGGGCTGGAACAGCGCGTCCACTTCGCCGCCCATCGCCATGAAGCTGCCGACGATACAGCCGCAAGTCACTATAAATCCGATAATGATGTTCATCGTCAGCCCAATCTGAACGTTGCTTTTCTTTGAGACGGATAGGATTTCTGCCTTGCGTGAGGCTGATGAAAGGCCCGATCGCAAGGCATTTCCGCGTGCCAGCTTCGCGCAAGCATCTGCGGTCAGTCTAAAGGAGACGAATGGGTGCCCGCGCCCGTTTCTGAGATGCCGCCTCAGCGAAATCCCGGCCGAACCACATCAGACGACCCCCGGCTTTTCGTTCCGTTCATCGCCAATGCTTGGAGCTTACCGACATGCAATCCGGTCTTTATGTTTCTCTGTCGTCGCAGATGGCCCTCGAAAAGCGTCTGAACACCATCGCAGACAACATGGCGAACGTGAACACGACCGGTTTTCGCGCCACCGAGGTGAAGTTCGACGAGATGGTGGCGAATACCAAGAACAAGCTGAACACCAAGGTTGCGTTCGTTTCCCAGGGCAACGACTATCTGAACGAGGGAAACGGCGAGTTGCAGCACACCGGCAACATGCTCGATTTCGCCATCAAGGGTGATGCCTGGTTTTCGCTCGATACGCCGGCCGGCCGCGTCCTGACGCGGGACGGTCGCTTCACGATCAAGGATACCGGCGAGCTCGTCTCGATCAGGGGATATCCCGTGCTCGACGCCGGCGGCGCGCCGATTCAGCTTAACACGAAGGGCG